>JAKANM010000009.1 GCA_021812425.1 bacterium | reverse complement strand
TTAAACCGAGGTTATTTAGGTTTTTTTTGGCCTCATCAATGGCTACGCTGTAATCCAATGACACGACTCTACCTCCCCATTTGGCAATAACCTCGGAAAAACGACCGGAGCCGCACCCTACATCCAAAACCAATTTTCCTTTCACATCTTCGGCGTACCAGCCCATGCCACCAGTTATTCTGTCCATCGACTGGCTCATCATACTAGCTGAATCCAACTGCGTTTTAGAAAATTGTTTCCATTCAAACCCAAAACTCGAAGAATAATTTTCCATTGCTACAAACCGTGGAATGCCATTGATAATTTCATACTTTGATGAACATCTTTCACAAACCAAGTTTGATTCTGTCTGACTGAGCGCCCCCCTGTCTTTTGGACAACAATAAATCATATTATTTTTTTAATTAACATAAGCTTAAAAAAATTTTGTACAGACTTTAAAAATGATAATCTATAATTATTTTGATCCAATAAAAATACTTCTGGCATTTTATCACGTATTTTTTTTCCAATTAAAAAATAAGTACTTCTTCTCTTTACTCCTCTACTGCCAAAAGAACTATAATCATCCAAATCTTTTGATGACCGTTGCAAATGAGTTAAATGCCAATATTTATTTTTTATTAAATAACAGGTATTCTTTTTAAAGAATAATTTGTTTTCCTCATCAACATTTGTATCATTATTGAAGTCTCCTGCCCATTTAATACCCCGGATTTTTTTAAAAAATCTAGGATAAAAAAAACCTTGCCAATCAAATAATTCAATACCGCCCTTCCTTACTGTTTGGTGAAAAATATCTCCAACGCATAAATAAAACGGTACTAACACACACTCTGCACCAGAATTTGCTTTAATTATTTCCAGCGCCTCTTCCAATGCCCGATCCGTCCAAACCTCATCGCCGTCCAAAATCATAAACCATTCAGTACTCGTCTTATCAATCATTTCTTGCCTTAATTCCGTATGCCTTTTTTTATCACATTTTCCTTTTTCTTCAAAAAGAATTTTACCCGGAAATTCTTTTTGAATCTTATTAATTATTTCGACGGTCTGATCGGTTGAACCGGTATCAAAAACAATGATCTTATCGACATAATTAATTACCGATCTTATCGCATAACCGACAAAATTTTCTTCATTTTTTACAAGGCAATGTGCAGTAATCGACATAATTATCCATTATAACGTTCGATGCCCTTTGGAAGTAAAGGGAATTTTTTCTTCAATTTTTTACGATAAATATAACGCGCCAGTTGGTATAATCCAAAAATAGAGGTAACGGCCTTAAAAAATCGGAAAGTTGACTCTCTCGCTAATTTTCTAAAATGAAACCAGTCTGTTTTTATTCCGGGAAAATAATGTCGACATATCTGCCAGTTCTCCAAACGGCAATGCAACCAATTATTAAACGAATTGCCCAATGTGCCAACTTGGAAAATAATTTTTCCTAAATTTTTAAATCTATAACCAGCGGCGATGCAGTGCAGTTCAAACTCTCCGTCAGCCGAATGGCGATATTTAAGATCGTAGGGAATTTTCCTCGCTATCTTAGTCTTAACAAACAAAGTAGAGTGACAAGCTTGCATCCCCTTGTAGGCTTCGACAGTTACATCATCCAGCGGTTTACAAACGACCGGGCGGTCGCTGAAATTACCGACAAAACTTCCGTAGAGAATATCAGAATCTGGATGTGCTTCACTAAAAATTTCCTGAAAAATAGTATCGGAAATAAAATAATCTCCGCTGTTCAAAATATTCACCCACCCGCCAGTCGAGCGCGCGACACCCTTGTTCATAGCGTCGAACATGCCTTTATCACTCTCACTTACCCAGTATTGAAGCCGATCGGCATATTTTTTTATCACCTCGACCGTCCCATCGGTTGATCCGCCGTCGATGATAATATATTCAATGTTTTTATAAGTCTGATTCAGCACGCTAAGAATTGTTCTTTCTAAATTTTTTACATCATTAAAAACTACCGTGACAACGAATACTTTGGGAGAGCTTTGATCCGAGGGTCGCTGATTCATAACAACTATTCTTTAGTAAACCAAAAACAACCACAACCATAAACTTGTTGGCGCACTAAATCCGGGGAGGCGTTTTCAATGAGAGAACCTGAATCCGGCAATAAAGTAAACTCTTTTAATTTAAGATCTTTAAAACCACTGATAATTTGCTCAAAAGAATATATGCGTTGGGCGTTGAACATGAGCTTTGGCTTACCGACCGGAACAACAAACAAAAGATTACCACCTTTTTTTACTACTCGGCCGAGTTCCTCCATAGCCCTCAGATCGGCGGTCGCATTGACTGGGTCGCCATAGCGTCCAAGACCGACATGTTCTACCGTATGCATACATGAGATGGACGAGACACTGTTGTCTGGAAACGGTAGTTTCATTAAATCAGCTTGCAAAGATTCAAGATTACTCAATCGTAGATCGGCGGGGCGATAATCGTAAAATTTAACGGGAATAAAGGCCGAAACGATCGAACAAAAATGCAAGGTCGAGCTGATATCGACATGAAATTCCGGTTGGATCTGCTTAACTTTTCTGGCGGCCCAGGCCGGATGATAAACATAATGCCGATCAAAATATTGCAGATTTGCCATTTCGTGTAAAATCGGCGAGAAATTTTTTGGCGTTAAAATAAACCTTTGATCGTTTTTTTCCAGGGCTGACTGCTTAAATTCCCGCCAATTTTTTAAAAGTACCGGATAACGAAATTTATTGGCCACGCTTCCATGTAAACGATGCATGAAAATCAGAAACCCTAGCGGAAAAATCTTTTTTAACATTTTTTTTGTACTATCCTTCATAATCTCTATAAAACCCTTAAATATAAAATTTGTATTAAAACCTGCGTTTTCTGCCAAAAAACACCTTTAAAAGTACCCATAAAACAGTCTTTATGATATAATAAATTGCCTTAAAGGTCAAATATCTGAAACGATTATTTCCCCATTGTTGACAAAAAAATCAATAGTTTTTATACTAGGTCAACGAAGAAAATCTGAATAAAAATTTTCCACCGATTAAAGACAATTTTACTGATCCTTTGAGACGAATTACTAATTTATTTTTTGACCTAAATAGCTCATAATATGAAGATCTTGATTACGGGCGGCGCTGGATATATCGGCTCGTTGCTTGTCCCACAACTGCTAAATAAAGGGCATCAGGTAAGAGTGCTGGACAGCTTGTTGTTCAGGCAAACCTCAATGCTCCCGTATTTCATTAACCCCGATTTTGAATTTATCAAAGGAGATGTCAGGGATGTTGAAACGGTAAAAAAGGCCGTCAGCGGAACCGACGTAATCATTCATTTAGCGGCGATAGTGGGAGCGCCAGCCTGTAAGAAAAATTCGCAACTGGCGGAGGATGTAAATTACCAAGGTACCGTAAATATTAACGAAGCCAGAACAAATTCCCAAAAAATGTTCTACGCGTCTACCGGTAGTGTGTATGGAAAGGTTGAAAATATTTGTACCGAAGATCTACAACCAAAACCGCTGTCTATCTACGGCGACACAAAATTAAGAGCGGAAAAAGAAGTAATGAAAAAGGGTAATTCGATTGCTTACAGATTTGCGACCGCCTTTGGCCTCTCCCCGCGTTTGCGGCTAGACCTACTCCCAAACGACTTTGTTTTTAACGCTCTAAAAAATCACTATCTGGTTGTTTACGACAAACATTTTAAACGTACCTTCGTTCATGTAAAGGATATAGTGTCGGCCTATCTTTTTGGAATCGAAAATTTCGAAAAAATGAAAAATGAAGTTTACAATGTCGGCTCGGAAAAAATGAACAAAACCAAAGAAGATATTGCAAATATTATTAAACAAAAAATCAACTTTGAGATCCTATTTGTCGATAAAGGGATCCCCGATCCGGATCAGCGTGATTATGAAGTATCATACAAAAAAATACGCGACAAGGGTTTTGAAACCAGCATAGATTTTGACATGGGCATTGATGAGCTAATCCGAGGCCTTCAAACCGTCGACGTCGCGAACCCTTTTTCTAATTTATGACCGTGAAGACAGAAAAAAATCTAAAAATCCTAGTCCTTGGCGGCAGTGGTTTTGTTGGCAGTAATTTGGTTAAGGCCCTAAAAACAACCAACCATACGATATTTAGCGCTTCGAGGTCAAACGGCACGGACCTGCTAAATTATAATTCGACTGAAAAATGTTTAACCGAAATCAAACCGGACATAATTTTCAATTGCGCCGCCCATGTCGGCAGTGTGCACTATGTGACCAAATTTGCCGCCGACGTTATCCGCGACAACATGCAAATGACCCTTAATCTGTACCAGGCCGTCTCAAAAATCTGCCCAACTGCTAAAATAATCAATCCGCTTTCAAACTGTTCATATCCAGGAGAATCCGCTGTTCAGCTTGAATCTGAATGGTGGGATGGTGAGGTGCATGATTCGGTATTTTCCTATGGCAACGCGAAAAAATTTTTATATGTCGTTTCTAAATGCTATAAAAAACAATATAAAATAAATAGTGTTAATTTTCTTATTCCAAACACCTTTGGCCCCGGGGACTCCGCCGACCCGAACAAAACCCACGCTCTAAACGGCATAATCATCCGAATGCTAAAGGCAAAAAAAGACAATTCTCCTAAGTTCGAAATCTGGGGTACCGGTAAGCCGATCCGCGAATGGGCCTACATTGACGACGTGGTCAAACTAATGATGAAGGGAATATTTATCGAAAGCGATCTTGTTTACCCTATTAATTTAGGACAGAAAAAAGGTTACAGTATCAAGGAAAGCGCGAAATTTGTCGCCGAGGCGCTTGGATATAAAGGCAAATTATATTTTAACACTGATTATCAAGATGGCGCGATGGTAAAAATTTTGGATAATAAAAAATTCAAAAAACTTTTCCCTAATTTCAAATTTTTTGATCACAAAAAAGGCATTCAGAATACCGTCAATTATTACAAATCAAAATTGAATATTTAATATATTTTATGAATAAAAAACCCTACGAAATTGGCGACGAAATCCGGCCGTGGTCGGTATTTATCCCGCCGGAGACAGGAGATGAGGTTCGGAAAACCCTAGAATCAAAATGGATTAATACCGGCAAACAAGAAGGCCTCCTCAGAGAGGAATTCAAAAAGAAATTCAGTATCCCCTATTGTGTAGCCACGAATAGTGGGACGTCTTCGCTACGCGCCGCGCTTGCCACTCTTGGAGTTGGACCTGGCGACGAAGTTGTTTCTACACCATATACATTTATCGCGACCAACACCTCGATACTCGAGCAGGGAGCAAAGCCGGTCTTCGCCGATATAAACTATGAAACTCTAAACATCGACCCAAAAAGCATCATAAAAAAGATTACCAAAAAAACCAAAGCGATAATGTGTGTTCATTATGGCGGAAATGCCTGCAATATGGACGAAATCCGTAAAATCGGAAGGGATTACAACCTGCCAATTATTGAGGATTCGGCGCACGCAATCGGTTCAAAATATAAAGATGATTACATCGGAGCAAAAGGCGACATCATCACCTTCTCGCTCCAAGTTGTAAAAATCATTACCTGCGGGGACGGCGGCCTGATAACCACGCCAAATAAAACCTACTACAACAAGCTGAAGAAATTCGTCTGGTATGGAGTAGACCGCGAAAATAAAAAAACCACCCTTATCGACCCGCTACCGGAAAAGATTGATGTGCTGGGATATAAATTCAACATGAACGACATAACAGCCACGATTGGACGCGTCGGATTGAAACATGTGGACGAACCGCTCACAAAACGAAAAAGGATCGGTGAATTATATCGCAGAGAATTCGCAAATCTTAAAAAAATTAAATTGGTGCATTATCCAAAAGAAAACACACCCAACTACCAAATATTTCCGATTCATGTCCAGGGCCGGATGAAATTTGCGAAATTCATGAGAGAAAACTCTATTTTCATTAATATCAACAATCGCCGCAACGACCGCTACTCAATTTTTGGAGGTCTTAAAAATCTTCCGGATCTTGAAAGAGCCGACCAGGATACCATCCTCATTCCGATTCATTTCGATCTTACGGATGAAAATGTAAATAAAATCATCGAAACAATTAAGAAATACGATAAACAATAGGATATGCAAGAATATCCGAGCGCTCTGATCGGGTTCACGGGTTTTGTCGGTAGCAATATTTTGTCTCAAAAAAACTTTTCCAAACTCTATAATTCTAAAAACATCGACGAAATACGGGACAAATCCTTTGATTTGGTTGTGTGCGCCGGCGCGCCAGGCACCAAATGGCTGGCAAATAAGGAACCAGAAAAAGACCGGCAAACAATTGAAAGCCTGATAAACAATTTAAAAACGTTCAAGGCAAAAAAGTTTGTTTTGATTTCGACGATCGACGTATACAGTCCCGTGAACGGCGTAAACGAGGACTCACCTATTCATAAAGAATTACTCACTTCCTACGGAAAAAACCGTTTATTCCTTGAAGAATTTGTTGAAAAAAACTTTGATCATGCAATCATAAGATTGCCGACGATATTTGGAAAAAATCTTAAGAAAAATGTAATATTTGATTTAATAAACAAGCATAATATTTTGATTCACCCGGAAAGCGCCCTGCAATTTTACTGCCTGGATAATATCTATTCGGATATTGAAAAGGTCTTGAAAAATAATATAAAAATAATAAATTTTGCAACCGAGCCGGTGAAACTGGATTTATTGGCGAGAGAGATCTTTTATTATAATATAACCAACACCGCCTTGCCGCTCGCGAACTATGACATGCGATCAAAATACTCAAAACTTTGGGGCAAGGACAGCGGATATTTATATTCAAAAAACGAAATTCTCAAAGAACTTCGTCAATATGTAAAAAACCTCAACAAATAGCGGATGTAATTTTATCGAGGTCAGACGACCTCGATTTTTTTATTGCGCAACAGATAATTTGTGCACACGAAAGAAACGACGAAAGTAAATACGGAGCTCAGGCCGAAAGCATAGGCGGCGCCCACGGTGCCAAACCTAGGAATGAAAACAAAATTTAATAGAATATTTAAGGTCATCTGCACTATTCCGGAAATCGCGACAATCCGCGTTTGGTTAAAAGCTGTTATAATCAGAGCAAATGGAATGGCGGAAAAATTTACAAGCATGCTATAACTAAGCACTAAATATATTGGGATTGATTCAACGTATTTATAACCGAAAATAAATTGTATTATATATTTCGACGGGTAAATTAATAAACCAACCATCAAAACGACCGGCACGAGCCATTGAAAGACTTTTTTTGAAAATATCCGAACCTCATCAACACTTTTCAAGCCATTCATTTTTGGCATTAGCACCGTCGTGATTGACTGCTGAGCGATGGTATAAATATAGACAAACTGAAACGCCATGGAATAGACAGCTACCTGCTCAAGACCCATTAAATTACTAACCATAATTTGGTCGATTCGGCTGGCCACGATAGCGGAAAGCGACCAAACTACCAGCCAAAAACTAAACCTGGCCAACTGAGAGTGTAGCTGTTTTTTTATTTCATCATCGACCGAAACTTTCAAGAAATTATGAGGCAAAAATCGGTAGGAAATAAAAAATAATATCCAAGGAATAAAAATGTAAACCGATAAATATACAAAAAGATTATTTATTCCTGAAAGATACAGAATTACGACCAGAGCCAACCGCAGAGTCCCCTTCAACACTTGAAACAAGGAATTTGAAACAAACCGCTGACTCGCCTGTAAATATGTGCTTGTAAAACCAAGCAAAATTACGCCGCCAACGCCCAAAAAAGAAAACATTATATAATAAACAATTTTTGGTTGGTTGAATACATAGCTGGCTATCAAGGGTGACAACGCGATTCCAAATACCGTCAGAGCGATTGCGAGAGAGACCCTCCATCTCCAAATGGTTTTGACCAGCTGTTTTAATTTTTCTTCTTCGTTGTTTGCCAAATAATACGGAGCAAATCTCAGCAATCCCCCATTAAGGCCAAAATCCGACATCTCGGCAACCGTACTCAATACTAAAATTGAAAGAGTAAATATCCCAAACAGACTTTGCTCCAAAACCCGGCCCAGGAAAATATTAATACAAAAAAGCGAAGCGCCATTGATAAGCGCCCCAAGATAAACAAAAGCGACTTCACGTAGAGATCTTTTACCGGCGAGGACTTTTAACTTGTCAAACATATTACTCTGTCTCTAAATTAAAACCTCTTCTTGAAATCTTAAACAGCTGATATATGAGTGGGAGAAAAATAACGATAACTACCGCATCTGAAAACCAGACCGCCCCATAATCATCGGTGCCAAAGGTAATGAAATTATAATACCAAAAAATATAATAAACCAGGGGGGTGGCGGAAAGCCAAAACATAAATTTTTTTGTCATTAATTCCGGATAAAAAGCGTGAAACATGAGACCAAACGGCAACAACCAAACAAAATACCACGGCCAAACCGATTTTTGCCAAACCAATAAATAAACCATCGCGACAGCAAAAATGACTGAAATATAGCCTTCCGGACGAAGAACAACTTTTTTAAATATTACTCTAAAAAAAGAAATAATAATCGGCTTCAAAAGATATAACGCAAAAATCAACAGCGAACCCTGAACCAGGCGTGTCAAATAAAAATGGGTCGATCCGTGAAGAAAATAATTGAACAAAGGGTAAAGTGAATAATAAATCGAAGCAAAAAGACTCATTACCGCCCATTTTGATTGAAGGATGAGAGATTTAAACACAATGAATCCCTCCCAATAACCTGACCAAACTAAATAAGTAATGCCGAGCGAAATAAGCAACCCAAAAACAAACTCCGTAATTTTATTTTTATAATTTTTCAAATCAACCCCCTGCAACCACCAAACAATAAAAACCGGAGTGAAAAAAATCGGAATAAATTTAATCCAAACTCCGATCGCAAGTGCCGGAAAAACCGCCCACCATTTATTTTTTATGGCAAACAATATGGCAAGCAATAAAAATATTAACCAAAAACCGTCGAAATGGCCGTTGATAACCCATTCAAATAAAACCAGGGGCTGAAGAGCCCACCAACTAAAAATTTGATTGTTATCAAAATCCGGTCTTAATAACCCGATAATCTTCATTGTTAAATAACCAACTCCAAAATAACACAACAACACGAACAATTTCCAAATAACCATAAAACGAACAATGCTGTCGGAACTAAGATCGTAGATAGCTTTAAACAGACCAGCGCTGATCGGCCCGTATTGAAACCCTGTCACATCACCATCGGTTAAACCTTCTAAAAAATAAGTCTTTCTCGGCCACTCCGCAGAATAAATATTTTTTCCACTCGACACGAATTTGCCGGCGCTAAAATAATATGAAACATCCGCCGACCCAAACGGTAAAATAAGCAAAGATAAAAAAATACCAATAACCGCGAGCGCCTTTGTCGCTTTGCCGGTTTTAAACCATAAAAAATAACTAGATAAAATAAGTAAGGAAAAAATCAGGAGGGAGTAAAAATAAGCAAAAATTCTGCCGCTGAGAAAAGCCTTCTTTGAACAAAAAAACCAAAAAGATTGAAACTCACAACTCAAATTGGCTACCCCTGAATACTCGCCAATCGAAAATAATGCCATCAACAACAACGGAATAATAACAATGTAGCGTGAAATCAATTTCATAAATTATCCTTTCTAGCTACACCGATCAATGACAGACCAAAAGGCAGACCCTTGAATAATTTATAAATAAATGTTTCAACCTTGTACCAGAACCCCAAAACAATATTTATTGGCCGACTATTTATCTTAACATCCGAATCAGTTTTTCCGGCGATCTTAAATACCATCCTCTGAATGATCGCCGGAACAAGGATGGCAGAATGAATCCACGCGATGTTTGTTTTGGAAAATGATCCCGATAATAGATCAAAAAACTGTTTCTTCGAATAACGACGAACATGGTGAAGAGCTATGTCATGATAAGAAAAAAGCCTTTGATGAGCCGGGACGGTGGCTATGATCACACCGCCGGGCTTTAGCACCCGCTTCACTTCCGCCACGGCCTCGAAATCTTTTTCAATATGTTCTAATACATCAGACGATATCACCAAATCGAAAGTATTATCGGCATAGGGCAACTTAATCCCGTCTCCTTGAACTACTTTCAAATTTTTTTTCCGGCAATACTCCAATGCTTTTTCGCTCACATCCACGCCCTCACATTCCGCGCCAAGCTCGTTCAACATCTGCATGACACCGCCGGTTCCGCAACCGACATCTAAAACCTTTTTCTTTGATACATCACCAACCTCGCGATCGATTGCGAGTCGAAGAAAAGTACGCTTAGCCACAAACCACCAGTGGTTTTTTTCCAGTTCGTCCATTTTTTTATACTCGCTAATTTCCATAAACTTATTTATACAACCCTTTAATTTGGTTGGTCTTCATCTGAACAAGCTCCTTGAACGAGCTAATTACCGCATTCATGACCTTCACCTTGGAATTGCTGTCGTGCGTCCACAAGACCGGCATCTCAACTATTTTAAGTTTATGCAAACTGGCGATATATAATAATTCGGTATCAAAACCCCAACGATTTATCCTAGCGCGCGGAAAAATAATTTTTACTGCCCTGGCTGAAAAACATTTAAAACCGCAGGTAAAATCCGTGACACCCGGAACGAGCAGGTTAGAAATTTTCGTAAAACCGTGTCCCAAAAAAGTTCTAATTTTTGATTCACTTTTTTTAATTTGTGATTTATCGAGCCGGCGGCTGCCGATAACTACATCCGCGCCGTCTTTAACCTTCAATAAATAATCAAAAGCTGACAGCGGCGTGGCAAGATCAATATCAAAAAATACCACCCAGTCCCCCGCCGCCGCGAGAGCGCCCTGCCTTACCGCAAATCCCTTGCCCTGATTTTCCGGATAACTGATAATCTTAAACTGATATTTATTTAAATAATTCTTAAGAATTTTTTCGGTTTGGTCTTTTGAACCATCGTTAACAAAAATAATTTCGCTTGATTCAGGGCGTACTTTGAAAAAATTAAAAATCTCATCAATATTCTTCGGAATACGATTTTCTTCATTATAAACCGGAATAATTATTGAAAATTGAGGATTTGCCATGTGATTATTTATAACCAACGAATAAATAAAGAGCGGCAATTTTATTTCTTTTCAAAGCTCAGAGCGTAATGCGCTACTTAGACCTTTTATTCGGTGTAGAAGTCGCCAGCTGAAAACCGGCGATGATTTGATTGATAGTATTCTGTTGGTCAGGAGAAAAAACCACGTTATTTTTTGTGGCAAGTTCAACAATTTCTCTAGCCTCTTTCTGCTTTCCAAGCGCCGAATAAGCGTAACCCAATCTGACATAACTCTCGGAAATCTTCGGGTCGTCGCTGATCGCCTGCTTTAATAGTTTTTCCGCCTCGGCGCTCTTGCCAAGCTGAAACTCAACAATCGCCAGGTTGTACATTATCTGCTGGCGGCGCGGCGAAAGTTCAAGAGAACGTAGCATATATTTTTCGGCTAATACCATCGAAGCCGCGTCATTATTCTGCAAAGCTCTAGTTTGGTAAAGCTGCGCCAACGAAAGATCAAGACGAATATCGAGCGGGTGTAATTCAATATCGTCCAGCAACGCCTTCTCCGCAATCGCAAAAAGCTGAACACGTTTATCAACCGGAATTTTTTTATCACCCATGATCGCATCGGCCAGCGATCGGCTGATATCGCTTCTAATATCATCAATATGCGGGGAACTGAAACGAAGAGCTTCCTCGATGGTCGGAATTGCCTCGACCGGACTGCCGTTAATAAATTGCAGGGCCTCCAAAGCTTTCATATTCGCCCGCGCCGGCTGAACATTGAGGACAAAAATCAACAGCGCTGTTAACAACATCACACCTGAAAAAAGCCCCGTGCTAAGACTGTGATTTACCGTGATCGTCTGTTTAATTTTTTCTACGACTGCGGTCTTGCGGGACAACCTATCCACCATCGCCAACCAAAACATGAAATACAAATATGAAGTCGGATTTTCGAAAACCGTGACATTTTGCACCAAATGCGCGATGAGAAATGCCACGCCGATAATAAGAATATGCCTGTCGATTGTCCGTTCGCGGTAGGCTTTCTGAAGAACATAGATGGCCGAGGCGAAAATTGCGAGATATGAAACTATCCCGATTAAACCCTGCACCGCCATCGTATTCAATATAATGTTGTGAGCATTATCAAACCAGGTTTCACCATAGCCAAATTCAAGCGACTCAGGGTTGTAGTGCGTATTGAAGGCATAGAAAAAATTGTTTGGACCCCAGCCGATAATCGGATACTCTTTCCACGCCGAGAGCGCTACCTTCCAGGCGATAATACGGGCGCTATTTAAATCCGCCGTAGAAATATTCAGTATGTGGTAGATGGTCGGAAATCTCTGAACGATCGGACTCAAACGATTGAAATACGCGACAGCCAAAAAAACCGAGGCCACCGTAATCACTCCGACCAAATACCAGCGCACCTTTTTGTTATCCTTCATAACTGCCGTATAACTAATAAGAGACAGACCAATCGCAAACACAAACCCAACCAACGAACCCCTCGTACTGCTGAAAAACATCCCCAATAACCCCAAAACTCCGCCGATGCCGTACGCTGTTCTCCAACCCCAGCCGGACTCTTTCAAAAAAAGCAAAAGAGCTGCAAAAAACAAGAACAAACCGTAGCCACCGACGTAGATGGCATTTCCGAGGGTAGCGATGATACGAAAACTTCCTTGATTCAAAAGAAAATTCGGGTTTATTACTTGTAACATTCCAACCATCATCACCAGCGATCCGGCCAGCAGGAAAACTCGCAAAACACTCTTCCATTCCGACCAAGTCTTGAAAATTTGACTGCAAACCAAAAAATAAGCAATGTAATGAAAAATTGTAAAAAGTCCAAGCATGCGTTCGTGATTGTCCCAAAAACTGTGATAACTGTCAGTCCCGAAGAAAGTTGAAAGGGTAAAACTAAACAAAAATGCCAAAACTGCTAACATCAAAGGTGAAAATTTCGGTCGATATTCCGACCAATTTATGACTAGCAGTAAAACATATAACGCGATAATTACCTCCGTCAAAGATCTAAAAAGTAAAATTTTAGGAACAATAAACGGAAAAATAAATGAAGTGGGCATCACTAGAAGTGGGACAAAAAATGTCGCGTAAATCAAACATTTGATAGCAACCTCCAGGTTCTTTTTTGACATAGGAATTTTTAGCAAAAAACATTAAAATTGAGCCAATAAAACTTGTCCTAGTATAGAAGAATAACGAAAAATTGTCAAAACTGCGGGGAAGCTGGCGCGGCCGGTTTAACTTTGGATTTTAGCTTAAGAAAGGGCGCTTCGACCGCATAATAAGAAACAGTCGAAACAATCAGAGTGATAATGACGCTAAGCAGAAATTTCGCATTGTTTGATACCAATAGACCATCGACTTTTTGAATAACCAGGGCGTGCCAAACATAGATACTGAAGCTGATCTTAGCGACAAACAACATCGGGGTCGAGGTAAACAATTTGCTCAGGAAAGTTTTCGCGTTGACCACAAAAGAAAGCAGACAAAACATGAGAATAGCGCCAAGCAATATCGGCATGAGGACGTATGCCGAGGTCGGAAGGAAATCAAAATCATAAAAACGCCAAAATAATAAAAATACCAGCAACGACAGCATCTGAAGGTAACTTTTCCCGATAAATTCAAATAACCTCCCGTAATTTGCATATAAATACGCGCCCAACATGCCAAAAGCAAAAAAATCAAAATTCGCCGGAGTAAATCTAAGGAGTTGCATACTGGGAGACTTGAATACTGCAATAACAGCGATCCGATAGGCTAATCCAATCAAAATTAAAATAAAAAACCATAACATCTTTTTATATTTGCGGAAAATATAATAAAAAATCGGCAATAATACATAAAAATGCATTTCAATCACCAAAGTCCAATACACCGGATCGATCGTAATAGTCCCACCGCCATTTGAACCTTTAATACCGCGAAGAAAAAACAGATTAAACAAAATCGAACGCAGACCGTCGGGCACGAACAGAATATCCGGCTTCAAAAATAAAATTATAAAAAATAATGAAAAATAATAGAGAGGCAGGATCCTCAGCATCCTTTTTTTGGCATATCTCCATAACATTGCTTTTGTTACCGGTTCGTCCCTGTCGATCATCTGATAAAAAAGTAAAAAACCGCTTAATACAAAGAACATGCTGACTCCTACTGTGCCGCCAAAATAAACAAACCGAGTCAAATTTATAATGCCAGCTTGATGGTCGGGATAACTGAACAATAAATAACCGGCGTGAAAAATAAAAACGGCCATGGTTGCCACAGCCCGCATCGAATCTAAAAACTTAATTTTACCGCTACCTTGATCCATGCCGCTTAATTTATCATGAAATCGCGTTAATTTCAAGAAAAAACAAACCCCCACCATTTCTGGCGAGGGGGTTGTTTTCGATTGTGAGCTATCGAGAAACTATACTTAGCTATTCAAGAAGACTATTAGGTCTTGGTGAGAGTGGCTAAGCTTGGCTTACCGTCAGCATTCAATGAAGCAGTGCTGCCAGAGATTAAGCCATCACCCGTAGCATCGTAACCAAGATCGGTTTCAGCAGCCGTGTAAGTCACGTCGCCGAGAGATGCGATTGACAATTGCCAAATCGCGCCGGAAACCGCTGTACCACCGAGCGTGGCGACCGACACTGTGACGAAGCGCGAAGCGCCGCCGTCGATAGAGAAGGCCGAACCACCATTCGCGGCAAGGTTGCTGAAGTCTACGCTACCCATAGTAGTCGAAGCCGTGTTGCCAGTGTAATCACTGGAATTTTGGCTGGAGTAATACAGAGCATAGGTAGTCGTAGCAGCGCCTGAACCACTGTTGGTGAATTTGACACCAGTAATGGTGACCTTGGCGGTACCATTGTTGGTAATCTTGATACGAGCAAGTTGCGTACCGGCAACGATAGCTTGCGTCTGATTGCCGGTTGGGGCATCAGCAGCGAGCGCGACGCTGAACGGAGCAATGTACGAGACACTGGAAACAGCTGGGGCGCCAGAGATGGCTGTGTTGGCCAAGGCGGAACCACTGGAGGCTCCTTTGGCACCAACATCGGTGTTGGTAGCAATCTTGAAGCGGAAGCTGTTGCCAAGTACCGCGGCATTCTGACCACCAATGTCAGCTTTGACGTAGATGGTTACAGGAGTGCCTGGGTTAACGGGGGCTGGTAACAAGTTGTCCGTTGCGGTCCAGGTGAAGACAGTCGAGGTGTTGGTCGTAGGGGAGCTCGAAGCCATCTGACCGGCTGTAGCAAACGGAACGGTGTCGGTGTCGCGGTATAACTTGAGGTTAAGCAAGTCGTTGACCGTGTTGAGTGTGCCTGAAGCTGTGAGTTTGAGTGAAGTAAGTTTTACGGCTTCATTCAAAGCAGTCATCTTGAAGGCAAACACTGGTACTTGAAGAGAACCGATAATTACGTTCTGATCGCTGGCTGGGGCTGCGCTGCCACCGGTAACAGCTGACAAAATCAGCGTACCTGAGGTAGCGATAGTCATTGGTTGACCACTGCCGCTGCCGCTGGTTGGGGTGAGAGTGTTACCGGTATCATTACCGACTGCAGTCACACCACCACCAAGAACACTAAAGGTCATTGTACCGCCGGTTCCTGCTAGCACGTCACCCTTGAGGGTAAGTACCAATGAACCAGATTTCGGAACAACGAGAGGAGTTACAAAGGTAAAGGCGGTCGTGGTGCCATTGACGGCGGTGCTTGCTGTGGTAGCAAGAGCGGCGCCAGAAGCATCATACAAAACCAAGTTACCAATGTTATTCATACCGGCGGCGCCAGTAAGAGTGGAGGTAACAACTACTCTGGTAATCTTAACATTTTCTCCAGATGAAACCGCGCCAGCATTGAATTCAAAGTTGGCGAGAGTAGCACTGGAAGCACCTACTACTACTGACTGAGCGACCGGGATGGCCATGTTATTGACCTGGAGAGCGCCGGCTTGGACAGTAAGAGTATTGCCCGTAGCGGCGTTGACACCCGGATCAAGAATGTCATTGGTCACCAGGCGTTTGACCTGAACGATATCCAATGTTGTTGATATTCCGCCAGTGGTAATAGAACTGAGAACACTGCCTTCAACCGTGATGTAGCTGTTTTGACCAGCCTTGATCACTGGGTAGGTTGACAGGGCTTGAGCGGTAACCGACTGGAAACCGACTCCGCTGGTGCTCCAAACTGAAGCGCCGTTTACCTTGACAGTGAGTGTACCAGTCAAAACTTGTGAGCTGGAAACGACAGATAAATTGATCTGGCGTAACTCCATGTCTTCACCGGTTGGCTTGGCGAAGAATTTCGCAAGCACAATACCGCTTTGACCAGGAGAAATAGCAGTTGATGGAGAAGTGGTGTCCTTATTGAAGGATAATGAACCACTGCCGATGGTAATGAGGTTGTAGGTAGCGGTCGTGTCACCAATTGGGAAGGTAGTATCATTGGTACCTGCCGCAGTTGGGAGGACGCTGGCTCCGGTGGTTACACCGGTAACAACCAAATCATAGTTGTTATAGACCGTGAACTGGATAGTTCGAGCGGCGCCGTTAACAATCTTAGCGCGGACCGTGAAGGTCTTCGAAGTGCCTTTGGCCATGAGGTATGGTGAGGCTGATAAATTGAAGACGACGGTCTTGGAAAGTTGCTGAGCGGTGGCAAGAACAACACCAGCTTGCGATACTAATTGAACATCCTGAACATCGGTGTCAGCGGCTGTACCATTGTTGTAAAGGGTAAGACTGCTGAGGTTGACATCTTCCTTGCTGGAAGTTTCGGCAACCACGAATTTCGCGATGTCCTGTTCATTGGTAGAATCAACATTCAAAGAAGCGCCTGTGGCGTTTACTGGTGACTCATCAAGAGTAACCGAGGCAACCGCGTTGGCACCACTCTGTAAAGTGAAGACATTACCAGTGACAGGGAAACCGCCGGAAACAGTACCATTAGCGGTTACACCAGCGGCGCTGGCCAAACCGAACTGGAGTGTACCGGCCGTAGCTGTAGCGCCAAGGTTGACCAAGATGGTCAATACTTGTGAGCTGTTAGCTTTCACTACGACTGGAGTGCTCGAGAAGAGCAAAGCAACCGTGTTGTCGGCTGTAAGAGACGAAGCCACGTTGCCATGGCGAACGCCTGAAGCGTCAACAACAGATACGCCACTGATGGCGGTGTTCGCGGCGTAACCACTCTTTTGGAGGGTAAGACCGGTAACCGATACATCAGCAGAACCAGCTGTCAAAGCTAGCTTGAGTACCTTGTTGAAAGCTGTACCAGAAGCCAAAATGTTGGCGCCTGGGTTGTCGGAGGCGAGCGCTACTGAGAGAGCTCCACCTGAGACTGGAGTCGATACAACGGCTGATCCGCCACCAGTCTGAGTTCTGTCAGAGAGTGAGCTGGCATCAGAGGCATCCACTGCGGCACCTACCGTCAATCCAGCGATAGCTGAATCCGGTAAAGCGCGAACCATGGAGGCTTTGAAACGGTTGGCAACCATAGCGGCAGAGCCGACTTCGCGTAATTTGCTGTCGGCGCTAACTAACCAAGTTTTGCCGCCATTGCTAACAAGCATACCTGGGTGAGCCTTGGCTTCTGTAACATCAGCACCACGAGTGGCGCTGTAGTTTGGCCAGAAGACATCGGCGACGGTCATGGTCTTGAAAGAAGAACCATAGAGAGCCTTAGCGGCTTCCAGGGAAATCTTTGCAAGCATGTTGCCTGGTTC
Source organism: bacterium (assembly GCA_021812425.1). Lineage (GTDB taxonomy): Bacteria > Patescibacteriota > Patescibacteriia > Magasanikbacterales > GWA2-37-8 > JAKANM01. The sequence goes on along the minus strand of JAKANM010000009.1, from coordinate 7,985 downwards.
AACTACATAGAGTTGATCAGACGATGGGCGCTTGACGACAGCTGATCCTGGTCGGAAGCCTACTCCATATGGAGCAGAACTTGGGACTGGTAGCGCGTCATAGCAAGCCTGCGATACGGTGGTGTATCCGCTGTATTTGTTGTCGACGTTCCAACTCTTGAATTCATCTCCACTTGGGAAGTAGAGAACCTTGCCGTTGCTGTCTACAGCATAGATGGCTGGATGGCCACTTACCTTGAGGAGATCTCCCGACTTGAAAGTTGGGCAGGTTTCAGCCTGGACCATTGCTGGTACCAAAGCTGTTACACCTACAGACCACAAGATTGTGCTGAAAACGGTACTAACGGTTAGGGCTTTGCGACCTAATTTTAATACGTTCATAAATAATAATAAATATAATTTTTTCACAGTAGGCGTAGTAAGCTGACTATTCAGCCTCGACCTTTTGTACTCGCCCGGTTTATTAACTTATCCCCTCCCTCTCTGGCACCATCAATCAGTACCAAGGAGGGAGAGAATAAATGAATTAGTTAGTTTTTTTGATTTCGGTAGTGGATACGATAATCGGTGTACTACTCATTATCGTGCTACTCATTATATTGATTGAACTTGAAACCGCCGCGACCAGCACGACCGGCAAAAGAGGCTGGCTCTGGGTGATGGTCTTATCGGAAATATTTTCGACATCCCTCGTCACCTGCGTGAGGTCCTTCATGCGATCAACCGCAGTGGACAATTGATTGTTGCTGAGTAGCTGTGTAACCTCGGCCGCTTTGCGATTGGCCTCCGCGCTGATCGTATTTGAAACCTGAGCGGCTTGGATAGTTTTATCAAAAGCGGTAATTACTTTGTCGTTGAAATCTTTGGTAGTGCTTGAAGATTCTGATTTAGCGGTTTGGAGAGCGGTCTGCAGGCCGGCGATGTTTTGGTTTGATTGGGTTAAATCAGCGATATTATTATTTACCATCGAATTGATCGCCGCTTTCACATCATCTTTCGAAACTGACGTGTCACCCTCGAGATGTTTGGTCACCATCACTTCCACCGCTTTGGTGGAGATATCCTGAACCAAATCCCGAGTCGCTCTCACATCCTGAGCCAAAGAATCACCATTTCCGTTTGAAGCGGAAAGCAGGTCGTTCTTCGCAGACTGTAAAACATCTTTGATTTGATCGGTGTTCTGCTTGATGTCTTTGGCCACATCAGCTCCTAGAGCGCCGTCGTTCTGATTCAATTTGTCACCGATCGTCGCGATTTCGCTGCGCAGATCTGCCACCGTACTCGCGACATTAGATACTTTCTTTGGATCATTCACGATCCTTCTGGTTTCATCGGCGCGGCGTTTGGCCAGTTCGACATGAAATTTAGTTTCAGATTTATTGTCGCCGAGCAACCCGATAAGCGTAACCTGGATTCTCTCCGCATAGCGCTTCGCGGAATATAAACCGTCGCCTGGTAAGGCGCCTTCGGAAGCCATTACCGTTCCATAATATAATGAGGGGGCAACCAACGAAATAATAAGAAAAATCGCCGCGGCTCGAACTGCTCCCGCTACCATCGACTCCGGCATAAAAATCGAAAATGCCACCGTGACTCTCTGGCTAAAAGGAATAGACGTTCGATCTGAGACGGTATTGTTAATTTGGGACAACAAAAGCGCTCGGTTTTTCTCAACCCAGCCGGTGTTTGGCATTACCGCCTCATGCTTCAGAGCTTTCAATTGTCTAATTAAATCCCGCGACATAATTATTTTTGATTCTCCAAAAATTGTTTCAGTTTTTTTAATGCCCGATGCAGTGTTACCCGGACCGCGATGTTTCCTTTTCCGATGATCTCTCCGATCTCTTCGATCTCGAGTTCATCCACATAACGGAGCGTTACTACTTCCTGGTATTCATGCTTCAACTTTTTCAGCGCTAGAAGTATTTTTTCTGAATCAAGTTTGCTGTTTATTTTTCCAAACCATTTGCCATGGTCCCCCGCTTCAAATCCTTTTTCGATTTGTTCCTCGAGGAAACTTTCCGGCTTCGCGGCCTTATGTCGGTACAGATCGATAATGCAATTTCTGGCAATCCTGTATAAAAGTCCGCTGAAACTTTTTATCTCTTTTTTTTCATTTACATAATTCCAACCTTTTAGGAAAACTTCCGACGTTATGTCTTCCGCTTCCTCGCGGGTCGAAACTTTGAAATAAACGAACCGGTAAATCTGATCGACATAGGTATCATAAAGCTGAGCGTAACTCTCTGTGTCGCGTTTGGTTCGGAGCCGAAAGAGGAGTAATTTTTCAGATAGTTTACCGGACATTATAGTAGACGTAAAAAAAATAAAAGTGTTACACTAGTTCCACTTTAGATCCCCTTTTAATTTGGTTGGTTGTGAGTCATTAATAATGGCTAACATTGCTGGATATACTACCAGGTTTAACTGGAATAGTCAAACATTCCCCAACAATTTCAAAATCCCAATTTCGGATAACAAATCAAGTTCAAAATCAAGAATCCATAATTATTGACAGCCGGCCTTTTGATTTGATTGGAAATATAGATTTTTACATTCAAAATCTCAAAATTTGTATACACTATTGTATACAAATCATGTAATAATAGACACCAGCACTCTTGACAAATAAACCAAAATATGCTAGGATGTATACACTATTGTATACAAATATGACAGAAATCCAACCGAAAGACCCCAAGGAAATGGTGCGGGTATCGATCTCGGAAGCCGCCAGACTCTTTGGTGTTAATGCCCAAACCATTCGCCGCGCCATCCAGGCGCAGGAGGTTACCTATGTGGTGGTCGCCGGACGGTATAAGTTGAACTTTGAAAGTTTAGTTAAATGGTCACAGCACCACACCACCGTTCGCAACAAACTTATGAAGAACGGTATCGGTCAATATGTCGATAAATGGAAAATCAAAAATCCACTTTATTCCCCAAATCCTAAATCGATCAAAAAAACCGAACCAAAACCGCCCCAAGTAAAACAACCAACCTCCCCATAATAAAAAAATCCTCCGTACTGCCGGAGGATTTTTGTTTTCAATTTATTGGCTAACGATTTTTCACTTTATAGTAAATGGCCGCCATCAAAACCGTTTCACTCGCGATTGCCACCGTGCCGAGCACATCGAGAATAATGATAAAATTTCTAAACCCCAGCAAAAACAGAATTAACGGAACGGATATTACGAGAAAGACCGCCGACCAATCATTTAGCTTGTGATCCCAGACCAACGTCTCACGCAGGGCGGTGCCAAGGCCGATGAAGCCGGTGCACATTGCCAGTACCGCAAACAGGTTGGCAATAAATGATACAAACGGACCTAAAGCTCTGCCGAGTCCGACTGTAGCAATCTCGGTGGTGTTTTGCCCGGTAAATCCAACCACCGACAAAGCAAACAAAATATAAAGGGTGACTGGGATTAAGGTACCGATAATGAGAGCTTTCCGAAAATCCCGCGCGCGATTCGGGAGAAGCGCGTGCGCCTCAGCAATCGCCGAAGTGCCGTTGAGCGCGAACAAAACCACGCCTAGTGGCAACAACAACTTGCCGCCATTGAAATACAGAAGTTGCGACGCGTCAAATCTAGGCAATAAAAACAAACAAAGACCTAAAATTATCGTCATTATTATGACTCCCAGGACCTTATCGATTGTCTTGATGCGTTTTAGGCCGCTCCAAATGATGAAACTTCCAACTGACCAGAAAAAAATACTCCAAAGAACTGGCGAACCGCCGAATATTGCCGAAAGCGCGCTCCCCTCGCCGATGAGGTAGACCAAAAGCGATCCAAAGGCGCTAATAAGAAAAATCAACGTCAAAAAATATTTAGCCGTTTTACCAAGATATTTCCCCGCAAAGCCGGTTAACTGTAGTTGTTCGTTGGTATTAATAGCGATCTCGCCAATCATCAAATTCAAAAACAGCATCAAAGCGCCAAGGATAACGATATATAAAATTCCGACGGTAAGGCCAACCTGCGACACCGCGTACGGGATAGCGAGGATCCCGGCGCCGATCGTCATGCCGGTAATCATAAAAACCGCGTCCGCGACCGTGGCGGCTGGTTTATAGGTTCCACGGTGAAAAATTACGGGTGTTTGTTTATTCTGTAACATATAATCGATGTCATTGTATCACAAAATGATGACATCTGCATTAACCGATTTCCGCCTACGCGGGCGGCGGTTCTTTTCTCAAAAAAAGAATCGAAACAATTACCCGGCTCCGCGCCGGTGCGATTACTTTTTGGTAACAAAAAGTAATCAAAAATTACTCGCTGTTGAACGGTTCGCAACAATTCGGATTCGCCTCACGGACAGCCAGACGTCACTAACGTGACTAGCTGTCCGTCAAAAACGTTCGGCTCATCTCGAATTGTTTGGCTCGCCGTTCAAACGCTCGGATGATAATGTCGATGACCGAGCGTTTGGCGAGCGAGTGCAACTGGCCCGTTGAACGAGGAGTTTTTTCAATGTGACTTTATGGCTACTTGAAAAAACTTGTGAGTGAAACGATGGCAGTTGCCGGGCGAGACAACAGCTCGGCGCTTTTGACTACTTTTGGCGACAAAAGTAGTCGCCGCCCGCGTAGGGCAAATTAACAAAAACATTATTCTTTGATATACTAAACCAAGACCGCCACAGGAGAATAAAAAAAATGAAACTCACGGATGAAGAAGTGAAACAAATCAAGGAAGAATTCCAAAAAAAGTTCGTCTTCTGCGAACCGTACTCCAAGTGGACAAACTCATGCGGGATTTCATCAGTCGGCATCAAGGATCCAACGGCTCCTGACGCCGTGAAAAATGAGCCTTGCATTTCTGTTGGTCTACGGAAACCTTTTCCAGAAAGTATAGTTTTTCCCAAGGAGTACAGGGGAATTAGAATATTCGTAACAGTTTATGGTGAATTCAGGGCGCAATAGCCCCCCCCTAAACAAAGTCGTTGCACACCGCGGCAGCGACTTATTAATTATACAAAAAACCGCCGAATGGCAGTTTTTAATCTGTGGGCGTTTGGGGATTCGAACCCTAGACCTTCTCGGTGTAAACGAGACGCTCTAACCAACTGAGCTAAACGCCCTGATTACCCTCGAGTCTACAATAAAAATTGTGACAAGTCAATGATTCAAGGTGCCAATAAAATTAGGGATTTCATTATAACCTTGTTTTATAAGCCAAATCCACCACTCTCCACCCCAAAGATACGCCCGAGAGACCCCAACCCGCTTTGCATACTCAATATTGTTTCTCAACCGCGCGAGATCCATGGATTTATTCTGATCTTCGATAGCCATCTGCTCCAGCGGCTTATTCTGCGCCCATGGCTCAGCTTGCAATTCGACAATAAAAGTACTCACAGGAGAGCGATCAACCAACCAAAGCTTCAGACGGTAAAAAGCCGCCGGCAACCAATCATAATTCCAATAGCCGAGATATTTGTTCCAAACGACGCGATACATAGTCATGCCAAATAAATCCCCCGCTTTGGCGGTGGTGTTCCAGAAAGTCAACTCGCCGCTATCGGCCACTAACACCGGATGAGCGTTATCAATGCGCTTGACCAATGCGACTTCACGTTGAAGTTCCTCAGAAGATAGCGGCAAACATTCCCCAAAAGAAAAAAAAGGCTCATTCTCAACCTGCCAAAGCTCAACCGCCGGATTATTTTTGTAATGTTCTACCGCCGCAAGGATATAATTTTCGAGGGCGGTATTAAGTTCGGCGGCCGACAGGGAGAAGGCCCACTCCGGACGATGACACTCCGGCCAGCGCGGGGTCTTGTTGCCGATAGCAAGCATGACCTTTCCGCTGGATTTTCCCACTTCATTCACATAATAATCCATCTCGGCAAAATTAAATATTCCGGAAACTTTCTCAACCTTATCCCAATGCAACGGCAAACGAAAATATTTGAATTTCCAATCATTCAGAAGCGCGCTGAAAGCCACGGCCGGATCGAGATGCAAAGAACCGGCATACTCCGGATCAAACGATACCCCAAATTTCATGTCGGGATTTTGAGTTGAATCAAAATAATTGTATTTGACCCAAACTCCAAAAATGACGAACAAACAGACGGCCAGCACCGTAATTTTCTTATATCGAAAGCGCTTCATGTTATTTAACTAAATAAACAAGACCGACCGCGATAATCAAGACCGCAAATAATTCCCGCTTGAACTCCCCGGCCTGGTAATGTTCCGCGAACAGTTTTGGCGAAAATTTGGTAAGACTTGCCACCAATACTATCAGCAGTCCGTACTGGAAGCCGTTCAGCGCGTTTACTTTTGTCACACTACCGATCGAGACCGCATACTGGATAAGAAAAACACCGAGCGCGCTCAAAACCTTGTCCGCGACAACAGTGACGATCTGCAACCTAGTCGTATTTTTGTGTAAAATTTTGCTGATAAATATCTGCCAAAAATTATGCTCCGGAAAAATTACCTCCCGTACATTTTTCGATAAATATAACGACAGGCCGATTACGCCCACCGTACCCCAAAGGTAAAAAAATCCATGAGAAAAACCAAACTCCGAATAGAGCGACTTAGCTGTCACATGAAAAATCGCGAAAAAGAAAGCTGACGCGCCGGCAAATTTTATCGTTTGCCAGAAATCATGATGCGGCTTCTTTTTTTGAATCGCAATCGTGAGAGTGCCAATACTAAGCAAAATAATGCCGAAAATCTGGGTTGGCTGGATCGTTTCGCCTAGGAAAACACCGCTCAAAACCAAAATTAATAACGGCACCAGGGCGCCGATCAAAGGACCGCTGTGGCTTATTTCGCTCTTTTGAAACGCCAGATACATTGCCCACAAACTGAAAACAAAGGCCGATGCCCCTATCAGCACCAGGATCCAATATAGCGGCGAGGGGAGCGGCGTAAGCCATGGGATAAAAACGGCCAAAGGAAACAAAAAAACCGTCGAATAGAAGACAAAAACTGTCGGCGACACTTTTTCTTTCGATAAAATAAATTTATCAAGAATCGAGACTACTGCAAGACAAGCGTAGCCAAACAGCGCAAAAAAAAGCCACATAGTGTGGTAATTATACCATAAACGAAAAAAACTGTCGTTGGACAGTTAAGGTAATGGTCGGGAGGGACAGCCAGAGCTTGAATGGATTTGACTCCTTTCAAGATGGCTGCCCCGTCCCTAGGCTCAAAGTTCGGCGTCGCAGGAGCCGCACTTGAGCTTAAATTCGAGCGAGGCTCGATAAACAAAAAGGTCTCTCTGGATTCCAGCCCTAGCCTGCACCAAGGCGGTCTGAATACGCGGCGGGAAATTTTTCCCGGAAATGTCCGGGATGATGAACCGGCTACAGCCACAGGGCAGCTCGCTGATGTCTTTTGGCACATCGAATTTGCCGACCCGATTGGCGTGCGCGATTCGCTCCAGCCACTTCTCTAAATTTTTTCCACACATTTTTTTCCACCCCTTTGATTTCGAGTTTTCACATTGTGAATCTCCATCCGCCAAAATAGCGGATCGGGACTCGGTAATGCGTAAAAAAATTCCTGAGCTTCTGGCTCAGGGTGAAATCTTCTCTATGTTTAATTTAGATTCACTCTGAGCATTTTTCGTACATTACAACAAACAAGGTAATATAATTTACCTTAATGGTGCTTACGAAATGCTTGGAGTGATTTAATGACATAATATTCATTAAATTTAACCTAACATATCTAAATTACGACGTCAATTAGTTATCCACAACCTAAAATAATAATGCCCGCCGTCCTTTGTACTTTCGTACTGTGGACGGCGGGCGGGATGCCTGTGGGCGCGGTTCGGGACTTTGCTTAGTGCTTTGTTGCTTGCTTAAGTATGGACAAAAAATGTGATTTTGTGGTATATACAAGGCCACATACATCTTGGACTCCTTTAAGTCCAAGAAGCTATGCGAATAATTAGATTAAGCTACGGTGTAAGGGGATTTGTTAAGTTAGCGCGATACAGTCTAAA
>JAKANM010000039.1 GCA_021812425.1 bacterium | reverse complement strand
CATTTTTCAGTTGAAGCAAGACTTTTTTCTTGTCGCGCGCCAAATCCAAAAGTTTTTGAGAAAACTCCGGATCGGCTTTAAGTTTCTTTTCAAAAATCGTTCTCTGCCAATTTTCCACTCCGACCAGCAAGTCGTTAATTTTTTGTACTCCGGACTCATTTAGATTCACGGCTTTATCCAAAATCTTGTTCTTGTATTCGTCGTCAAAAATAACTATTCGGCTCAGCAAATCTTTTAATTTTTCGATCCCTTCCTTGAGCATAATAATTATTTCTTATTAGTATAATTATACGATTTTTTGATACTTTTGTCCACAAGATTGTCCGGTTTTCAGGAAAATGGTATAATTACCGACATGAATAAAGGAGAGCTTAAAAATTTACATTCGTTTTTTTACCCGACATCAATCGCGATCGTGGGCGCTTCTTCTCATGCGCATAAAATCGGCAATGTTATCATCAAAAATTTAGAAAAATCCGGCTACCGGGGAGATGTTCTTTTAGTTAACCCGGCGATGAATAGTCACGGGTCGTATCGCGTCTTCCACCATTACATCGACATCCCCAAAATTCCCGATCTGGCTATCATGGCGACACCAGCCTTGATCAGCGTTAATCTTATCGAGGAGATCGCGCAGAAAGGAACCAAAAATATTCTTATTTTTGCCGCAGGCTTCAAAGAAGCAGGCGCCGAAGGGTTAAAGCTCGAGGAAAAACTCATCGAGCTAGCTAAAAAATTTCAATTAAATATACTTGGTCCGAATTGTCTTGGTTTTGTAAATTATCCCGCTCATCTAAACGCGACTTTTGGAAGCGTGCCGCGTGAATCAGGGAACATCCGGTTTGCCTCGCAATCTGGCGCGCTCGCGACTGGACTTTTTGATTGGGCCGCGGCGACCGGTCTAGGGTTTAAGGAATTTGTCACGCTTGGAAATAAAGCCGATATCAATGAGAACAACATTCTCGAATACTGGCTAGAGGAGGAGGCAAAAACAAAATATAAGCCGCAGAAAAACAGTGGCCTTTCTCCGTATCAACCGATCGGTATGTATCTGGAATCGGTCGTGGCCGGGGAGGAATTTATCAAAAAAGCCAAGGCATTGTCACGCAAAAATCCGATCGTAATTTTGAAACCTGGCAAATCGGCGGCGGCGAGGAACGCAATGCAATCGCACACCGGCGCTATGGCAGGGGATGATGATGTTTTTGAAACGGCGGTTGAAAAAATCGGCGCGGTCAGGGCTGAGGGCCTCGAGGATCTTTTTGATTTGCTTAGGGCTTTTTCATGGGAAAGAGCGCCACGCGACAATCGAATCGCTATCATTTCGAACGCCGGCGGGCCGGCGGTAATCTCTGCCGATCTGTTGGTGTCTGAGGGGTTGGAGCTGGCGAAACTTAGCCAACGCACTCAAAATATTTTGCGCAAACATTTGCCACGAGCGGCGGCCGTTCATAATCCGGTTGATGTTCTTGGTGATGCCTCAGCAAAAATTTACGAATCAGCTCTAAGCGCCGTCCTCAGCGAAAGTAAAGTTGATGGAGTTATTATTATTTTAACGCCGCAGATGATGACCGAGATCGAGGAGACCGCTGAGGTCATAGTGCGCCTGTCTCGGAAACACCAGAAACCAATTTTGTGTTCATTTATCGGCGGCACCCTGATCTCGCAGGGGGAGTATGTCCTAAATAGAGCGCGTATTCCTTCCTTTCGTTTTCCGGAACGGGCGACACGCGCTTTTGGCGCGATGTGGAAATGGAAAAAATCAAATTTGAAAATAAGCGGCAATGCCGAAATTAAATTGCCGAAATTTTCTGTATCCGCGCTGAAAAGAATAAATAATTATACATCGCGAATCGCAATTGAACGAAAAAATCTGACGGCTTATGAAACAAATGAAATATTTTCCGAGGCAGGGATCAATGTTCCTCGCTACGCGCTCATCTCGAGCTTTGCCGAAGCGCAAGAATTTATCCATCATCACGAATTTCCGGTCGCGTTAAAAATTATCTCGCCTAAAGTAGTCCACAAAACTGACGTCGGCGGCATCTATACCAACATCAACAAACCGGAAGAGTTATCATTTGCGGTAAAGAAATTACAAAAACTTGCATTGGAAATTAGAAAAAACGGTGACGACGCCGAGATTATGATTCAGAAATTTGTTCAGGGCGGCCTACAAGTCATTCTCGGCATTAAAACCGACCCATCTTTTGGGCGAGTTCTGTTGGTTGGCGCCGGCGGCATTTTCGCGGAACTCATCAACGAAAAAAACCTCGCTATTTTTCCGCTGACGACCGGTAGCTTCGACCACATAATTTCCAGATCAAAAATAATAAAAATTTTAAGCGGTTTTCGCGGAGAAAAATATGCGGTTGATAAATTTATTTATTTAATCAAGCAAATCTGCTCCTTGTCCGTGACTGCAAATTTCCCAGAAATGGAAATCAACCCTGTCATCGTGACGAAAAATGATGCTTACGCGATTGATGGTAGGATATACCTATGAAGCCCTTTACTTTCAGCATGGGAGGTGAAGCGGGTTACGGGATTGCATCGACCAGTCTTAATTTTTCTAAATTAGCGATGCGTTCCGGTTATTCGTGTTACACCTATCTTGAATATCCGTCGCTAATTCGAGGCGGGCATAATGTTTTTTTTACAACTTTTTCAAAGGAAAAAATCAGTGGTCCATACAAAACCATTGATTTCCTTGTCGCGCTAAACCAAGAAACAATCGACCGCCATATCGAGAACATGTCGAAAGGGAGCATGGTAATGCATGATAGCGCGCAAAAACTTAACCTGCCAACCGGAAAGTCGCTTCATTATGTTGATATACCATTCATGAGCCTGGCCCGAAGCCTGGGCGCGATTTTATTGCGCGATGTCGTGGCTCTTGGCGCGGCGATCGCGCTTCTCGACGGCGATTTAAAAATTTTGGACGGTATTATAAAGGAAGAATTCGCGAAAAAAGGCGAGGCGGCGATAAAGCGAAATTTCGAGGCCGCGCAGGCCGGGTTTGATTATGCGAAAAAATATTTTTCCTTGGCTGTAAAACCTATCCTTACTCCCACCAAATCAACCAAAAAAATGATTATCAATGGAAATGAAGCGGTCGCTTTCGGCGCGCTTGCCGGTGGAATGCAGTTTTCCGCTATTTATCCGATGACTCCTACCTCAAACATTCTTCACGTTTTGGCTCCACTGCAGGAAGAATACAAATTTATCTACAAACAGCCTGAAGACGAAATTAGCGCTATCAATATGGCGATTGGCGCATCGTTTGCTGGAGCGCGATCAATGGTCGCGACCAGCGGCGGTGGATTCTGCCTTATGACCGAAGCGTTTGGGCTGGCTGGGATGACTGAGACGCCAATAGTTGTCATCGAAGGCATGCGCGGCGCTCCGGCCACCGGGCTTCCGACCTGGACCGAACAGGGCGATCTTAGATTTATACTCCACGCGCATCAGGGGGAATTTCCGCGGATTGTTCTTGCGCCTGGCGATGCCGAGGAGGCGTTCCATATGACGATGAAGGCTTTCAACCTGGCCGACAAATACCAGACACCGGTGGTGGTTTTAATAGACAAGTTAGTTTGTGAAAGTTTTCAAAGTTTCGCGCCGCTTGATTCATCCAAATTCAAAATCGATCAAGGAAAAATCACCTATGATGTGATCAGGAATTATCAACGCTACGCATTATCATCGGACGGTATTTCACTGCGCGCTCCCGCCGGCACGGGCAATCACGTGATGGGAAATTCAGATGAGCACGATACTTATGGTTATTCGACCGAAGAAATTGAAACGAGAAACGCTCAGATGAAAAAGAGGATGACAAAATTAACGACTTGCGCGAAAAAGGAACTAATCGAACCGAAATTGTATGGTCCCAAAAACGCCGAGCTGACCGTGGTCGGATGGGGGACTACGAAAGGCGCCGTCCTCGAAACGCTGAAGCAATTGCCAAAAGTAAATTTTCTGCACCTAAATTGGATCAGTCCATTTCCCGCAGATTCCGTCGCAAAACATTTAAAAAAAGCAAAAAAAATAGTGAATGTCGAGTTGAATTATTCCGGACAGCTGGGCGGACTGATTGCTGAAAAAACCGGCATCAAAATTGCCGATAATATTTTGAAATTCGACGGCCGGCCATTTTTTCCCGAAGAACTTGTAGTAGAACTTAGCAAACGTCTATGACCAAAACAACCGAGGAATTATTAACGCCCGTAAATTGCAACTGGTGCACCGGTTGCGGAAATTTCGGCATCTGGACTGCCTTCAAGAAAGCCGCGGTCGAGAAGGGATGGGACAATCACAATACCGCGCTTGTGGCCGGTATCGGCTGTCATGGGCATATCTTAAATTTCTTAAATTTATCGTCTTTCGAAGGTCTTCATGGGCGGGCTATTCCGGTCGCGTCAGGAATTAAGCTCGCTAATCATAAATTGAATGTCTTTGTTTTTACCGGCGACGGAGATTGCCTGTCTGAGGGCGGCAACCATTTCATCCACGCCGCGCGCCGCAACCAAAATATTACTGTTATCCTCCACGACAACGCGATCTATGGCCTAACCACCGGCCAGACCTCGCCGCGCTCGCCCAAGGGGTTTGTCTCGAAATCAACTCCGTTCGGAAATATCGAAGAACCACTCAACCCGATCCAGCTGGCGATGGCGGCCGGAGCGACATTTGTCGCGCGCGCTTATGAGGGCGATATCGAACATCTGAAGGAAATCGTGATCCGGGCGAACGCGCACCGGGGTTTCGCGGTAATTGATGTTCTTCAGCCCTGCGTCACCTTCAACAAACTATATACCCATATTTTTTACCAGGAAAATATTTACAAACTCGGCCGCGAACACGATGCGTCGAAGAAACCCGCCGCGCTTCAAAAAGCGATGGAGTGGGGGCTGAAGAAAATTCCGGTTGGGGTCATTTACGAATCGAAAGCGCCGTCTTACGAGGAACAAATTCCACTGCTTAAGTCCGGTTCGTTAGTTTCGAACAAAATAAAAAAACGAGATCTTACCAAATTATTTTCTAAATACGTCTAACATGACAATTCTTATTGTCTACGCCACTAACTCCGGCAGTACTTACCTCGCGGGTGAACGAATTATGAAAATTTTGCATTCGGGCGGACACGAGGTGGAGATGGTGGAAGCCAAAAACGCGCGCGCTGACCAGATCAAAAAATTCGACCTAGTCGTCTTTGGTTCCCCAAGTTGGATGATCGGCGGGGCGGAATCCGTGCCTCAGGAACATATGCTCACATTGCTAGAACAAATGCGACGCGCGAGGAAGGCGCCGGCGCGTTTCGCCGCCTATGGATGCGGAGAGAAATCGTTTACGATTTTTTGCGGAGCGGTAGACTATATTGATACGGTTTTGAAATCACTCGGTTCAAAAAAAGTTCTTGCATCATTAAAAATAGATGGATATTATTTCCATCTATTGGATAATCAGAAGATTGTGGACAAATGGGCAGGCGAACTGCTATGCGTGATTTAACGCATACTCTTTGGCTTCGTCCAGTAGTTATTGCGGCGGAATTTTTTGGTTAAAGCGCCCAATTCCTTGCCTTTTTTGGTGTTCTTTTTGCTGTGTTTGAGGCGCGCTCTGAGTGCTGAGTTCATAAAAGATGAGGGAATAAAGTTATAAGTGGTTTGAGTATACAGGATATTCGGAAAAAAAGCAAGTTTATGTATCAGGCCACCCACTTTTGGACAAGTGGACATCTTGGTTGTTTAGAATGAATTGAATTGGTGATTTAAGATTAAGCGACCAATGCGGCCTTTGGGTATTGTAC
>JAKANM010000038.1 GCA_021812425.1 bacterium | reverse complement strand
GAGTGAAGCGAAGAATCCCTTAACGTTTGGCCAAAATGATAGTGAGAGGGATCTTTCGCTTCGCTCAAGATGACAGCCAAAATATTTTGTCGATTTTTGGTCACGTTGAGCCAATTGTATTAATAACTCTTTACCACTTAAAAAAATCTAATTATGAATTCGAGGGGAAACAAAGCTATTTCAAGAATTTTAACGATCTGCTCGTTAGTGATCGGTTTGTTTTTTGCTGGCTATTTTTTATATCCTGTTTTTGCCAGTCCCCCGACTACTCCGTATGCCCCGGGTGAAACTCTAAATCCAAATTGCGCGCCGGGTGATCCAAACTGCACGGTGTACGCTCCGCTCACCACTACCCTCACTACCTCGACTGCCATCAGTATTGGCACTTCTACCTTAAATTTTGGAAACGGCCTAATACTATTGGACGGGACAGCGCGTACTCTGACGCTTGCATCCACCACGCTCGGCAATGCCACCTCGACCAATTTCTTCTCGACTGGTCTTATTTTTACAAACGCCAGCGGCACCAGTGTCACCTCGACCAACGGCTATTTCACCACTCTCGGGAGCGGAACGTTCACCCCGACAAATATTAACGCCGCCAATGTCACCTCCACCAACCTATATATTTCCGGCCTAACAAATTTAGGCGGTCTCACCTTAACCAACGGCACCTCGACCAATTTCAATGTTGGAACGCTTTTAAGTTTTGCCAGCGCCAATGGCGCGAGTGTCACCAGTACGAATATCTACTCCGGTAATTATTCCGGTTCCGGAACTTTCACCAACGTCACTTCGACAAATCTCGCTCTCAACAGTTTCACCAATGGTTCAATCCTTTTTACAACTTCCAGCGGACAGGTATCACAAACCAGCGGTCTATTTTGGAACAATGTGGATGGCAGACTGGGTGTTGGTACCACAACCCCAGCTACCGCTCTTCAAGTTACCAGTCCAAACTCAACTCAACTTAGGCTTGGCTATAGCAGTTCCTTATAGAACTCATTTAGGGTTTCGGATGAAAACTCGCAAATTAATGAGCGAGTAACCAAGATATTTGAATCCGAGTCGTGTAGCTTCAAGCCGTTCGTAGCTCACAGCTAATTTTCGGTAATTGTCCTGCCAAGCAAAAGTTCGTTCAATCGTAAATCGTTGTTTGTAAATCAGCTCGTTAAAATTCTCATACATCGCTGCAATCTTTTTCTCATCCTTGGTTGATCCACGGTTCGGTTTAATCACAGGAATCATTCTGTGCGAGGCAATTAAGCGTCGATTGTACTTAGAATAAAATCCCGAGTCGAGCGTTAGGTAACTGCCGGCCAAATCCATGCTGATGAGCGAAGCGAAGTCAGTTAATTGATCAATACCATCAGGGAGCAGTGTAATGTCGTGTTTGTTAACAGGCCTGACCACAATCGGAGCAATCACAAATCCGTTATTGTCCGCTATGGTTAGCTCTTTTAACCCTTTCTGATGTTTGTGGCCGCTGTAACCGATGCTTTCGCCCCCTTTTTTGCGACAGTATTGGTGCCATCGCCGTGTAAGATAGACAGGTCAAGTTTGTTTTCTATCAGCAATCGCTGAACGCCGCTTTCAAACAAATTGCGATAGCTACCATCCTTGCTCCAACGAGCATGGTGGTAATATATGCCGGACCAAGATATTTCGTGACGAAAGGTCGGCAACCTATCCCATTGGATGCCTGTATCCAACACAAACAGAATGTAATTAAAAATTTTGTATCGCGACACTTTGGTTGATGGACCGCGTCGACCATGCGATAGATATGGGTCGATATATTTGTTAAAATCGGCGCGGCCGATTTTAACGGGCAAACTGCCCTGTGGATAATTTCCCTTGTTCATAGACAAGTGTTAAAAATTAGTGGTCAAAAGCGTGGACGCTTTCTACACTAATTTTAGCACTTTTCTGTGAATAACACTAAATTAGTTTTATATGTTAGGAAAACTATCCATTGTCGCCACTCCAATCGGCAATTTAGGCGATGTCACCTTCAGAGCAATCGAAACTTTAAGAAGTTCCGATCTTATTTTATGTGAAGATACCAGAGTAACCCAAAAACTACTGGATCATTTTGAAATTAAAAAACCTACCCTCAGCTACCACCACCACAGTGATGAACGTAAAGTTAAGGAAATTCAGAACGAACTCAGCCTCGGAAAAAATATTGCGCTGGTAACGGACGCCGGCACTCCTGGCATCAGCGACCCTGGTAATTTATTGGTTTCGTTGCTGATGAAACGTCTTCCGGAACTTACTATCGAGGCTATTCCTGGACCTTCCGCAGTCACGGCCGCTTTATCCATTTCCGGATTTCCAACTGATAAATTTATTTTTTTAGGTTTTCCTCCCCACAAAAATAAGAGACGGAAATATTTTAAGGAATTAGCTGGTCAGGAGGTGACGACCGTGTTCTTTGAGTCGGGCCATCGTATTTTGAAATGCCTGAAAGACTTAGAAGCGGTCCTCAGTCCTCTCAGGCAAATCGTTGCCTGCCGCGAACTTACGAAAAAATTTGAAACGATCTATCGCGGCAACATTGGTCAAATTATAGAAAAAATGAAGGACGAAAGAGGGGAATTTGTAATAATAATTAACAGTCTATGAAAAAAAATAAAACCTTCTACATCACCACCGCCATACCATACGCCAACGACAAACCGCATCTCGGACACGCGATTGAGTTTTTATACACCGATGTAATGGCGCGATTCCAAAAAATGCTAGGCAACGAAGTTTATTTCCTCAGTGGCACCGACGAACACGGCCAAAAAATGTTAAAAACCGCCAAAGATGCCGGCAAGCCGGTCGAGGAGTTCGCCGCCGAGAAATCCGCGATCTTTCAGAATTTATTGGATCAATGGAATATATCAAACGACGATTTCATCCGAACGACCGAAGAAAGGCACATCAAGGGCGCTCAAAAAATTTGGAAAAGTGTTTTCGATAACGGCGATATTTATAAAAAATCATACACCGGGCTCTATTGTTATGGCTGTGAATCATTCAAAACTGAAAAAGATTTAGTCGATGGAAAATGCCCTCTTCACAATCGCGCGCCGGACACTGTCTCTGAAGAAAATTATTTTTTCAAATTAAGCAATTATGCCGAGCCGTTAAAATTTCTGTTTGAAAAGCAAAAAGATTTTGTAATTCCGGAAAATCGCGGCAAGGAAATGCTAAATATCATCAATGACGGTCTGGAGGATGTTAGTATTTCACGCTCAAAAGAAAAATTGCCGTGGGGGATACTGGTTCCGGGTGACGAAACACAGGTGATGTATGTGTGGTTTGATGCGCTCAGCAACTATATCACCGCTCTTGGCTATGGTTCAGACCAAAAGTTATTAAAAAAATTCTGGCCTGGCGTACATGTCATCGGTAAGGACATCAATCGCTTTCACTCCTTGCTATGGCCGGCGATGCTGATGTCGGCCGGGCTTGATGTTCCGCGGCAGATAGCGGTGCACGGCTTTATCTACGCCGCAGACGGCCAAAAGATGAGTAAAACGCTTGGTAATGTCGTTGACCCGATGGAATTGACCAATGAATTTCCGCTTGAAGCGGTCCGCTATTACCTCATGCGGGAAATTCCGTTTGATAACGATGGAAATTTTTCTACCAAGCAACTTGCACTGCGATACCAGAGCGACCTTGCCAACGGCATCGGCAATTTATGCAACCGCATTCTGACAATGATTGAGATGTACTCCGACAACCAGGTACCAAAAGTAGAAAATGTTAATCAGGATTTTATCAACTTCCTGCAAAAAAGTACCTGGCCGATCTACGAAAAAAATATGAATCTTTGGCGCTTTGATCTCGCGCTCGAGGCTACCTGGAAATTTGTTACTTTCTGCGATCAGCAGATTTCCGATAGACAACCATGGGCGATGGCCAAAGCCGGAAAAACAGAGGAAGTCCATGATCTGCTCTACCATCTCGCAGAAGCCCTGCGTCACATCGCCGTCATGGTCTGGCCAGTCATGCCAGAAACAGCTGAAAAAATTATTACTCAGCTTGGATTTGACTTTAGCGAAGAATTTGCCAAACCGCTTACGGAGCTCCAACAATGGGTGGATTTGACGGTCAGAAATAAGATCAGCAAAGGATTACCGCTGTTTCCTAGACTTGAAAAAAAATAATATATGCCATACGTCGATTTGATTCTACTCGGTATCATCGGCATCTTCGCGCTTTTTGGCTTATGGTTTGGCCTGGTTAGCACGCTCGGTTCGATTATCGGAAGCTTGGCAGGAGTTTACCTTGCGAGCCGATTTTATATGCTTCCAGCGGAGTGGCTGATGAAATTTACCGGATGGTCAGGAAATTTTCCGAAATTCGTCGCCTTTGTAATTGGATTTTTGATCATCAATCGCTTGGTCGGAATCGCATTTTATCTTTTGGACAAAGCGCTGTTTATTATAACGTCACTGCCGATTATTCACGGCCTAAATAAACTGCTCGGATTTATTTTTGGTGTCGCGGAAGGAGTCATTGTGATTGGCATATCTCTTTATTTTATCCAAAAATTTCCATTTTGGCCGCCCTTAATCCAGCAACTTGCCGTATCAAAAATTGGACCCCTCTGCGTAAATCTCGCCTCGCTTCTTTGGCCTCTGCTCCCAGAAGCGTTAAAAATGGTTAAGATATGATGATCGACACGCACGCTCATTGCCATTTTGACGCCTATAAAGACGATCAGGATGAAGTAATCAAACGCAGTCTAAAAAAAGGAACAATCGTAAATTTAGTCGGAACTCAAAGCGACACCAGCCGAAGAGCGGTGGAGGTCGCGGAGAAATATGACGGCGTGTATGCCAGCGTTGGCCTCCATCCTGAGCATCTACTTTCAGAGTACATTGATAAGGATGAAACCTCGCGTCAAACGAACGAGAAAAATTTTGATTATAATCTTTACAAAAAATTAGCTCAACACCCGAAAGTGGTCGGGATAGGGGAATGCGGGTTGGATTTCTATCGAATTCCGGACGGTTTATCAATTGAACAAATTCTTCCAAAACAGCGTGAAGTATTTTTACAGCATGTTAAACTTGCGGGGGAACTCGATTTGCCGATCATCATCCATTGTCGAGAAGCGCATCAACAGTTAACCACCATTCTGCGTGAGGCGAAACATCTCTATCCGAATCTCACGGGCACGATGCACTGTTATACCGGCAACTGGATTAATGCCGAAGAATATCTCAAACTTGGCATGTATATAGGTTTCACCGGTGTCATAACCTTCCCGCCGAAAAAATCCGACCCGAAAGCGCAGGAAGACTTGCTAGAGGTAGTGAAACGCGTCCCAAATGATCGGATTTTACTTGAAACCGACTGCCCATATCTTTCTCCAATTCCTTATCGCGGTAAAAGAGGGGAACCGTGGATGATCGAAGCGACGGCCGTGAAAATAGCTGAAATAAAAGGTATTACGCTTGAAAAAGTGCTAAAAATAACCACCGAGAACGCTTTACGACTTTTCACAAAAATTAACACCCCTTGACTTTTTAGCAATTTCGTATATAATAATGGCGCTTTGTATGGATGAAAAACCCACCAAAACGAGCGACCGACAATACTACCTATTCGCACTCAGGATCGCGAGTGATTTCGGCGCCACGATTGCAGTGCCGGTCATAACATTTGTTCTCGTCGGACGCTGGATGGACAAAAAATACGATAAGAGAGTCTTGTTTACAATCATGGGATTTGTCCTCGCCGCTCTGATTTCCGGACGAATTATTTACAAAAAATCAAAACGGTACGGAAAAGAATATCAGACTTTGGTAGAT
>JAKANM010000008.1 GCA_021812425.1 bacterium | reverse complement strand
TTACTTCAAGAGAGACCAGGACATGTTCAAAAAATAAAGCGGTCGCCTTTTTAACCGCCTCGACAAATGACAGCTCCCCCTCGATAATATAGCCGGCAGCAAAAATACCAACCGTCGCAATCAGCAAGGCCAAAAATAACCCAACTGTCAGGATGGCCACAAGAAGCAAGGTTGATGAGACGCTACCAAAAGCTTCTAGATAAACAACCAAACAATTCAAAACAACAAGCAACAAAACCAACAAGGTTTTCTTCGAGATATGCAACCAAAAAAGCTTGCTAAAATTACGGGCGCCAAGGTGCCAGGCCTGTTTCAAATTAATATTTTTTTCACCTTTGTACCAGCTGACTGCGGCGGCAATCAATGCTCCCTCTGAAATCACGGCGAGAACTATCACCAAGACCGAAAGCGCCAACATGATGACCACCAACCAGAGCGACCAAAAAACATTGGCCCCATGCCAAATTCCGGCCAAAGGTAGATTAAAAAAATATGTTGAAAACGACTGTCTGTCCGAAAAAAATACTAATCCGCCGATAAAATTATTCCATCCGATCTGTCCTAAAAGCATCGAAAGAACACCATAAACCCAAAGTGTTTTGTGGTGACGCACCAAATCAAACGCACGCCTGAGAGCATTTGAATAACTAGGTTCATGCATAATAATATTGCTTAAATGCAACTTTAGTATACCACAAAATTTGAAATATTAAAAAGACCCCGCCGTGCGGGGCTTTTTTGTGTTATTTATTAATTTTTATCCCGCGATCTCGATACCGGGGCCTGAAGATTTTTTGTGTTGCTGAGATAACCCCATGATCGCCTCGATTTCTTCCTGTTCGATCGTTTCCTTTTCAAGCAGAACCGCTACCATCTTCTCAAGCTTTTCTTTGTTTTTTGTGAGAGTCTGGTGCGCCTGTTGTTCAGCCTCCAACATGAACTTCTTCACTTCTTCATCGATCTGTTCAGAGGTCTTCTCACTATAATCGCGCTCTTCTCCAGTGCGCCCGCCGAGAAAAACATTGTCGCCGTAATCTCCGAAAGTGCGAGGCCCTAATTTGTCGCTCATACCATAGCGCACGACCATCTCGTGAGCGATGTGAGTCGCATTTTTTAGATCGCTGGAAGGACCGGTAGAAAGCTGATCATTGCCAAATACAAGTTTCTCTACCGCATAACCGCCGAGCGACATCGCGAGCTCATCCTTGAATTGCGCCAAGGTGTGATAATGTCGATCTTCAGTCGGCATTTTCAAAGTATAGCCTCCGGCGCGGCCGCGTGAAATAATCGAAACCTTGCGAATCGGATCACAGTTTGGAAGAAGATAGCCAACAACCGCATGACCGGCTTCATGGTAGGCGGTCGTTTTCTTGTCTTGATCGCTTGTAACACGACCCTTGCGTTCCGGACCGAGCAAAACCTTTTCAACACTCTCGAGAATTTCATCTTGACCGATATCCGTCTTCTTTCTCCTGACAGCGAGGATAGCAGCTTCGTTAAGCAAATTAGCGAGATCGGCGCCGGTAAATCCTGGGGTCCGCTCGGCTAATTTTCTAATATTAATTTCCGTCGACAAAGGTTTACCCTTCGCGTGAATTGTTAAAATTTCTTCACGATCCTTGATGTCCGGCATATCGATCGTCACGCGGCGATCAAAGCGGCCGGGACGAAGAAGCGCCGGGTCGAGGACGTCCGGTCGATTGGTGGCCGCCATGACGATGACGCCGAGATTTGGTTCAAAACCATCCATCTCGACTAATATTTGATTGAGGGTTTGTTCGCGTTCATCATGACCGCCGCCGAGGCCGGCGCCACGCCGGCGGCCAACCGCGTCAATCTCATCGATAAAGACGATCGCCGGAGCGGCATGTTTGGCTTTATTGAACAAATCACGAACGCGTGAGGCGCCCACACCAACGAACATTTCCACGAATTCCGAACCGCTCATGTGGAAAAAAGGCACGTTAGCTTCACCGGCTACGGCCTTCGCTAAAAGAGTTTTGCCGGTTCCTGGTAAACCCATAAGAAGCACACCCTTTGGGATTTTCGCGCCCATGTGAACGAATTTTTTTTGATCTTTTAGAAAATCAACGACTTCCTTCAATTCTTCCTTGGCCTCGCGCGCGCCGGCGACGTCGACGAAGGTTTTGTGCTCTTTGTCTTCTGGTTTAGCTTGGCGAGGATTGCTCTGTCCGAAGCCCATCGCTTTGTTGTTCATTCCCTGGACGCCGCGCGTCATAAAATAAAAGAAAACTATGATGACGATCAAGGGCAAAAGCGCTGGTAAAATATTCAACGCCCAAACTTTCCAGGCACTCTCGCCTACCACCTCAACCTGAATCAGTTTCTGAGCATCGGGCGAAACGCCGTAATTTTTCATAATACTGCCGAATGAATCCTGCGGCTCCTTAGTAACTTCCTGCGCAGGCGCTTTGGCATCTTTCAATGTTACCGTCAGGGTATCACCGCCAACGGAAACCTTCTTGACCAGGCCGCCGTTTATTTCCTCCACCATTTTTCCGACCCCGATTACCTGCGGGGCGTTTTCATTGGCGCGACGAAATAAACCAAGAACGCCGGCGACGAGGAGAAGAACGGCGAAGATGATAATGAAATTTTTGAGAAAACTTTTCATATTCGAAATGAGTGAGATAAAATAGTATTATAGTCAATATATCTTACAAAAAAACTCATAAAAATACAAGACCAAAACCCGGTCGTTGTCGGACCGGGTTTTAACTTTTATTCTTTTGAAGTTGATTTTTTCTTAGTGGTTTTTTTCGGTTTGGTTTCCTTCGCGGTTTTTTCCTCTTTACCTTCCTTTTTTTCTTTTACCTCTTTGACCTCTTTAGTCTCTTTGGGTTTTTCGGTCTTTACCTCCGCTTCGGCTTTCTTCTCGGCTTGGGCTTTCTTGCCCTTCACGCCGGCGAGTTTCAGTCCAAGACGATGTTCAGTCGGTTCGAGCGAAACGATTTCGAAGTCGAGTTCCTGACCGAGCTTAAATTTATCATTGATGTTTGCGATCGGCTGATCACTCAACTCTGAAATATGAGCAAGACCATGAATATCTTTATCAAGACCAACCATGAGACCAAAAGATTCGATCTTCAGAACTTTGCCTTTTACGGTTGCGCCGACTTTATATTTTTCCTTGACGCTCTTCCACGGATCTTCGACGATGCGTTTCATGGACAGATAAATCTTGGAGTGATCGAGCTGAATGATCTGAGCTTTTACCATGTCGCCAACCTTGAGCACATCTTTCGGATGATCGATACGTTGCCAAGCGATCTCAGAAATGTGGATAAGACCTTCAAGTCCCTGGCCAAATTTCATGAAAGCGCCAAATGAGGTGAGGGCACTGATTTCGCCATCAACCACATCGCCAACCTTGTACGATTCGAGGACGGCTTTCTGAGAATCTTCCCAAACCGCGCGTTCCGAAGCGATAATTTTCTCTTCATTTTCGTCAACATCGATAAGTTTGACTTCGACTTCCTTGCCGGTCATTTCACGAAGTTTTTCCAAAATTCGATTTTTGTCTCCGCCGGCCACGCGTGGGTAATTGTCGGGGCTAAGCTGGGAAACTGGCATAAAACCGTTCAAAGCTTCAAGCTGAAGAAGAAGACCGCCTTTGTTGGCTGAGAGCACTTTGGCTTTAAGAGTGAGACCCTCTTTCATCCATTTCTTCATATTATCCCAGGCTTTGCGATTACCAGCGATGCGGAAAGAAAGTTCCATTTCGCCGTTTTCGTTTTCAACTTCAAGCACAGTGGCTTCGACATCGTCGCCCACTTTCAAATTCGCGTATTCAC
Source organism: bacterium (assembly GCA_021812425.1). Lineage (GTDB taxonomy): Bacteria > Patescibacteriota > Patescibacteriia > Magasanikbacterales > GWA2-37-8 > JAKANM01. The sequence continues at coordinate 23,791 of JAKANM010000008.1, read as the reverse complement.
TGGATTCGGCAAACAACTCGCTACCGCGTACCACGCCGGTCGTCATGCCGGCAATATCAATATGAATTTCGCCGCGATCAACCGAGATTACTTTACCTTTGATGACATCCCCTTCACCCGGGACATCCATCGTTTGCGTTTGGAACAGTGTTTTGAAATCCTGCGCCTCTACCTTTTTTTCATCGGCCATATATATTGGTTCCCATATTTTCGTCGCTCGCTCGGAAATGAATTAATTCATTTCTCTCGCTTCACTAGAAAATAAAAAAATTTTATTTATCCCAACCGAGCTATGTCGGTATTTAGGTGCCTTTCTCTAAAACGGAAAGACTTGAAAATTAGATTGTCTAGGGATAAGAATACCTGATATCGAGGTTTATGTCAAGCACTTGCCGACTAGATTAATTTATGATAAACTAATGACAGTTTTAAGGAGCTTTAAGTCCATTTTTTGTTTAGCTTTTATGCATATTTCCTGGCTCGGACAGACTTGCGTCCGCCTGCAAACCAAATTTAACGAAGAAGACGTCATCACTATCATTGATCCATATCGGCCCGCCGAAGGTGAATTCCCCCGCAGCCTCAGCCCGCAAATCGCCCTCTACAGCAAAGGCGAAGAGGGTAGTATCACACTCTCCCAAAATCCGTTTATTCTCAGCACGCTCGGTGAATGTGAAATCAAAGAAGTCATGATTAACACTCTGCCTTCGATCGACGGCAATATTATTTTTAAAATTTTGGCCGAACAAATCTCGGTGGTGCATCTCGGCCGTCTAAACAAAAAACCGGAACTGGAAGATCTTGAAAAACTCGGCACGATCGATATCCTCATCATCCCGATTGGCGGCGGCAAAAATTATCTTTCGGCCGAAGACGCCGCGACGCTCGTGACCGCGCTTGAACCCCGCATCGTGATCCCCATTGCCTACCATTGCGATACTGACAAAAATGCCGCGGCGGTGACGGAATTTTTCAAAGAATCCGGACTCAAACCAGACAAAACAGAAAAGAAATTTATTTTCAGAAAAAAGGATCTGCCGCAAGATGAAACTAAGCTGATGGTTCTGGAAAAGAATGTTTAGTTCTCAAAAGGTATGTCACATCACACTAGGAAGTCAAAAAAATTACACGAAAAAGGCGGGACAAAACCGATGCCTAGCCTAATTTTTCATGAGGGAAATTTGGACGATAAACAAAACCAGGCGACAATCAAAAAAACTGAACAACCACTAACTACGGAAACTTCCAACGTGCCAGAAGTCTTCCGAGTCGGAAGTTATGCCGGCTACAACCCGACGGCGCGGCGTCTCATGTGGCTCACCGTGATTTTACTGACATTGGTAATCTGTGTAATGTGGATTTGGTCGATGATGGGCCAATTCTACAGCGTCAAATGGTCCGCATCGCCCGAAAAAACTTTTGTGGACAACCTCAAGAACAATTGGGATAAATCGTTTCATACCGAAAACGGCCAATCGCTGAGTACTGATCAGCTCAAAAATGAAGTAAAAGAAAATTTAGCAAAATTATTTTTCGACGCCGCCACGAGTACGACCGCCACGACCACGGCCACGACGACAACTACACTAACAACAACCGAAAAAAATACAACCACCAATTATTAATAATTTATGCCTGAAAAGATTCCATTGCCGTTTGTAAAAGGAGAAGTTGGCAAATTAATTCAAACTCCGATCGTCGAGGAAGTCCGACGTTCCTATATCGAATACGCCATGAGCGTGATAGTTTCGCGCGCGCTTCCGGACGTACGCGACGGACTGAAGCCAGTTCACCGTCGTATCCTCTATGCCATGAACGATATCGGCCTAAAGCATACCGCGCGCTTCCGAAAATCGGCGCACGTGGTCGGTGAAGTCATGGCCAAATACCACCCGCACGGCGATTCTTCCATTTACGAAGCAATGGTTCGTATGGCGCAGGATTTTTCAATGCGCCACCAGCTCGTCGATGGCCAGGGTAACTTCGGCTCCATGGATGGCGACAGCGCCGCCGCAATGCGTTATACCGAGGCGCGCCTCCGATCGATCGCCGAAGAAATTATTTTTGACATTGAAAAAGACACCGTTAATTTTATCCCGACCTACGACGGCTCGCACCAGGAACCGGTCGTGCTACCGACAAAGATCCCCAACCTGCTCCTGAATGGCACGATGGGCATCGCGGTCGGCATGGCTACTTCGATCGCTCCACACAATCTCCGCGAACTAACCGACGCTGTTGTTCAGCTCATCGAAAAACCAAAAACTACCATTGAAGAATTATGCGAAATCGTCAAAGGTCCGGACTTCCCGACCGGTGGCATTATTTATAATAAAAGAGATATTGCGACCGCCTACAGCACCGGCAAAGGCGGCGTCGTAATGCGCGCCAAAGCCGAAATCAAGGAAGCCAAAAACGGCCAATTCCAAATCATCATCAATGAAATTCCATACCAAGTAAACAAATCCGAAATGATCGAGAAGATCGCGACTTTGGTCCAAGAGAAAAAACTCGAGGGCATTAAGGATCTGCGCGATGAATCCAACAAAGACGGCGTACGAATCGTCGTTGACCTGAAAAAAGACAGCTACCCGAAAAAGATTTTGAACCAACTATTCCAGATGACCGACCTGCAAAAGGCGTTCAACTTCAACATGCTCGCCCTGGTCGACGGCATCCAGCCTCGCATCCTGAACATAAAAAATATTTTGGAAGAATTCATCAAACACCGCCAGGTCGTAATTCGGCGCCGGACGGAATTTGACCTTTTGAAAAACAAGGAACGCGCTCATATCCTAGAGGGTCTGAAGATGGCGCTTGATAAAATTGACCTGGTCATCAAAACGATTCGCGCGGCGGCCGACAAGGACGAAGCAAAAATCGAGCTCATGAAGAAATTCAAATTCTCCGATCGACAGGCGACCGCCATCCTCGAAATGCGCCTCCAACAGCTCGCGAACCTCGAAAGACAAAGGGTTGAAGACGAACTAAGGGAGAAAAAATCCATCATCAAAGAACTTGAATCAATCCTCGCTTCCGAAGCCAAAATCTTTGGCATTATAAAAAAGGAAACTTTGGAAATCAAAGAAAAATATGGTGAAGATCGCCGGACGGCGATCGTGGCGCACGGCGTGAAAGAGTTTACCACCGAAGATCTCGTGCCAAACGAACCGACGATCGTGATGATCACTAGCGACGGCTATATCAAACGATTGCCACCGGACACTTTCCACCAGCAATCGCGCGGCGGCAAGGGCGTCATCGGCGTGACCACCAAGGAACACGAATCGGTCGAACAACTCCTTACTACTAATACGCACGACAACATGCTGTTCTTCACCAACCGCGGCCGCGTGTTCCAGCTAATGGCTTATGATATTCCACAGGGTAGCCGTACCGCGAAGGGCCAGGCGCTTGTGAACTTCCTACAGCTGGCTCCAAATGAAAAAATTACCGCTCTGCTCGCGATGAGTGAAATGGAAAAGATTAAATTTTTGGTAATGGTGACGAGCAAGGGTCTGATCAAAAAAACCGCGCTTGAAGATTTCCAAAATGTCCGCCGAAGCGGTCTCATCGCCATCAAACTTAAAACCGACGACAATCTCGAATGGGTAAAACCGTCAAGCGGCGGCGATGAAATCATGATCGCGACGAGCGGCGGCCAGGCCATCCGCTTCAAAGAAAAAGATGTGCGTTCAATGGGCCGAGCGGCTTCAGGCGTTCGCGGCATGCGTTTAAAAAATCACGACGTGGTGATCGGCATGGATATCGTTAAGGGCGACGCCAAATCGTTAGAATTTCTCACCGTTGGCGAGAACGGCGTCGGAAAACGCACAGAGCTCAATGAATACAAAACTCAAGGCCGCGGCGGCAGTGGTATCAAGACTGCTGAAGTGACCGCCAAAACCGGCAAATTAATCTACGCCAAAGTAATTGACGCGGCCAAGGATGATGAACGCGATCTTATGATGATGTCCGCGAAAGGCCAAGTGATCCGACTTCCATTCAAATCAATCAACACCTCCGGCCGCGCTACCCAGGGCGTACGCCTCATGCGATTCAAAGAAGAAGGCGACACTGTCGCGAGCGTGACGATATTGTAATTATTTCCTCTCCCAAATATTGACTAAGCCGTCGCGATAAATAAGCGTCCAGTTTTTACTGTTATCTAGATCCTTATTCAATTCCGTTACATAGGGCTTGAAGAGTGGCTCTAATTCTTTGCCAAAAATAAACCGATTGATCCAATCCGGCCTCGCAAAAACTGGAACTCGGCTATCCCTCAAAAAAATATATTTAACATTCTCTTTTTCAATTGTTCTTAATCCGCCAGCATCATTACTGAGGCCCATATAAGTCTGCAACATCGTAACCTTCGGATCCTCCCGATTAATCCAGGTCGCCGTTCCTCGACCATCGAGATAGACAAACGCTCCGGGCAATTTCCAATTCAGATAACCTCCCCAATTGAATTCATTAAAAATCTTTTCCGGCTCGCCTCGCTGAAGCTCCGGCGAAGCGGGCCGATCTCCAATCCTTTTTTTCAAAAATTCCGTCGCATCATAAGGCATTACATTTGCGAAAAATATATCTCTCCGCGTCCAGACATCCTCATAGATTTTTATTTTCATCGCAAAAAATATCAACAAAGAAATAAGCGCCGTGAGACCGCAAGTTAATATTATTACTTTCGGAGCTTTTTGATTCAATATTTTTGAAATTGAGATATTTTTTCCAAGCTCCCCTATCACATAATCAGCCACCCCCGCGATGAGCGGCACTCCAACCAACAAAATAAAAATTGCGTTACGCTTGTATTCAAATCCGGAAATAAACAACGCGCCGACGAGCAACAGTTCAGGCAAATTAAGCTTTTTCCGCGTGGCGAGGATGGCGGAGAGGGTAAGCACGACTGTCGACCAGGCGAGTGATTCCCAAAAAACCGGAAAAGTATAACTAGGCAACCATTCGGTAATATGCGACTTAAAGTAGGCCTCTGAAAAATAGGAACCAACCTCAAAAAGAATTTTAAAACCATACGGATTCAGAGCAACCGCGAGCAGAGATAAAATTTCAAAACCTATCACTTTAAAAAAATCCGTTCGTTTCCATAATGAATCCGGATAGCTCGGACGCAGGCGATGAACGAGCGATTGGAGAAGGTTGCCGACCACATAAATATTGATCACGATAAATCCGAAAACCCAACTGCCATGTAGCGCCGCCCAAAGCCAAAAAAATAAAGGCCAAAACCAATAATACGATTTTTCGGGGATTTTACGCAGACTGTACCAGCAAATAACAAAAAACAGCGGCGTAAACATGGCAAGACGCATAACAAAAATATGCGTCGAGGCGTCAGCCAAAAAAATCGCAACCACGAGGCTGGCAATCGTCGTCTGGCCGGAAACCATTTTTGTCGCTAAAAAAAATGACGCAAATAACGCTGAAGTCACAAGCATCACTAAAAAATAATACCCAAGGTGAGAATAAATCCACCAAAAAAACACGTCCCCGCCCCATTCGTGATTGGTCCACTCCTGACCAAAATATGGATAGGTGTAGGAATCCCGATATTGAAAATTTGAATTCAAAGCGTCCTTCCCAAAACGAAGATGCCAGCCAAGATCACCATCAAAGGTATTTGAGATCTTTGACCAAATCATTACAAAAAGCAAAATAACCAAGAGGAACTTGATGATCTTAGACCACATACTCCCTGACTTTCTTTACGATCGCCGCCGCATCGATTTCTTCATACGCGAGAAGTTCAGCGATCTTACCGCTCTGCGGCATTTTTCTGACAGCAAGACTCTGAACAACACTTCCGGGAATCGCCGCCGCCACCGCTTCCCCAATACCACCGGCCGGATAGTGATCCTCAACGGTAATGATAACTTTGGTTTCTTTCGCCGCCTTCTTCAGCGTCGCGATGTCGAGCGGCTGTATGCTGTAAAGATCGATAACTCGAATTGCAATTCCTTCCTTCATCAGAATCTCATAGGCTTTCAGAGCCTCATGAAGCGTGATGCCGGCCGCAACCACCGTGACTTTATCACTGTTGCTAGAACGAATCGTTTTACTGCCACCGATAGCAAACTGCTCGCCCTCTTTGTATATCACCGGAGTTTTTTCTCTGGTCGTACGGAGATAAACATTGCCAACATGGTTCGCCGACGCTTCCACAAGACCAAACGTCGCTGTCGCGTCTGACGGATATAACACCACGCTGTTCGCAGATCTGAATAATGAAATATCTTCCAATCCCATCTGCGAAGCACCATCTTCGCCGATTGATACCCCTGAGTGCGAGCCGACAAATTTGATGTTGGAATTTGAATATTGGCTCATGCGAATTTGATCAGCCGCCCTCGTAAAAAATGCCGCAAAAGTCGAAACAAATGGCAATTTCCCTCGACGCGCGAGGCCGAGCGCCGCTCCGACCATGTTCTGCTCGGCGATAAACATTTCAAAAAATCGTTTCGGATAGGCATCTTTGAACAAAGCGACATAGGTAGAATTGCTAACCTCAGCATCAAGCACGACCATGTTCGGATGAGCGGGATAAATTGCCTTTAGCGCTTCACCATAGGCATAACGTGTGGCAATTTTTTCACCACGTCCATAGTGAGGATTAAACTGCTGGATCGGCCCATGCAAATTGGCAGAAGATTTTTGCGCCGGCTTCGCAATCATGCCGCGTAAATTAATTTCAATCTTTCCCAATCCCTTGATCGCCTGATCACATTCTTCCTCTGAAAGCGCCCGGCCGTGCCAGCCATTTTTATTTTCGATTAATTTTACTCCCTTACCCTTGACGGTTTTTGCAATTATCATCGTGGGACACTTTCGTTCCTTCAGGGCTTTCTGGAAGGCGGCAAAAATCTCATCATGGTCATGACCGTTAATTACCAACGTCTCCCAGCCGAAGGCCCGCAATTTTTGCTCATATGCTTTAGTATCGCGACCGAACATAGTTTCACCCCGCTGACCAAGGCCATTCACATCAATAATTCCGATAAGATTGTTGGTTTGGTAATGGGCGGCAAGCTGAATTGTTTCCCAAACCGACCCTTCCGCCATCTCGCTGTCACCAAGCAAAACAAAAGTACGAAAAGGCAATTTATCAATATATTTGGAGCCGAGCGCCATGCCAAATCCAACCGATAACCCCTGTCCAAGAGACCCGGTAGCGGCTTCGGTAAAGGGAAAACGCATCGTCGGATGACCCTCGAGCGGACTGCCAAATTTTCGGAGGTTCATAAGTTCGTCTTCCGTAATTTTTCCGGCCGCCGCGTATAAACTATACAAAAGCGGCGCCGCATGCCCTTTGGAAAATATCAAACGATCATTGTTGTGATAATCAGGATCTTCGAGGTCGGCGTGAAAATTCCCCCCAAATAATAGATTGGCCATGAGGTCAGTAGCCGAAAGCGAAGACGACGGATGCCCTGATCCGGCGGCGGTGGTCGATTTCAAAATTAAATAACGGACTGTTTTGGCTAGTTCTTTGAGATTTTGCATAAAAATAAAATACTCCTTCGCGCGCTATTATATCACATTGGTATCAAAATCAACATCAAAAATCTTGACTAATGACTCAAAATCACCTATAATTTTTGATATTGCAGGTATCATATACTATGAGGTATATGTTACCCTGGTTCGGAAAAGTCAGAATAAATTCTTCCTTTTTCCACTCACTGCGGGTATCATATAACGGCTATTATCCGAGTTTTCCAAACTCGTGACAGGGGTTCGACTCCCCTTACCCGCTCAACACTGCACGTCGAGTTCAGTTATATAACAACCCTGACTTAATCTATAAATATGATCAAACACGAGTCTAGTCCGCTTACCCCCGATCAAATGGATAAATGGAATAAAAAAATCGAAAGAAACCGAGCGTAAGCGACCAACCACGAATACCGCTTCCGGAGGACGACCCGGACAAAAAACCCGAACCAAATGAAGACCACAATACAGAAAAACCGCATAAAATCATCAAGATAAACCCGGACGGTATTGTGACGGAGGAATAAATAAGTATGAAAATCACTTATCTCGGCACTAACGGCTGGTATGACAGCCCAACCGGCAACACCCCGTCGGCGCTGATTGATACCAAAGATTTTTACATCGTCCTCGATGCCGGATTTGGGATTCAGAAACTTGATAATTTTTTAAAAGAAGACAAGCCGATTTTCCTCTTCATCAGCCATTTTCATATCGACCATATTTGCGGACTGCACACGCTGACAAAATTAAACATAAAAGAGCTAACGATTCTTGGTCCGAAAAAACTAAAAAAATCTCTTGAAACTTTTACCGGACTTCCCTACTCCTTACCGTTAAATGAACTCGACTTCAAAATTAAATATCTTGAGCTAAAACCAGGCAAACAAAAATTACCTTTTGAAGTTTCCTGCCTGCCACTGCAACACGTCGTCTCGACTCTTGGGTATCGTTTCACTTTGGAAGGCAAAACGATTGTCTATTGCTCGGATACCGCCGTTTGCCAGAACGACCTCGAACTTTCAAAGGATGCCGACCTGCTGATCCACGAGTGCGCCTTTCTCCCTGGGCACTCTTCCAATTGGGGGCACACCAACCCCGAAGGCGCGGCGAAGCTAGCTAAAGAAGCCGGCGTTAAAAGACTAATCCTTACACATCTTGGCGCTGACGGTTATGATACGCCGGAAAAAAGGCAGGAAGCCGAAACTCTTGCAAGGACAATTTTCCCTGACACCACGGTTGCAAACGATGATCTTCAAATCGAGGTCTAACGATTGACTTTTATAAACAAAATCTGTTAGAGTCTAAATAGTTATTTTTTGTCTGCCAAAAACAAGGAGAACCGAGATGGAATACACCATTAACGAACGTATGAGACGCTCTGTCGGATTAGTTCATATCGACCCGGTGCCGGACAGGACGCCGAGCGGAAAACGCAGCGATTTTCTCGCAACCTTCATCGACCACCACGGCGTCATGGAAGATTGCAGAAACAACAAAGACAGGATGAAAGAGGTGTTGATTTGGGTAGTAACCATCGTAATGGTTCAGCTTCCAGATTTGATTCGAAATAACCCGAAACTTACTCGGAGACTTCGCGTCAAGTTTGCCACCGAGGCAAATCCAAACGGCGTTTTCAACTCCTCAAAACTGAAAATCAGGGTGATCGACTACCAGTGTTCCCCAATTTCAGCCGGGGCAGTCCAGGGGAAATTCTGGTTCCAACTCCTAATTCCCTAGTCTAGCGGCAAGGAGAAAACTCCGCAACGCAAACTGCGGAGCCTTTCCCAAGAAAGTATCAAAGAAAAGATATTTTTTTAGGAAAGTTAAATCTTCAGAAGAGGCTTTGTAGCCGGACCATGAACGACGGAGCCGTCGTTTTTGAATTTACTGCCATGACAGGGGCAGTCCCAAGTTTTGTCTTCATCATTCCAGCCGACGGTACAGCCCTTGTGCGTGCATTTGGCCGAGAGTCTAGTAACCTTGCCGTCTTTATCTTTGTAAACGGCAATTTTTTGATCATTCTCACTGATCACCTTTCCGCTGTCCGGAGCTAAATCAGTTTGATCTTTTTTTGGCGACATATATTTTTATTAGTAAATTTCTTACCAACCAATAAGGCCGGACTTTTGTTTTTTTAGAAAATACACCGCGATAAAAACCGCCAACATAATAAGTACAATCAGACCGCCCGATGAAACGTTCAGATAAAAGGAAGCGACGATGCCAAACAATACCGAGCTGAGCGAGATTGCTTCCGCACAGAGCAAGGTAGTCTTAAAACTTTTCCTGAATTGGAGCGCCGTGACCACCGGCAAAACCAGCATGGCTGAGATAAGCAGGATGCCAATAATCTGAATCGAGAGCGCAATAGTAACCGCGGCGATAATAATAAAAAGCAGATTAAAAACTCCGACATGCAGACCGCTAACGCGCGCCGCCTCCTCGTCAAAAGAAATGAAAACGAGTTCTTTATAAAAAATTAACAACAAAATAACGATAATCGCGGATAACACGACCATAACATAAACATCAATCGGCCGAACCGTCAGAATACTACCGAAGAGATAACTAAATAAATTAGCGTTCAGTCCGTGCGCGAGCCCGATAAGGACGATGGCGAATGCGAGACTGCTTGAAAGGAAAATGGATAAGGCGGTTTCACCGTAAATTTTCTTACTGAGACGTAATTTCTCAATTGCCACTGAGGATAAAACCGAGGCGCCAACGGCAGTGAAAAGCGGGTTGATCCCAAAAAGGAGACCAAGCGCGACACCAGCGAGCGAAACATGCGAAAGCGTGTCCGCGATCAATGAATAACGGCGAAGCACCAAAAAAATCCCGACCAATGGAGCGATGGCGGCGAGCAGAAGGCCGGCCTCAAGACCGCGAACGATGAAAGAATAATGAAAAATTTGAAACATATTAGTGTCCGTGTAAAATATGGCGAATATTTTTTCCGTATAAATTCTGCAGGTAATCACCTTTCACAAATTCCTTTGGTTCACCGTGATAAATGAGGGTTTGATTGATACAAGCAACTTCGGTCGCTTCATTCGCGACCACATCGATGTCATGCAAAATTAAAACGAGCGTAATGCCAAACTCCAAATTTAATTTTTTTAGCAGACTATAAAATTGTTCCTGCGCTTGGACATCTACCCCGACCGTCGGTTCATCAAGGAAGATTACCTTTGGCTCGCCGGCAAGGGCTCGCGCGATAAAAACGCGTTGCTGTTGGCCACCGGAAAGATCGCCGATCAATTTTTTTTCGTATTCAAGCATCCCGACATTATGAAGGCATTGATTGATAATAAGCTGATCAGAAAGTGTAAGCCGTCGCGCCAAACCTCTTTTACCATAACGCCCCATTTCTACCACTTCGCGCACGGTTACCGGAAACAACGGATCGAAATTAGTGGCTTTCTGCGGTACATAACCGATCTTCGACCAATCACGAAATTTATTTAACGGCTGACCAAACAACCTCACCGTCCCGGTCGATGGACGAACAAGCCCCAACATTACCCGGAGCAAGGTCGTCTTCCCACTGCCGTTTGGGCCGATGATCCCGAGGTAGTCGCCCTCGTGAATGTTGAAAGTAATATTCTTCAAAACCGCCGTGCTTCCGTAAGCAAAAGAAATATCTTCAATTTCAATAATATTTTTGTCGTGCTTTACCGACATACGAGCGCTGTTTTAAAATTAGCTAAATTATTTTTCATTTCCGTAAAATAATTTTTTCCATTTTTAATTTCATCATCACTCAGTCCCTCAAGCGGATTCAGGACTAAAGTCTGGGCGCCGGATTCTAGCGCGATTGTTTCCGCCAACTTCGGACTGAGAAGATTTTCAAAGAAAATATATTTTACCTGATTTTTTCTGGCAAAATCGGCAACGCCTGCCAATTTTTCCGCCGATGGTTCCTCATCAGGCGACAAACCGGAAATGGCAACCTGAGTCAAACCATATTCTCCGGCCAGATATCCGAATGCGGCATGGGTCGTAATAAAATCCTTTTTTTGGCAATTGAGAAGGCCGTTCCGAAACTCAACATCCAAATTTTCCAGTCTTGCGATCAAGTTTGCGGCGTTAGATTCATAATAGCTGGCATTGGCGGAATCGACAAGTACAAGACCATTTTTTATCGCTTCCACCTCACTCTTTGCCAACACCGGATCAAGCCAAACATGCGGATCATCCGCGGTTTGTCCGATCTCACCCGCCGTGACGACTTTCGTCCCTGTGCCAGAGAGAACCTCCTTTATTTTGACGCCCCAAGATTCGAGTCTTTTCCCGTTTAGCACTAGCAGACTTCCATCCTCGATTCGCGCCAGATCCTGAGTTGTTAATTCATAATCATGCGGCTCCGCTCCGGCGGGAGTAATATTGTAGACATCGGCCTTATCACCGGCAATTTCCTTCGTAAAAAAATACAATGGATAGAAGGAGGTGGAAATTTGCAGTCGATTGGAAACAGATTTTTTCGGAACAAAAAAATTCCTCCCTATGAATAATGCGGAAACGGTGACGGCTACAATAATTAAAATAATTAAAATACGCCTCATAATATTTTTACACTTTTCAATCTCTCTCCCTCTCGCTCCACCACCTCACCATCATATTCTCCCGCGTGCGCCGTCACTCCTTCATAGACGGTCGCTCGCTGATCAAGATGTAAATTCATCTGCCAATTTTCTCCTCTTTCTTCCACATAAACGTGGAAGCGGGGATAAAGGTCGCCGTGAATTCTCTTCACATAGCTTTTCACGCCGTGTCGACGATCTGTGACGATGCCGTACCCGGCCCGACGCATGAAGTGAAGCGGATCGGGCAGATTAGTTTTCGAAAATAAAATTTGCATGTTACGCGCGAGCGGAGTATTGGCCGGTTTCCGTGTTCACCAAAATTTCTTCGCCTTCTTTGATGAAGATCGGCACTTGAACATGAAGTCCATTATCACACACGATTTCTTTCGTAACATTGCCGCCGGCGCTGTCGCCTTTCACAGCCGGAGGAGCTTCCACAACTTTATAAGTAATTTTTTTAGGCAATTGAATGCTGACTGGAATACCTTCATATATACCGATGATCACATCGATGCCTTCCTTAAGATATTTGGCATCGTCGCCAATGAGGTCGCCGTTCATTTCGATCTGCTCATATGTGGTATTGTTCATGAACGCGAAATTGTCGCCGGCTTTGTAGAGATAACGCATGGTTTGAAACTCAACGCTCACGATATCGACCGCTTCGCCGGATTTATAGGTAATCTCAATAACTTTACCGCTACCGAGATGTTTCATGCGGGTGCGAGTAAAGGCGGCGCCTTTGCCGGGATTCACGTGCTGGAAGTCGACCACCGCATACAAATCGTTGTTGTGGTGGATTACTGCTCCTTTTCGGATGTCGGCTGTGCTCAACATAAAATTATATAGCTAATTGATCTGAAATGTTTGAAAAAATTACTTCATTAATATCCTTTGCGCCGGTACATAATACTACCATGCGATCAAGCCCAAGGGCAATACCGGCGGCATTTTTTTCCTTTAAACTAGCCAAAACAGAGATAAACTCCTGATCAACCGCCCAGGTTTCACGGCCTAATTTCTGTCGCAACGCTTGATCTGCTTCTAGCCGCCGCTCCTGCTCGACCGGATCAAGCAACTCACCAAAAGCGTTCGCTACCTCAAGCCCGCCGATGTATAGTTCAAATCGTTCAGCGTAACGAGAGTCGCTCACGGACAGCTTCGAAAGTGAACACATCCGCGCCGGGTAATCATAAACAAAAATCGGCTTATCAATCCCAAGTTTTGGTTCGATTTCGTTCAGAAAAATTTTAAAAAAAACGTCTTCATACTCGTCTGCCGCTGAAGTTGTCTGCCCAAATTTTTCGGCCAATTTTTTTAACGGTTCTATTTCCAAATATTCATCAAGGTCGGCTTTCAAATATTTTTGAAATAGCTTTTTCATGCTGACCCGTTTCCATTTACCACGCGCCGGGATTTCCTTGCCGTTATATTCTACAGAATCTTTGCCGAGCTTCTTAAGAATTTTTTTGAATAATTTTTCCGTGTCAGTCATAATATCCTCCAAACTTCCGGGACAGCGATACCATTCAATCATTGTGAACTCCGGACTATGCGTCCCGTGAATATCCTCGTTGTTCCGAAAACATTTTCCGATTTCAAAAATTTTCTTGTAGCCCGCACCCAATAATTTTTTCAGGGCAAACTCCGGCGAAGTTCGGAGATGAAAATAATAAATATTTTTACCGGCATCGGTTAGTCGCACCGGTACCGGACTGAGGTATGGCTCCTGCCCGGGAAACCTGAGGGCAAGCGGGGTTTCAGCTTCTACGAATCCCTCGGACCAAAAAAATTCACGAATAGACTTGAGGATTATGATCCGGTCATCGTGAATTTTTTTTAATCTTGGATTTTCTTTTAGTTCCTTCCAGGAGGACATGATTTTATCTAGAAACGTAAGCCATCAGACTGGCCTGGCGAGCTTTCTTGATCTCGCGGGCGACCTGACGCTGATGTTTGGCGCAAAGGCCGGAGCGGCGACGCGGAGCGATCTTCATGTAGGAAGATACGAAGCGACGCAAGGTGCCGATGTCTTTATAATCAACAATTAATTTATTGTTGACGCAGTAGAAACAAGCTTTGGATTTTGTGTTGTCTTTGTGAGTAAGCATAAAATTTAAAATGGAATATCTTCAACTTTGATTTCTTCCTCGACTACTTCCTGCGGCGCTGACGGCGCGACGGAGGCAGTCGGCGTGTTGTATGTCTCACCGGTCGGACGTGTACCAAGCATGATGAGGTTGTCGCAGACTATTTCAGTCCGATTTTTCTTGGTGCCGTCTTGCGCAGTCCATTCGCGAGTTTGCAAATGACCTTCGACATAAACCTGAGAACCTTTTTTCAGATACTGGCTGGCAATTTCTGCGATGCGAGCCCAGGCAACAATGTTGTGGTACTCGACCTGTTTTTGTTTTTGACCGTTAGCATCGGTCCATTGGCGGTTGGTCGCGATGGAAAATGAGGCGACACTTTTGCCGCTCGGTATGCTGCGGAGCTCCGGATCTCTGGTAAGACGACCGATGATGGTTGCGCGATTTAGATCCATATGCGAAATGTAAGCAATTAAAGCTAATTTATACGCCCGTCACGGTATCTCCCATCAGATCATCAAGTTTCTTGTTGATTTCGTCAAGATTAAGTTTGTCTAATTTCTTTTCAGCGACCGGAGTTATCAAGGCTGGGGCGGCTTGCCGAATTTCGCCGCCGCGTTCAGCCACGCGGGCCATGCCGCTGTTATCGCTAGAATAAGCGACTTTCTGCTGAGAAGTAAGGTTGGTGTTGAAATGGCTAAGGAGGAAACGAAGCACTTCACGATGAATGCTGAGTTTGTTCTCAAGCGACGCCAAACCGGTCGGCTCAGCTTGAAACGTAATCGTATAGTAATAGCCATAACGAATTTGCTTCACCGGGTAGGCCAAACGATTTTTGCCTATCGTATGAAGCTCGACTTCACTACCGACTTCCTTTACCAGTTTGACTATTTCTTGCGCTTTTTCAGCAACTTGGTTGTCATCCAGCGTTCCAGGTAGAACGATCAACAGTTCGTATTTTAACATAGAGATTTTAATCCCACACCTTTCCAACAAAACTTGTTGAAAATGGGTTTACTTCGCGCGCTAGATACGAGGGGGCAGAGCGAAGTAAAAGGTGTGAAATGATAGTAAATTAAAGATTTTTCGCTATATTGGCTTAAAGGCGGCAGCAACGCTTTTAGGCTAGTTTTAGCGTGTTCATCATAGCACAAACCGGCTTTTTGTCAAGCAAACGTACTTTAACTACAAAAAACCTCCTCGGTTGAGCCGAGAAGGTTTTTCATTGCTTCTAAAATTATTTTAACTCCGGCCCGGTAATTTTTATTCCAACACCTTTGGATTTATCTTTCAGTTTAACCTTAAACTCGGCATGTAACATGTCGCTTAAATTTTTCAAAAAATCTTTCGCTTCCGGGCTCGGATTATTGACCGCGGTAGGCAAATAGAACCTAATGAACATATCCAACGACTCCGCCTCTAACTTTCCCTCCTCGGCCTTTTTTCGTAAATCAGCAATCGACTCCGCCAGCGTCTCCAGAGTATGCGCCTTCTGAGTTACCTCGGACGTGGTAGCCTTTGAAGTACTAATTTCCAAATTTTTTTCCCGGGCTTCCTCCAATAAACCGTCTATCAGCATCCCCGGTTCGATCTTAATTGTCTCGTTTCCTGGTCCCTCCGGAACTCTAAATCTTTCGCTCATATTTTTAGTAATTATTAGCAATAAATATAGCATTTTTTTGAACTTTTGTCAACCAAAATAATGAGTAAACCATACTTTTATTTCGACTAAGGACAACAGTCATGGTTGGCATTTTAACTTCCAAACTTTTTATGCTATAATAGATTCATATTCTCAAATCCTAATTCGAAGGTATGATTAGTCTTGAAACGCTAAAGAAAATTTTTCGAAAATACGACATCAAAATAACTGCCGGCCAAATCCGGGCGGCTGAAACTAAAGCGGCCAAAACAAACAAAACACTTGAAGAAGTTCTTTATACCGAAGGTCTGGCAGAGGAAGGAGATCTTTACCAAAAAATTGCGGATTATTTAAATGTTCCTTTTATCAACCTAAAAGGACGTGAAATAAAAAAGGAAGTTTTGGCGCTGATCCCTGGGCCGGTAGCAGGAACGCATCAGGTGGTGGCCTTTGATAAGTCACCGTCGGAAATAAAACTCGCCATGACCGACCCGACTGATATCCAAACTATTGAGTTTCTTCGCCGTAAGACCGGACTTGAACCAAAGGTTTATATAACTCCGCCAAGTGATCTGAAAGAGGCTCTACGCCGCTATCATTCCGAACTTGAAGGCGAACAGTTGCGTATCATCCAAGAGAGCGGCGACCAGACGGTCGGGACAGATTTGAAGAAAGCGGCCGAGACGATCTCCGTCATCAATGTCGTCTCCAGTATTTTGGAAAACGGCGTTTTCGAAGGCGCTTCCGATATCCACATCGAACCTACTGAAAAAGAAATTACCGTTCGATACCGCATCGATGGTATTTTGAAACCGATCATGACCTTGCCTAAGTCCCTCCAGAGTGGCGTGATGGCTCGTATCAAAATTTTGGCTAATGTAAAGCTCGACGAACACATGATACCGCAGGACGGGCGCTTCAAAATTCAAATCCAGGATGAAAAGGTTGCCTTTCGTGTTTCTTTTTTACCGGTTTACGATGGCGAAAAAATCGTCATGCGTATCCTCCACGAGGGGACAAAGCCGCTGACCCTCGACGGTCTTGGCTTCCTGCCAAAGCCTAAAATCATCATGGAAAATGCCATCAAAAAACCCCACGGCATTATCCTCGTTACCGGTCCGACCGGATCCGGCAAAACGACAACACTCTATTCATTACTCGGCATGTTAAATCAACCAAACGTTAACATCTCCACCATCGAGGACCCGATCGAGTATCGCATGCCAGGCGTCAACCAAAGCCAGGTAAACCCGAAAGTCGGTTTTAGTTTTGCTCTTGGCCTGCGCGCGCTTCTGCGTCAGGACCCGAACATTATCATGGTCGGTGAAATCCGCGACCAAGAGACGGCCGAAATTGCCATCAACGCCGCCATGACCGGACACTTGGTGCTTTCTACCTTGCACACCAACGATGCCGCCACCACTCTGCCGCGTTTGACCGACATGGGCGTGCCTCCATTCCTCATTGCCTACACCGCGAACGTCATCGTGGCCCAGCGCCTCGTTCGCAAAATTTGCACTTACTGCAAAAAAGAATTCAAGCTTGATAGCGCGGCCTCAACCGAACTGGCAAAAGTTTTTTCGACCGACAAACTCTCCACACTTTTCAAAACTAATATGCCCCCTGACATCAAAGTCCCGGACGACACCACGACTTTTTATCAGGGCGAAGGCTGCCGCCGTTGCGGATCGACCGGCTACAAAGGACGCCAGGGCATCTATGAAGTACTGGAAAACACGCCTGAAATTATTAAACTAATAAACCAACGCGCCACGGCCAGCGAAATTTATGAAGTCGCGCGCAAACAGGGGATGTTGTCCATGTTAGAAGACGGACTTATCAAAGCCAAAATGGGAGTTACCACCATCAGCGAAACTTTAAGGGTAACGAAAGAATAATTATATAAACATGGAAAAGCCAAAAAAAGCCGAGAGAAAATTAAATAAAGTGGAGGTTTGGCTGAACGACCACTTGGTCAGAGTGCCGGTAATGCAAAAAATTCTTTTTGTACACAATCTTTCTATCATGGTAAAAGCCGGCCTTTCGATTGTTGACGGCCTGCGAATCATGAGCGAGCAGGTCGAAAATAAAAGACTTAAAACCGTAATCGGGGAGATTAAAGGTCTGGTCGAAAAAGGCCAACAATTGAGCGAGGCTCTATCAAACTTTCCGCAAGTTTTTCCTCCGATTTATGTTAGTATGATCGGTGCCGGAGAAACTGCCGGAAAAATGGAAGAAGCGCTGACCCAGGTTAGTGATCAGATGAAAAAATCACATGAACTAACAGCGCACATCAAAGGAGCATTAATCTACCCGGCAGTGGTGCTGACCGCTATGGGCGGTATCGCGATTGAAATGGTGGTCTTCGTCTTGCCAAAAATACTCGGCATGTTCGAAGAGCTTCATGCTGAACTGCCGCTTTCGACGCGCGTGCTGATTTTTATCGTTAACAGCGTCCAACATTACGGCTTTTATATCGCCGCCGGTATCACCGCCTTCGTATTCCTTTGCATTTGGTTGATGAAAAAACCAAAAATCCGATCGGCGGTTCATGGTTTCCTACTTATTCTTCCGATTATCGGACTAGTAATCAAAAAAATTAATATCGCGCGCTTTACCCTCACCCTTTCTTCACTTCTCCAAAGCGCGATTCCGATCATCGATGCCGTAAAAATAACCGCCGGAGTTGAAGGAAATGTGAAATATCGCGACAGTCTGCTGGCCGCTTCTGAATCGTTAAAAAAAGGTGAAGCGCTATCGGACGCGCTCGCCCGCACCCCGAAATTATTTACACCGATGGTCGTGCAGATGATTATGGTCGGCGAGCAATCCGGCGAGGTAGAAAATATGCTTAAGGAGCTGGCGGAATATTATTCTAACGAGGTCGACATGACGATGAAAAATTTCTCCACCATCATCGAGCCAATTCTTATTCTTTTGCTCGGTGTCGGCGTCGCCGGCATTGCGGTTTCAGTGATCATGCCGATCTACTCACTAACCGAGAGTTTTTAATTTATGTTTTTTAACAACCCTTTCCCATTCGCCTTTGGTCTGGATATTGGGGATTCTTCAATAAAATTGGTACAACTAGGACATAAGCATCCGCTCGGACGACCTTCTTATCTCTACCCGGAAACGCTACGCAGTGTTTCTTTGCCGGCCGGAATTATTATCAATGGTGAAATTCAACAGCCGGAGATTGTCCGTAAAAAAATCATGCACCTTACCGGCCAAGACGGGGCTTATCCCAAAATTGAATCACCCTGGGTAGTCGCGAACCTACCTGAGCCACAAACCTTTCTGAAGCTCATCGAGGTCCCGACTCCGGCCAAAGATTTATTGTATGACGAGGTTAGTTTTCACGCGAGCCGTCACCTTCCTTTTGATATTGAAGACACCTACCTTGGCTGGCAAGTATTAAACCCCACTGAAAATTCTTCAACCTCGAAAGTCCTGATAGCCGCGGTTCTAAAAACTGTTGCTGATTCATACACCTATCTCCTTGAGGCCGCTGGATTAAACATCCTAGCCCTTGAAGCTGAAGCAGTAGCCGTCTCTCGCGCCCTGATCACCAGCAGTAAGGATTATACCGGCATGGCGAGAGCTCTTCTTGATATTGGATCAGCTCGTTCATATATTGTTATTTATGATAATGATAGTATTGAGTTCAGTAAAAGCCTTAGTTTTACCGGCGAATCGGTGACCACAGCTATCGCTCAGGCCTTAAAAATTGAGCGCGATGTTGCAGAAAAGATAAAAATTAATACTGGAATTGACCACAACAAGGACTTTCCTAATTACATCACTTTGATGGACACGCTGCTCATGAAGCTCGTGGAAGAAATAAAATCCAGTATCAGATTTTACGAGGATCACTTCACAAACGCCAACCCGGTTACTCATATTACGATGTGTGGCGGTCTGTCTAATCTGATCAACTTTGACACCGCCCTATCGCAGAAATTAAAAATTTCCGCTCGTCCGGGGAATGTGTGGAAAAATCTCGCTCCGAAAAACGTGGCCGATAAAATTACTGGCGATGAAAAGCGCCGCGGTCTCTCTTTCGCCACAGCGATCGGCCTCGCTCTGCGGGCCGCTGAAAACCCCCTCATTACGAATAATTTATGATGAAACTCCATATCAATTTGCTTTCGCCTGAAAAAAAGAAAAATCTGACGGTTCTTACTCGCTATTTGTTTGCCAAAGAACTGCTGGAGCTGATGATTTTTACGCTTTCCCTGCTCGCAATGATGTATATCTTCGCCTGGTTAATAATTGCGGACGCGATGACTGACGCAGTCAACAGTTCAATGCTCGTCAGCCGGGAATCCCCAACCGTCAACAAAGATATTCTAAAATTAAACCATTCAACCAAAAATATTATTAACTCCGGAGAAGATTTTGCGCCGTTGACGCCAAAAATTTTGGAGATAGCCGCCGCTCTTCCTCCAGATATAAAATTAATCGGCCTGGATTTCAATCGCGCCAATAATTCCATCATACTTTCCGGGTCTGCGGCTACTCGTTCCGCTCTCTTAAATTTCCAAAAAGTAATCAAGGATATTAGCTGGATAAAAGGAATCACCGCCCCAACCTCTCAATTATTTCAGAAAGAAAACATTAATTTTGAAATCCGCGGCAATTTGGTTGGACTACCGACGTTAAAATGATTTATATGCGATCAATTTTTGAAAAAAGAATTTTATTAACAATCGTCGGATTTACTCTCCTGGCTTTGGTAATAGCGTTGGCGGTTATTTATCCAACCTATCGCTACATCAAACAGCTCGATCTCGATACCTACAACCTGCGCCTGACACTAGAGCGAAAAAATGAACAAGCCACCAATTATCGTTTCGCTCTCAAGCAAATTGAAAAAATTAAAAATGACATGCCGTCTTTTTCGGATCACCTTTTCTCCAGCGGCAACGAGCTGAGCCTCATCACAACTCTGGAATTCCTAGCCAATTCGCATGGAGTTTCACCAAAAATTCTCAGCTCCAACTTGGATAATATCGTCGATCAAAAAATATTAATTTCTCTCTCTATTACGGGAGATTATAACAACGCCATCTCATATTTAAACGATCTTGAACATTTACCTTACTTTATTAATCCTACTCACCTAAGCATCACCCCATTAATCGACCGGCTGAATCCTGCCGTAGCCAATAATGTGAATATGAACATTGATCTTAGTCTTTATGTTATTCCTTAATAAAAAAATTGAACTAGACTTGAACAACACCTACCAATGGTGGAGGGTGATCACTTTCCTGGTGTTTGGCCTCATGGCTGGAAGCCTCCTTATGAGTTCTATTTTTGTCTATAATTATACTTTTCGCACCCTAGAAGACGCCCACACGATTGTCCTTTTGAACACCGATATGATAGCCAACAATATTAACCTGGAAAATTATCAAAAAGCTGTCACTATGGTTAACTCAAAGTCGGAGTTGTTAACAGTTCCAAGCAAAATAAGAAACATTTTCAACTTCGGATCTTTTTCTTCCGCACCCGCAACATCATCAGTGTATGTCGGCCGCTAATCCCGCCGTAGTTTGGTTCCTGCTCGGACGCGAACCGACGCTCTCCGCGGCTGAAATCATTTCGTTCCTTCGCCGGGAGCAGATTTCTTATGACAATCTGCTTTTACAACAGCCCTTTCTTTCTGTTTCCGCGAATATTAAGGCAGAAATTATAAATCAACTCGGCGGCACCATAAAAATCGCCGAGGAACTCGGAACAAACTTATCAGAGCAGGCGCTCCTCACGGCTATTCAGTCAAAATTATCATCGGCGCCGGGAAAAATTATTTTTGGAATCAGCCTGTACGGTGAAAATAAAACTGACAATGTTGAAAGATGGGGGAAAGAATTAAAAAAAATTTTAAAAGCAAAAGGACGCTCAGTTCGATATGTTTTCAAGGGCGAACCAACGTTATCCTCGGTGACAGTGGAAAAAAATTCATTGATTTCAAAAGGTCATGAATTTTTGGTATTAAAAACTTCCGCGGGCTACCGACTTGCTAGGACCAACGCGGTTCAGCCGTTTGAAAATTTTAGTAGCCGTGACTATGGCCGTCCCGGACGGGACGCGGGTAGCGGTATGTTACCGCCAAAACTAGCGATGATGCTCATTAATTTAGCCGAAATCAATCCCGAACAAACACTTCTCGATCCGTTTTGCGGCTCTGGGACGATAATTTCTGAAGCAATCCTGCTCGGCTACAAAAAATTATTCGGAACTGACAACTCGGACAAAGCCGTTGCCGACAGCCAAAAAAATATTGCTTGGTTGGTCGAACAAGACCTCTCGCGCAAAGATGCCGACTGGAAAGTCGAACTGCTTCCAGTGCAAAAATTAGGGGAAAAATTTGCCCCGAAGTCTATCTTCGGCATCGCGACCGAGCCTTACCTTGGTAGGCCAAAGCAGGAGAGAGAGACGGTGAACGCACTTGAAAAAGAAGCCGGAGAATTAGCAAAACTTTATCTTGACGCTTTTCTTGAATTTAAAAAAATACTGCGTCCGGGCGGACGCGTAGTATTTGTTATCCCTCGTTTTACAATACGGTCTGGCGCGCCAATCACAATCTCAGATAAAATACTCCCCCAGCTTCAGAAACTTGGCTTCGCTGTCGACCAAATGTTGCCTGAATTCAACAAATCCCCATTTCTTCTCTACCAACGGCCCGACCAGTTAGTCGCGCGCGAAATTTGGCGCTTCAAACTTGCTTAACCCGTCGCTCGCGAGTGACAGGTTAAGCGGCAATATGGAAGTAACAAACATCGCCGTCTTTTACCACATAATCTTTTCCCTCGAGCCGGGCTTTCCCGGTTTCTTTTATTTTTGACCAACCGCCGGCTGAAACGAAATCTTTCCAATCCACCACATCGGCTTTGACAAAACCTTTTACAAAATCAGTATGGATAACGCCGGCCGCGTCCGGCGCTTTGGTGCCATCCACAATGGTCCAGGCTTTGGTCTCTGGTTCACCGGAGGTAAAATAGGTGACAAGTTTAAGCAATTTATAGCCGGCGACGATGAGTTTGTCGAGACCGGTTTGTTCAATGCCGAGTTCCTTCAAATATTGGCGAGCTTCTTCAACCGAAAGATCCGCCAGTTCAGCCTCAAGTTTAGCACTAACGGTAATTTGCTCCGCAGTTTCACTAATGCGAGGCGCGACACTGTTCCCCTCATCAACATTTACCACATAAAGCATCGGCTTCATCGTCAGAAGTTGCAATCCGGCAACAACCTTCTTTTCGTCATCATTTAGCACCAGCTCGCGGGCCGGCTTGCTTTCCTGCAAACAGTTAAACACTTTTTCCAAAATTTCTACCTGAGGCGCGTATTCCTTGGCGCCGGCTCCCTTAGCCATCCTTTTGGCGTTTTCTAGCCGTTTTTCGACAGTTTGAAGATCGGCCAAGGCGAGCTCGGTATTGATTATGTCGGCGTCATCTTTTGGATCAACCCGGTTATGAACGTGGATGACATTGTCATCGGAAAACGCGCGTACCACCTGCGCGATTGCATCGACTTCCCGGATGTGTGATAAAAATTTGTTACCCAACCCCTCACCTTCAGACGCGCCTTTGACCAACCCGGCGATATCAACGAATTCAATCGTGGTCGGAACGGTTTTTTCTGATTTAGAAACTTCGGTCAGCTTTTTCAAACGCTCATCCGGAACTTCAACCACACCGACATTTGGGTCGATGGTACAAAAAGGATAATTGGCGGCGTTTGCCTGTTTGCTTCTAGTTAACGCATTAAATAAGGTAGATTTTCCGACATTTGGCAGTCCGACGATGCCGATAGAGAATGACATATACAAATTTATTACCTGCAAAGTATACCCATATCAACATAAAAAATCAATATCGAAGCCAAATTCTTGACATTCTGACCTGCCTTAGATATAATTTGGACATTCAAAGGGCCATTACCCGCCC
>JAKANM010000037.1 GCA_021812425.1 bacterium | reverse complement strand
TCTCTGATCGAGGTTTACTCCTTCTTCCGCTTGTTCGTTGATGAGCGTAATCGCGGCGCCGGGATTGTTGTCCAAAATTGATTTTAGATAATTGATGATAGTATCAGCTGAGGAGAGCGGCAAAACGATCTGAGCATCTTCCATCTTAATTTCTTTCAAATTCAACGATAAGATTTGTCCGAGCAAACTTTCAGCATCACGCAGGCCGCCGTCACTTTTGCGGCAGATTCTTTCCAGCACCTCTCTGTCAACTTTGACTTTTTCTTCTTTGCAAAGATTTTGCAGGCGTTCGAGCATTTTGTCGTACGCGATTTTTTTGAAAGCATAACGTTCACAGCGCGAGACGACGGTAGCCGGAAGTTTGTGAAGTTCCGTGGTCGCGAGGATGAAAATTACGTGAGCGGGCGGTTCTTCGAGAGTTTTCAGAAGGGCGTTGAAAGCGGAAGTCGAAAGCATGTGGACTTCATCGATGATAAAGATTTTGTATTTTAAAACTGTCGGCATGACGCCGGCATTTTCAATAATATTTTCACGCACATTATCAACGCCGGTTTGCGAGGCGGCATCGATTTCAATGATGTCGATGTGGCGACCGCGATTTATTTGGTCGCAGGCGGGACAGTCGTTGCAGGGTTCGTATTTTCCGTTTTTTCTCTTTTCACAGCTGACGGCTTTGGCAAATAATCTTGCCAGAGTCGTTTTGCCGACGCCGCGCGGTCCGCTAAACAAATAAGCGTGCGCCAGGCGGTTCAGGGAAATTTCATTTTGGATAGTCTGAACAATAGTATCTTGCCCGGTAACGTCTGAGAAACTTTGCGGTCGATATTTTCTGTACAGTGTCGGCATATTAAAGTGAGGGTTCAATGATTTCAGTGGCTGTGGTCGAGGCGGCGCTAAGTTGTGATCTTTCCATAATTTCCGCTTCGACAACTTCTCTCGGTCGGCCGTATTTTAGACGGGACAACTCTTTGATAGCGGCCGAGAGTTCCTTGTTGCCTGGGATCGGGGGATAAACCATCATATTAAACGGCCTGGCGGCAGTATTGTCAATGAGTAGTTTAATGTAGGCGGTATATTGCTCGACATTGATCAGATCGTAGGCTCCAAAGACCGGAGCGAATTCTTTTTGGAGCACTTCGGCGTCTTCCGGTCCGATGCGGAATGAGACAATGGTGCCGGCATTGCCGAGGACGGCGTCGCGAACCGTGGTCTTGCCTTTGTTATCCTCCAGCTGTTTCATGTATTGGTGAGCGACAATTAAGTTTAGGCGATATTTGCGCGCTTCGGAAAGAATCGTGGCGATCGAGTCGGTGATAAAGTTCTGGAACTCATCAATATAGAGGTAGAAGTCATAACGTTTGTCTTCGGGTAGCGAGGCTCTCTCGAGAGCGGCCATTTGTAATTTTGAAACGATAATCATGCCGAGGAGGTTGGCGTTGATTTCTCCGACCTGACCTTTCGAAAGATTTACGATCAGAATTTTCCGGTTGTCCATGATTTCGCGGAAATTAAAACCGGATTTCGATTGGCCGATGATATTGCGGACCATGCTGTTCTCGACGAAGCGTCCAACTTTCGAGATCAGGTAGCCGAGCATTTCTGATTTATGAAAATCAGACGTCTTGGCCATTTCCTTTTCCCAAAATGAACGCACGACCGGATCTTTGGTGGTGGCTAAATATTTTTTAACAAAGGCGTCGTCGGTAAACATGCGCGGGATCTCCGCGATCGTGCCGGGACTTTTCTCACTCGACATCAGGGTTAGCATCACGTTGCGCATCTGGTGTTCAAACATCGGGCCGATCATCGACGGATCCGATACCATTTTGTAAAAAATAGCGATCATTTCCTGGCTGACAAAATCCTTTTGCTCTTCAAATTTTACTTCAAGTATATTGAGTCCGACCGGACGATCGACATCAGCTGGGTTGAAATAAATTACGTCATCAACTCGATCCTTCGGAATATGCTGAAGGACATACTCGGCGAAATCTCCGTGCGGGTCGATAACGCATACGCCTTCGCCGTTTTGGATGTCTTGGACGGCCATACCCTGGATGAAGACAGATTTGCCGACGCCTGATTTACCAATGGTATAGAGATGTCGCCGGCGATCAGCGCGCTTCATTCGGACGACCGTTTCTTCACCGCGATAAACCGTCCGGCCGAGGGTAATTCCTTCGGTTGGCATATTGGTGGGAGGAGGGGATTTACGGGCGCCGAGCCAGTTGATGTGGGGAGTTTCGGTCATCGAAGTTGGGAGGTGCCAGAGGCTTGCCATTTCTTCGGTACTCACCACGAAGCGATGCGTCTCGTCAAAGGAACGAAAAATTGAGTCGCTTATAAGCAGGTCAGCTTTTTTGGGGACGGCCGCGCCAAAAGAGTTGCCATAGCGGTAGATATTATACTGGCTGAAAGCGTTCAGAATGTTTTCGAGGTTGAGCTGGGCGGTCTCTTTGCTGGCCGCCGAACTGACAATACGCATCGTAATTTCAAGTCCGCCGTGGCTGAGTTTATCTTCCATGTTTTTGATCATTTCTTCATCCATTTGTGAGAGTTGATGTTTTTCGGGTTGGGCGCTCTTTCCATCAGGTGTTTTTTTGGGGGTGGAGAGAGCTTTGCTCCAGCTTTGCCAGGTTCGGCCGAGCTGACTGCCTCCCGCGACCGCCTCAAATTTTTGTCCTTCTTTTAATTCATGAATTAGGTGCAATGATTCGCCTCGCCAGCTGGTCTTGGCTGGACGGACGATATATTGGATAACCGCTCCCTCCTCGGCGGCAATTTTGCTGAGCGGGTTGAGGATTGAAACTAGTGGGTCGTTTTCGATTTTTTTGTAGGTGCGAAGAGGGAAACCGGATTTAAATTTGAACCAGAGGTGCGCGCCGACGATATGGCTGTCAGGTCTGAAAATATTATAATCTGGTTCATCGGAAATTTCGGCATGAGGGTATTGGGCGTGAATCTGCTGTTCGATGAAGGAGCGGAGGCGAACCGGCACGGCCACGTAAAATGAAATCGCATTTCCTTTCGTCACGATTTCAAAGGCAAAGTTATCGCTTCTGCCTCGAAGCCAGGCAAGGAAACCGCCCTCCGCCGGAAGTCCCGCTACTGCCGAAAAAAGCGCTTCAGACACGGCGATTTGTTCGCGAAGCTGGGTAAGATTGTCCTCGTTGTTACGGCTTTGATCATCGCCCTTTTTTTCTTTCGGGACGCGAATGAGAAGAATTATTTTGTGAAACGCTTTGCTCTCGCGGCTGTGCGCGTGAAAAATCGCTCGCAGGATCGAGATGCCGCCGACTATAGCCAAGAGGACCGCCGCCCCGATCGCAATCGCAAAAAACATCGGATCGCGCAGATA
This sequence comes from bacterium, assembly GCA_021812425.1. Classification (GTDB taxonomy): domain Bacteria; phylum Patescibacteriota; class Patescibacteriia; order Magasanikbacterales; family GWA2-37-8; genus JAKANM01. The sequence continues at coordinate 2,835 of JAKANM010000037.1, read as the reverse complement.
CGGGGTAAGAAAGTCGAAGACTGAAGAAAAATTTAGATCCATAATCAGCAATGGAATTTTTATTTTTTATGTAAAGCAATGATCCGGTCGGTTTTAATTTTTGCCTCTTGCTCAAGAAAAAAACGATTAACACCCGGCAATAGCTTCAGCCATTCGAGTATTAATTGAAAAATTTTTTTTACTTTGATGTGGGTAGATTTCAGCAGATCGGAAATTTTTTGGGAGACGACCTCGCCTTTTAATTTGAATTCCTGCTGAGCGATCGGTGAGAGCCGGCTGTAGGCATCGCCGACGTTTTCTTCGAGTATTTTTTCAATTTTTTGGGTAAGAGGATCCGACAACACCGGTATGGCTTTCGCGGCCGGCCGGCGAAATGATCTCTTTGGTGAAATTTCCTCAGCAACAACTTTTTGTTCAGTCGGTTCATTTTCAGCCGCGGATTTTTCTGGTACTTCAAAACCCCTCTCCGGGAGAGGCTGGTTTTCTTTACCTGGGATAGGAATTTGCTCTTTCAGTGCGTCTGGCATGGGAGTATTATAGCACATCTATTTTGAATATGGTATAATAATATCCATATGAAGCACTTCCATGAAATTGAACAGAAAGGGCTTCTTTGGGTCAACGTGACTAAGCAGGGAGAGAAAGAGCTTGAGGAACTGGGCGATCGATTTCATTTCGATAAAGTTGACCTAAATGAATGTCTGCCGCCGTTTCAGCGCCCCAAGATGGTGAAGCGAGCTGGTTATTATTTTTTAGTTTTGCATTTTCCGCTTTTTGATCGTGGTAGCCGGCGAGTTCGTTTTACGGAAATTGATATTTTTTTAAATCCGAATTTTTTAGTAACGGTACACGACGGGCAGCTGCCGCCCATGAGACAGTTTTTTGAGGAATGCTCGGCAAGGCCTGAAGTCCGCGCGCAGTTTTTCTCCGGTACGATGGCTCAGCCGCTTTTCGAATTGCTTTCGAGGCTCCTTGATTCGGTGATGCCGAGCCTGCTCCATATCAATGAAGATATCAACGCCGTTGATCAGAAATTATTTACTGAAACTTCCGATCGGGCAATGGCCGGAGAAATTCTTCGTCTCAAGACAAATATCGTGACCTTTCGCCGTACCATGCAGGGTCATCGCTCAGTTCTCGAACGTCTGCTTATGAACGGCGACAAGGATCTGATGCTGGGTTCATATCAACCGAATTTTAACGCCTTGCGCGAAGCGGAAACTGAAATTTGGCATACGCTCGAGAGTCAGAAAGAGAGTATTTATGCCTTGCACGAAACTAACGAGTCAGTGCTTAGCTATCGTTCAAATGAAGTAATGAAATTTTTTACGATTATTTCGGTGGTAACTTTGCCGCTAACGCTAATGGCTAGTCTGTTTGCGATTCATGCGCCAAGTACGCCGTTTGTGGAAAACCCGTCCGGATTTTGGATTATTTTTGGCATCATTTTCCTGATCGCAATTGCCATGCTCGCAGTCTTCAAAAAGAGGAAATGGATGTAGTTTTTTTGTAAAGGTTTGCAATTAAAGATACCGCGGATAAGCTTCTGCGGTTTTTTTGGCTTATTTGGCTAGAAATTAAGCAAAACTCTTGACAAAGAGGGTAATTTGTGATATAATGGTTCGTTGGTTTCTTAACGATGTTCTTTTCCCCAAAACAAAAGGTAGGCACACACCATGGACGTCGTCCTGAGCTGGCTTTACGAGTTGTATTGCGAAGTTCCTGGGCGGCTCATCGTTGTGGCCGCCGTTACCTTGGGCATTATCCTCGCTGTCTGGCTCACCATACGGTTTGTCCAGAATGAGTTGGCCAGGGCCAAGGTCAAGCAGGCGTTGAAAACACTTGATCCCGACAGCAGTCCAACCGAGATCGCCAAAGCGACCGGCCTCACCGAAGATAAGGTGATGGATGTTCTCGAGGATCTCGAGATTGAGGGTTTGGCGGACGAGGAAGCCGACGAAGAAAGGTGGGAGAAGGCAAGGTTCCTGATCATAGAGGAGCTGATGACCGCTCCTGACAGCAGTGTTGACGAGATCGCCAAAGCGACCGGCCTCAAGCCGGAGATGGTCGAAAGTCTCATCGATGATGTGATGGACGACCTCATGATCGAGGAAGAATTCAACAACCGAAACCGAACCAAAGGAAGCGTGTAGAGGAGTCGGCCTACAAAAAACACCCCGTCGAGCGCAAGCGAGACGGGGTTTATATTTTGGGTTCATTTTGTTCAAACGATTGTTCGTTGAATGGCATAAATATTAAACAGTTTTCGTAACCTTTGTTCCCATTTTCGAATCCTCGACCGCGTAACCTTGTTTTTCGAGTTCAGCGCGAAGACGATCGCTCTCGGACCAGTTTTTATTTTTACGGGCTAGGTCGCGTTCCGCAACTAGCTTTTTTATTTCCGCGGGGATTTTTTCTTCCTTAATCTTTTCTAAGGCATTAACATTATTTTTTATATCAAGACCAAGCACTTCATCAAATTTTAGGAGTGTTTCATACTTCATTATCCAATTCTGATGCAGATGTGCCCATATATATGCAATGGCACCAGGAACATTTAAATCATTATAAATATTATTGATAAAATTTGTTTCATTGTCTATTTGTATTTTTTTTATTATTTTGTGATCAATATTTTTCCAGCTCATTTTTTTTAGTTCTAGAGCTTCCTCGTATAAATGTTTCAGTCCAGTCTGCGCCGCCTGGAGCGCTTCCCATGAGAAAGTTAATTGTTTCCGGTAATGCGCTTGCAGTAAAAAATATCGATAAGCGACCGGAGAGATACCGTGTTCTCGAAGTGTTTGTAGGGTAATAAAATTCTCGCCGGACTTTGAC
>JAKANM010000007.1 GCA_021812425.1 bacterium | reverse complement strand
ATACAGTCGACCTTAACTTAAAAAGTTTCTGATTACCTCGGCAGGAGATTAAGTCCCTGGGGACGCCTGCTGTCTATGGGTTGCTGACAGGATACCAAGATAAAGGTTTTCTGTCAAGCTTAGGGCGGCTTTCTAATAAGTTTGTCATACAATTTATGAAATCACTGTACCCACGCTCTCTTTCCCCTCAATCACTTTCTCAACTTCTGCCAAATCAGTTCCTTTCGCAAACAAAACTTTCAACCCCAACTTCTCCCCTTCTCTACTCGCAATCGGATCAAAAGGAACATTCGCGCCCGGAACCCACTCGTCACCGACAATTTTTCGAATCTCTTTCCAGGAAATTTTTTCGAGTTTTTTTGCTTTAGGATTTTTGTTCGGATCGGAATCGTAAATATGACTGACGTTTGAAAGATTAATAACGGTATTACCACCATATAATTCCGCAAACTTAACGGCATCAAAATCAGTCGAACATCCCGGCTTCCAGCCACTCACGATAAGGACCGGCTCCGTCCATTCAAGCTTCTCGGTATAATCTCGCCCTACCACCGGATGAGCATAACCACGCAAAATTGTTCGCATAAAATGTGCGTTGAGCCGGGTCGCGTGAATCCCCATCCAATCAACATCTTCCGGCTGAAGCTTACCAATCTCCTTCGCGGCCGCCTGATAACTCCGAGCCGTCTGCCCGCCGCCGCAAACAACAATGAAACGATAACCATTTTTTGTTTCCTTGATGATCAACTCACGAAATTTTTTTAAAAATTCAATATTGAATCCAGACGGCGGAATAATAATCGACCCTCCGAGCGACAGTACAATCAATTTTTTCATACAAAAAATCTAGAACGGCTTCTTAAAAAAGCTTTTATTTTTACGGCTGAGTTTAGTGTGAGCTGAATTTTGTTTGAACATTTCCGGTCGTCCGGAAAGCCAACGACTCGGTGTGCGATAACCGGTTTTCCCCTTCTGAGCTCGATTGGAAGAATAATTTTTCACGCGCGACCAAATAAAATGTGAGTCAACCAACTGACAATCGACAGACACAACGCTCCCCAAAAGGCGGCGGCGAAATCAGCGACCCCAAATCCCTTCACAACCGTTGAAGCAAACCAGAACAACAACGCGTTAATCACAAAAGTAAAAAGGCCCAACGTCAAAATATTTACCGGCAAAGTTAGTAATATCAATATTGGCTTCACGAGCGCGTTGATCAGACCTAACACCAGGGCCGCCACGAGCGCGACGTAAAAACTAGACACGCTAATACCTCGAATCAAATAAGCTATACCCAGAAGCGCCAAGGCGTTAATTAACCATTTAAATAATAATTTCATCATACGTTTATACGATTAAATTATACAATAAATTTATGATCGGTGAAAGAGATTCAAAAAGAAACAGCACGAAGAAAATCAAAATAAAAAATCCGTAGCGATCAAGAAAATTTCTGACATTGTAGGCGCTGGGCGGCAGGAAGGCGTACAAAATTTTCGAGCCATCGAGCGGCGGAATCGGAACAAGATTAAATACCATGAGAAGAAGATTTACATAAACTATTATTCCAAGAAATTCTGAATAAGCCGAAACCGGTAAAAATCTAATCACCATCCCGACGCTAAGGGCCAGCAAAAAATTTGCCATGGGGCCGGCCAATCCCACCATCAGCTCCCCCCAATGATGATTCCGAAGGTTGTAGGGATTATATGGCACGGGTTTCGCGTACGCGAAAAGAAATCGACCGCCCGTCGAAATAAACAAAAATAACGGCAACAGAATAGTCCCCCACAAATCAATATGACTCCTCGGATCAAGGGTTAAACGTCCCGCATAACGCGCGGTCGGATCACCAAGCTGGTCAGCCATCCAGCCGTGGGCGTATTCATGAATAATCGAAGACGGTATAACGATAACAAAGTAAAAAATCAGTGAAATTGGGTCCATACGATACGATATTGACAAAATGAGGTGTCTAAGCTAGAATAGCCAGGCTTAGTTTCTAAATTATATTCTAATCCTCCCTAAATAGCAATCGTATGTCCATGTCCTGCAGTATCTGCAATAAAAATGCCCAGCGCGCCAACTACGTCAGCCATTCCAACGTGAAAGCGGTCCGACGCCAGAAGCCTAATTTACAGCGTCTAACCATCGCCGGCAAGAACCTCCGCATCTGCTCCTCCTGCCGCCGCACTCTCGTCAAACAGCCCGTTTAATACTCTTAAACAAAACCCGCCAGTCTCAACTGGCGGGTTTTTTATTTATTATCAATTCAATTGCGGCTATTCCAGGATTCCATCCAAATTTACATCGTATAAAATTTCTTCCTGCACCAAGCGATAATCCAACAGTTCATTTTTATTAAACCAATGCGCCATCTCCATTTCAGCCTCTTTTACCGAACCGGAAGCGTGGATAAGGTTGCGAACGGCGCGGCCGTCGGTGTCTGACATCTGGTAAGAATCAAGAACGAAATCGCCGCGGATTGATCCGACATCCGAAGAGAGCGGTTCGGTGCTGCCGACGAGTTTCCGGACAATCTTGACCGCGTGCGCGCCTTCCCAAACCATGCAGATCACCGGGCCGGCTGACATATATTTTTTTAAATTTGCGAGCACCTTCGCGGTAATCTCAAGCGGATCGTTCGAAGGCGGTGTGAGTCCTTTGTCGAGATATCCCTTGATGGTTTTCTCACCGGTGATTCGACGCCATTCAGGATCAAGCGTGTAGTGTTCCTCAATGTGCTTCGGGGTGGCGGTTACCATCTTGATGGCGCTCATTTTCAAACCGACCCGTTCAAAACGCTGGATAATTTCTCCGATCAATGAACGCTCAACGCCGTCCGGTTTGATCATTACGAATGTCCGTTCTTTTTTTAGATGCATATTATTTTTGAGATTTAAGTAGCGCTAGTGTAGCAAATCTATGGAGAAAGTCAATTGAAAAGGTGCGGAAGAAATCAGATACCCCCACAAACCGTCACAAAATCGCTCTGCAATTTTACTAATTCTTTTTCCGTAAGATTGCCAAAAACCTGAAGGGCGGCTTCCGAACTCGCGCGAAATCCTTTATCCTCCTTAAACACATCCGGATGCACTTGAAAAGCGCGCTCATTCCAGCCCAATAAATGTAGCCCCTTCAAACGCCTAATGCGAGAGAGCGCCACATACCCCTGCCCGAACTCAAAAACTTGGCTAAGGTCCATCACCGCTTCGTCGAGGCTCATACCCTGACTCTTGTGCACCGTGATCGCCCAAGCCAATCGCAGAGGCAACTGCGTAATCGTCGCGCGCGCCGCGCCTCTTTCCTCGACCATCCAATCCATTGATTCGACGGTAATCCATCGCTTATCACGAGTTTTCACGATCGGCAGGCCAGACAACTCAGCAAAATCTTCAACCACGCCAAGCGTTCCGTTTACAAACCCTGCTTTCGCGTTATTCTTTGTAAACATCACCCTCGCGCCGACTTTGAGCGCCAAAACTTCCGGCGACAAACAACCCTTTTTTAGCGACTCCACCAAAGCTCTCGAACCGCGGGAGGTCATATGAAATTCTTCCGTTTTGGAAATAATTTTTGACAACATTTCATCGTTCACGGAATCAACGTTCGCGTTGTGCGTATAAAGCTTCGGGGTTACATCAGTGACCGCTTCATGATCTTTTTTTCTTTTTTCAATTTGGCGCAAATGACTTTTACTAAACTTATTTTCACGAATCGCCGTGAGCAACGAAAAAAACTTTTTGTCATCCTGCCGGTGCTGTTCGGTCAGATAACAGGTCATGAAGTTCGCCTTTTTCCACGCCGGTGAATCATAAGCAAAACGTCCTGTCGGAACTTTAATAAGTGAAATCTGTGAATTCGCCTGACTATTATTTTTTATTATCGGCGGCAACTGAAAAAAATCCCCAACCAATATAGTCTGAAGACCGCCAAATGGCTCGCCAGACTGTCTAATCTCCCGACAAACAACTTCTACCATCGACAGCGTGTCCGGCGGCAACATCGAAACCTCATCAATAATCAAAACTTTAGCGCGCTGGATTCGTTTAACGATATATTCGGTAGAACAAATTTTATCCAAATCATATTTATTCAAAGCGCTTTTTATTCCAATCCCACTCCAGGAATGAACAGTCATCCCGCCGATCTGCGTGGCGGCTATGCCGGTCGAGGCGGTCACGGCTGGCTCGATCCCTCTGGAGCGCAAATAGCGCGTATACTGATTTATCGTGTACGATTTGCCGGAGCCGGGTTCGCCGGTCAAAAAAACATTAGCGCCGGTCTTGAGTATCGCGAGTGCTTGTTCTTGGGTCATAAATACATCACGGCCAGCCGGAATGAAACGGATTTTTTAATCTTATCAACTATAACCATCAGACTGGCCGGCACCAAACCCACCTCCTGAACATTTCGCCGACTGCAATAATTCGCGATCGTCTTTTGCATTTTATATTTTTTGCCGCCGGTCACCGCCGTGTCATAAGCCATTGGTCCGGCAAACCTTGTCTTCACCTCAACAAAATAAAAATCATCGCCTTTTTGAGCGACGATATCAATTTCCCCGACGGTGGCGTGATAATTTCTGTCTTTTATTTGAAACCCCTGCCGGACGAGAAACTTGCACCCTTCATCTTCTCCCCATTTTCCAACCCTTTTCCCTTTGCCGATATCCACCATACTATTATCTATTTCCCTGCGGAAGATACTTTTCTTTCTGTCGTCTTTCAGCGTTTTCGGCTTTGATCTGCGGAACGCGTTTGAAAAAATAACGCAAAATCATGGCGACCCAAATTACGAAAGCAGCTCCCCAAATCAAAAACCAAATCCTCCAACCGAGAACGGGCGCGCTTTGCTGACGAAAGAAAAATAATACTAATCCAGTGAGTCCCATCGAAACTCCAAAGCTACTGATTTTTCTAGAAAAATTTCCCAATGACTTTTTCTCAAAGACATTCCTCGCCACTACGACCGCGATACCGAGGACAATCAACCCAAGCATCACCGCAAGCATCATCCAAAACACAAATCCGGTAGCAATCACCGGCACCTTAAACCAATACGAGAAATAAAATAAATTTTTTAGGCTCATAACTATGCTTTTCGTAAGATTAAACAAAAATGATATTCACCGGCTGGAAATAACTCCTGAAATTCAAGCCCGGCGGCGCTGGACAATTTCTTGACCTCCTCAGGGTCTACCCTTTGCGCAGGCGTCGGACCGAGCGGTCCAAGATTTTTTTGCCAATCCACTATAACAACAAGGCCATCTTTTTGCAATAGTCGGCTGGCTTCCGTCAAAGTTACGAGCTTATTTTTGATAAGAAAAAGTACGTTTACCAAAAAACAAACATTCAAACTACCTCCGGGAATCGCGGTTTTGCCGGCCACCTCGATGTCAGACCAGATAGTCTGAACGTTATTGTAACCCTCCGATCGGCACCGACTGCGAATACTTTCCAAAATATTTTTAACGATTTCCACCGCATAGACGATACCAGTATCACCGACAACTTTTGATGCCGGAAACACAAAATGTCCGGTACGCCCGCAACCTAAATCGGCAACTCGCATCCCAGGCGCTAAAGCGATTTTCTCAAATATCACGTTTGGATCAATGAGCGCGCCGCCGGCGTTCGACATACTATTTTATTTTGAAGAAGTAAATAATTTCCCGACCGTCGCCAATAAAAATGGCCCAAAAAGACCTGTGATCATCATAAAACCGATAAAAATAAGGGCGAGGCCGATTAATTTATAAAGCATACGGCTTCCTCCGCTCGTGCCGAGATTCGTCTCAGCCCAGGCATTAGTGCCAAAATTTTCTATTAACCATTCTGTTTTTATTACAATTAAGATCCCGACCGCCACCAAAACCATTCCAAAAAAATACCGCATAAACAAAAGAGTTTAACAAAATGATAAATTTATTTTCTAAACTGACGTTATTTTACCATATTGCCCATAAAATGACTATAACCTGCTGTGGAACAAAAAAAGACCACAAAACTGATCTTTTTTAATATGTATGTGCCCAGGAGAAGATTCGAACTTCCATTCCCTTGCGGGAGCTACCACCTCAAGGTAGTGCGTCTACCAATTTCGCCACCTGGGCCTATGCCTGTACCTTGCCTGCGTGGTACGGGGTTAAAATTTCCTATTCCTCCCGACGATCATATCGATCTTGCTGTGCGCGAGACGAATTTTTAACTTGATCTCTTTGCTCTTGCGTCCGTCGGCTTCTACAACGAAAGGCTCATCACTCTTTATCTCCATTTCCTCGAACGGAAAGATGCTTGGATCCTCATAGTTATAGCCGAACCAACGGGCCTTTGTCAAGGGTCGAAGAAACGCTTCTAGCTTGCCGTCCTGCGGATGTACTACCTGAACGTCTTTGTCTTTCTTACTTTTTTTCCAAAAAAACGGCTGTAAATTACAAACGATAATTTCCATCTTGTCACTGGCTGTAACTCGAAACCGCTCATCATATAAGACCTCCACCTTCGCCGGATAAACATGCAACTGAGAAATAAAATAACGGTTGTTCATCCAGCCAACATCTAATCTTTCTTTGCGACGGCGCGACAACACATCGCACGCCTCGACCCCGGTCGGAATTCCCAGCACTTCCCCAATAGTATTATTTCCACCAACCGGCAAAAAACCAAAAGTACAATCGACTGTGGCCGCTCTTGATAATACCTGACCCAAAGTCCCGTCATTCCCGACGATTACGATGGTTTTCGCGCCGCGCTTAATTTCGTCTTCAATTACTTGCTTAGCATCAGTGTAATTGTTCAGACGCAAAATTTTGCCGGCAATCCCATAATCAGTCAAGCTGATTTCCATCGCTTTGATAAGCGATGAATACTTTTTTTGCCGAAGAAAATTGTCATAGATATAGACATACATACGCAGTCTCGATATATTCCGCTTCTAAACCGCGGCGACTGGCGCTTCAGATTCATCAGACTTTTTTACACTGGAACGAGGCCCTCGAGCAGACTTAACCTCGGACTCAAACCCTGGCATCATTACCTTGCCGCTGATGAGAGCGCCGGCTTCAACTATCAAAGTTTTAACTTCCAGGTCCCCAAGAATTCTCGCTGTGCTCGTTAATTCAAGAACTTCCTTTACTTTCATGTTACCTTTTACCTCTCCAGCGATTTGCGCGCTTCCGGCCCTCACATTGGCCATAATTTTCGCGCCCTGCTCGACGGACAAATACTTACTGGTGTGAACACTCCCCGCGACCATCCCTTTCACGATAATATTCCCTTCCGACGAAAAATCTCCCTCGACATTCACTGACGGACCGACCACTGTCTCTACTTCGTCTTTATTCTGCCCTGAAGCTTCCGAGTGGTGTGACACTTCATTACCGCGCGATTGATTTTTTTGTTGGAAGATCATAGGGAAGTATTATTATGGTTTAATAATTTAAGTATACCACATCTTCAGAAAAAAACTAACAGCCTTTGCGCAAAAAATGTGTTCAAGCGTTATGCAGAGGAATCCAAAAACCAAACTCAGCGCCTTTGCCGAGGCCCTCGCTATGCGCCCAAACCTTGCCATGATGCGCCTCGATAAATTTCGAACATACGAAAAGTCCGAGACCGGTGCCGTTTACATTCGTTCCCTTGACATTCTCGCCACGGTAAAATTTCTGAAAAAAATTTGCTCCATCAATCTTGCTAAAACCAAGACCGTTATCTCTCACCCTCACCGCCGCTCCGTTATTTTCAGGATATAATTCTACCTTAATATTTCCAACCTCGCTATATTTAATGGCGTTATCAATAAAATTGAATACTACGTGACGAATTTTTTCCTCATCACAATAAACCATTGGAGAATTCGTTACCGCTTTCCAAATCAAATTCAACCCATTTTGTTTTGCTCTAACCTCAAATTCTTTTACTACTCCGCCGACCAGAGCGTTTAGATCATGTTCAGCAAAATCATATTTAGTCCTACCCTGCTCAAGACGAGTGATGTCGAGGAAGCTGTCGATAAGTTTTATGAGACGCCCGTTGCTCTCATTCATATTACCGAAAATCTGTTTGGTTTCAAGTGTAACCTTCCCATACGCTCCGTCATTAAGAAGCTCAAGGTAGCCGCTCGCAATTGAAATCGGCGTTCGAAGCTGATGCGCGGCGATCGATAAGAAATCGGTTTTTTGCTTATCGAGTTCCTGGAGCTGAGCGTTGGCTTTCTCAAGAGATTCGGCGAGTTTAGCCATTTCTTCGCGGCGTTCTACTTCTCGTCTAACAGACCTAACCAAGAAGATTGAAATTGCGAGGATAAACAACCAAAATGATATTCTTAATACAACTTCGGCGTCGCTTCTTGAAAAAAAAATTTGACCAACTGTTAAAACATTAAGAAAGGAAACACCGATCTCAGTGGCGATCGTCTGAAAGTTGAGCGCTTTATATTTTATAATGGCATAAGCCAAAATACCGGCGAAAGGAATCGCGGAAAGAAAAATTACCGGATAAATTGGTATGCCATAAGCCGGTAAAAAAGCTAATGGACCAATAAAATCCAAAATTCCTTCGCCGATCAAAAAATATTTAATCTGGGTTTTTAATATGCCAGTGGTGTGTTTATAACGATTGATGAGATTTGTAAAAAAAACCGCAAAGTAAAAGAAGAAATAAAACAAAAAAATATGATGATATATCCCGGCAATCGAATGAACCCCCCAAGAATAATGATATAGTCCACTAACAAAGTTATCTGATAATTGTGTTAACGGTAAAAAAATGAATGCTGAAATATAACCAAAAATCAATAATTTATCCTGATTCTTTACTTCGCAATAAATTAACCCAAAATGGTATAAAAAAACCGGAATAAATACTACTCCGATATAAATAAAACGATCCCAATATAATTGATCTATTTCATTAGTCGCATTAAATAACATGAATGTTCCAAACAGCCAAATCGATAGGGTGAAATTATATAAAAAAAAGATAATATGTAACCATTCCCGACTTTTTTTAAGCCAAACGAATAACCCAAGACTAAAAACCAAAAAGCTTCCGGCAAGGGGTAAAAATGAGTAAGTTGAAATGATTTCCATATGTTATATTGTACCATAGTTTCTCCCGAAATTGAATTTTAGGTAAATGAAAGCGCCCCCATGGTAGGGGGCGCTAAACTTAGGGACCAGCCAAGCGTTTGAACGCTTGGCTGATACCCTTCTGAAGAAAACAGTTCGGCGTTCACGCGCTTAATGCGGTGGTAGCCAAGCCTTTCGGAGGAAACTGGTCCATGAGGGCAGAGTGAAACCGGCGCGTTTCCCGGCTTCGAGGACATGATCTAGTGTCTCTACTTCGACCGGCCCAACCTCATGATGTTTCCAGCCCATGAAGGCATGTGTGATCGTGCCAGCATGACAGGCGTAAGTGAGGCCAGGAACAAGCCGCATCCGGAACGCCATGGAAGTGGATGTCGGGTCGTACGCCATGAGTCCACCATCGAAGTGGTAAACATCACGACGCTTCCTGAGGAGCGACTCGGTCAACGGATCAGGAACACTGAAGTTGACGACCACACCGTCCGTGGGGATAAACGTACAGATCTCCGCTCCGGTTGGCCGGGCTTTACCGGTCACCCAAAGGGGGCAGTCAGCTCCATCTCGCACGCGCGGCGCGTGCTCCATGAGGTGACCGTCTGAGCCGGCTTCCGCTTGAATCGCGCGAAAACGATGGTGTACGCTGGTCAACATCCGAACGCGAACGCCCTTTTTGACCAGCGCAAGCGCAAGCGCTCGGCCGATCTTCGAAGTGGCGCCGATCAGAAAAACCGGTTTCTTGAGTTTGATCTCGTCGATAATCCGCAGGCACTGTTGCAAGACGACCGCGGTAGTCATGGTATCGCCGTGAACAACCGGAATCTTCAGTTTCTCCCCAAGTTCACGGACAATCAACGCACCACCCTCGGTCACTGTTTCACCCTTGATCAAAGCCCCGAGACCAACCACCGTCGCGCCTCGAGCCTGAGCGTCGAGAACTGCCGACAAAATTCGAGAAACGATTTTCTCGTTCTTCTGGATGAAGTGGTGGGCGAAATTCCGAACAATCACCGTCTCACCTTCCATACCGGCGAAGGTAAAACGGTCAACAACATCGTACGCCTTCTTTCCCACCCGATACAGAAAACTCATGAGCAGGCAAAACGGCCAGGCCCATACCCAAAAGACCGCCAAATAGGGATTGTCATGCAGGTGCTTGAACCACCAGAGGAGCCAATTCCATGACTCGACCCAGTGAACGATGAACGCAAACTTTCCAACCTTAGCCGGGTTCGATGCGGTAGACATTTTCCTCTCTCCTCGCCTTTCGAGCGAATTGTTAAAATAACAAACTTATGCGCAGATACGCACAAGTTCCGCTACTCTAAATTTTCAAAGAACAACTAATAATAACATAAAGATGACCATTTGTCAATCCCGTCACCCACCTAAAATTACATTTCCACGACCGTATCAATTGTGAGAATTGAAAGCATGTTTTCAAGAACTTGCCTGACTGTGAGCGAAAGTGCGAGACGCGCGCCGGCGAGCGCTGGAGTTTCAGCGCTCAGAACGCTGTGTTTATTGTAAAAATCATTAAATGCCTGAGCCATTTCAAAACAATAACGAGTAATCACCGACGGATTATACTGAACCAAAGCCTTCGAAATTATAGCTTCAGATTCGCCCATCATTAGCGCCAATTTTTTTTCTTCTTCGCTCACTAGACCAGAAAAATCTTTGCCGATATTTATTTTTTCTTTTTTGGCTTTGGCTACTAGACTATTTATGCGCGCGACGACATAGAGAATATAGGGGCCGCTGAAACCTTCGATTGAAGTCGCTTCCCTGATATCAAAAACAATATTTTTTCCCGCTTCGTGCTTTTGCATATCGAATTTAAGCGCGGCCATACTCAATTTTCGAGCAGTATCGCAAATTTTTTTCTCGTCCCAATCCGCGTGGCGATCTTTGGTCTCCTCAAACATTTTTTCATAAACCTGATCGCGGAGATCCTCGTATAAAATTACGTTTCCGGTCCTAGAGGACATTTTCCCCTCCGGCAGATTGACGAGTCCATAGCTGAGGTGCGTCAACTTTCTTTTTTCTCCCATCAATTCCAAAATTTTATGCAGTTGCTTAAAATAAAAAGTTTGTTCCTGACCGGTGATCACTATACTCTCATCGACATCATATTTTTTAAATTTCTCCTCCGCGAGTGGTAAATCAGCAGTAAGATACAAACCAACGCCATTCGATTTCCTGACCAAAGCAACATCCAATTTGTATTGCGACAAATCAACAATGATTGACCCACCCTCGCCTACCGTCGCTATTCCTCTCTTTAATAATTTATCAACAATTTTTTGCCCTTTCGCCTTTATATCCTTCTCGTAAAACACCCTGTCATGTTTGACCTTCAACTCAGAAAAAATCTCTTCAAATTTTTCAATGCTCCACTCACGCGTTTTCATAAACAACGGCCAGATTTTTTTGTCTTTAGCTTCAAGCTGTTTCTGGACATCAGCAACTTCGGTTTCAAATTCCGGATGCTCCTTCAGGTAGCGGCTTGATTCGGCGTAAATTTCACCCAACCATTTTTGTTTATTTACTGGTGGCAGATCGTTCGCATGAAATTTCAAAAGTCCCCACAAACATCTCGCGACATGAGCGCCAAAATCATTCAAATAATTTACCGGAAACACTTTATATCCGGAACGCCCATAAAGCTGAGCGACCGCGTTGCCGATACAGACATTCCGAAAATGACCGATATGAAATTCCTTGTGGGTATTGTTCGACGGATACTCAACCAGAACCTTTTTTCCTTTTCCAGTTTTGCTGTCGCCAAACAAATTTTTTTCTTTCTGAACCAATCGCACCACTAACTCCGTAATCGTCGCCGGATTTAGAAAAAAATTAACATAAGGACCAAAAGCTTGAACCTTTGTTACGACCGACGTTGAATCTAACTTCTTGTTTAGTGAGGACGCGACCTCAACGGCGATTTCATTAGGTTTTTTTCCAACCACTTTCGCCTGCGCGAAACACGGAAACGCCAAATCCCCCATTTCTGATTTAGGGGGAATAGTCAGTTCATCCGCCCGTAAACCTGCGGAAGCGAGCAGAGCCTCAATTTCAGTTCTAATTTGCCTTAACATAATGATTAATTTGTTTGGATTATAACAATAATTTATGCACTTGTCACGTTACGTTTTAAAAATATTGGCTTCGCCACATATTTTTTTACCTCGTTCGGAAATTCAAAAAATTTTTAATTTCGCTCTCTCGGTAAAAAAATAATCCGGATGTGATCCGGTTATTTTCCCTTCCTTATTATCATTATATCACATCATAGCTGATATTGCTTTAACTCTCTTGTGGATAAGTCGATTTTTTAGTTAAACAAAACAAAAACGGCCCGTTAAGGGTTGTCTTTGTTTTTAGCACGAGTTGATAAATTTTGATCCGGCGCGCCTCATGCTAGCGCGCGCCGGGCCGTGTGGGTCAGCGGATCATCCGCGAACTTCTACTGGATCTGCTTCCCCGAGATGTCCTGCACCCAGCTGGGGCGGAAGAAAAACGTACGAACGTTCTCCACCCTCGGATCATGCAGCAACAGCTGCCGGTGTAGCGCGGGATCCTGTTTCGACAGCTCCTGGAGGAACACGTCACCATCCACGACGATGTGCGTGATCCCGTCGCACGTGACCTTCTTGGCCGGGAACGTCTTCTCCACCAGCCTCCGCTTGATCTGCTCAGGCCAGATGCCGGGGATCGTCCTCTTGATCACGACGGTCGTTTTCTCGATGGTGGCCTGAACGGTGGTTTTGAGACCCTTCTGCATTTTGCAACCCCATTGGTGGTTACAGCGATTGCCGCGCTACCCTACGTTTCCAGGATGGAAGATAAGAAAGCGCGGATGATGCTGGGCACTCGGACGAGAGTATATCAAAAAACAGGCATTTTGTCAATACCCATAATGCCATAAATGAAACCCAAAAAGAAGAAATTTTAGCTAATTCTAACGAAAAACCGCTTACCTTTCTGTACAATAGCGCCTTTTTCCACTTTTGCCTCGATTGAGTCAACCTTTACCTCATTTACCCTTACCCCGCCCTGTTCGATGGCGCGGCGAGCTTCGGCCTTAGAACTTACTAATTTACCCTCGACCAGCACTGTCACAATATCATAACTGGACGGTTTCAAATCGGGTACATCGGTAGGTATTTCTTTCTTCGAAAAAGTGCTTGAAAAATATTCACCGGCCTTTTCGGCGGCAGCTTTTCCGTTATAAAATTCAGTAATCGTCGAGGCCAGATTTAATTTCAACTTCATCGGATTTTCTCCGGCCGTTAATTGCTTTTCGTATCCCTTAATTTTTTCCATGCTTTCTCTGGTAGCGAGCGTAAAATATTTAATAATCAAATTATCCGGAATAGTCATTAATTTTCCGAACATGTCCTTGGGATCTTCCGTTAGGTTGATGGTATTTCCCCAACTTGAACTCATTTTGCGTCCGTCTGTGCCTTCCATGAGCGGCCCCATGATAATATCTTGAGGTTCCTGCTTATAAACCTTCTGCAAGGTGCGACCAGCCAACAAATTAAATCGCTGATCGGTACCGCCGAGCTCCACATCTGCTTTGACCGCTACCGAATCATAGCCTTGCATCAACGGATAAAGCAGTTCGCGAAGCGAGATCCTGGTTCCGGCATCGAGGCGTCGGCGAATATTTTCGCGGGCAATAAATTCCGCCAAAGAAAATTCATCCGCTTGAAAACCGATTTCCCCATAACTCAATTTCTTAAGCCATTCACTATTATATCTAACCTCGCATTTTTTAATGTCTAAAATTTTCCCGGCCTGCTCAACATAATTTTTCATATTTTGTTCAACCTTCTTCTTCTCCAACATAGGCCGTTCACTATCCTTATCAGAAGTATCACCGATCACACCGGTAAAATCACCAATAATAAAAACAACTTGATGACCAAGTTCCTGAAAATCTCGTAATTTCAAAAGCGGGATTGAACGACCTAAGTGAATATTCGGGCTAGTCGGATCAATTCCAAGTTTGACCCGTAATTTTTTTCCAGACTTTAATTTCTTTTCTAAATCTTCCTTCACGATCACTTCCTCAACCCCTCTAGTCAAAAGCTCCTCGATTTTTTTTGCATCAGTATTTACCTTCATACATTTAGGCTAGTGTTTTTAATTGATTCGTTAATTTATCAATTTTTTCATTGGCTTCCTGCAATTTCTTTTTTTCGCCATCCACCACCGCGGCCGGCGCGCGCGAAATAAAATCCTGATTATTCAATTTTGCTTCTAGACCCTTAACATATTTTTCCGTCTGCGCCAAATCTGCTTCGAGGCGGGCTTTTTCCTTCCTTTCGTCGACAACGCCTCCGGTATCAAGCGAAATTTCCATGCCTCTAACTAAAAATTTATCTCCGGATTTCAAAGATTCAGAGGTAATAAGCAAATTCTCCAATCTGGCTAATTTCTTTATCGAACCAATATTACCATCGACCAAGGCGGCCCTAGCACCACTCACGCTGATCTTTGCGGATAATAATTTTGACGGTTCAATTTTCTTTTCACTGCGCGCGGAACGAATGCCGGTAATTATTTCCGCAACTAACTCAAATTCCTCAGCGCCTGCAATTTTCTTTTTGTTTAATACCGGCCACTTCTCAACCATCAGCATTGCGTCCACGTCGTAAACCTGCTGCCAAATCGTCTCAGTTACAAACGGCATAAACGGATGCCAAAGCTTCAAAACCGTGTTTAATAAATAATTTAAAATTTTTGATTTATCACTTTCGACTTTGGCAATTTCAAGATACCAATCAGCTAGTTCACTCCATGTAAAATCCCTAAGTAATTCACCAGCATAAGAAAAATTATATTTCTCAATATGCTCGGTTGACGCTAATACCACTTCACGCAAACGATTCAAGATCCAGGCATCTGCCAGAGATTTTGGCTTCGGCTCTTTGAGATCGACTGCAGGCTTATCGATGGTGAGCAACATGAAACGGGAAATATTCCAGAGCTTGTTGGCAAAATTCCGGAAGCCAGCGATTTTTTCCACGGACAGCTTCAGATCATTACCTGGCGTCGTGCCAAGGACGA
The DNA here is from genome assembly GCA_021812425.1 of bacterium. GTDB lineage: Bacteria > Patescibacteriota > Patescibacteriia > Magasanikbacterales > GWA2-37-8 > JAKANM01. The sequence continues at coordinate 13,391 of JAKANM010000007.1, read as the reverse complement.
GTGAGAGACGCGTCGCATCAGTGCCATATTGATCGATCATATCAAGCGGATTGATGATGTTGCCGAGCGACTTGCTCATCTTACGGCCAGCCTCGTCACGCACCAGGCCGTGCAGGTAGACCGTCTTAAACGGAATCATACCAAGCGTGTAGGTCGTCATGAGAATCATCCTCGCCACCCAGAAAAATAAAATATCATAGCCGGTCTCAAGCACCGAAGTTGGATGAAAATTTTTCAAATCACTGCTGTCGTCCGGCCAACCCAAAGTCGAAAAAGTCCAAAGTCCTGATGAAAACCAAGTATCAAGCGTGTCCGGATCTTGCTCCCAACCCTCGCCTTTCGGCGCTTCAACACCGACGAATATTTCTTTATCTTTATACCAAACCGGAATCTGGTGACCATACCAAACCTGCCGACTGATATTCCAATCACGGAGATTGTCGATCCAATGAAAATAAGTTTTTATAAATCGATCAGGAATAATTTCTACCTCGCCGGACTTCACGACCTGCTGCATTAATTTTTTTAAGGTTACCAGTTGCCCACCTTTGATCCCTTTTAGTTTTGATTTTTTTATCTTGAATTTTTTATTTACATCAATGAACCACTGCACTTTCGGCAACGGTTCGACAACGTCGCCGAATCGATCAGACGTGCCGGCGTTCTGCGTAATATCTTCTTCCTTTTCGAGAAGATTTTGTTTGCGTAGTTTCTCTACTATTTCTTCTCGAGCCTTTTGGACTGTCATGCCGGCAAATTTTCCAGCTCCAACCGTCATCATACCATCCTCGCCAATCACCGGTTTTAATTCGATCGGATCCTTTGCTTTCTTTTGCCTCTCATACATCACAAAGTCGACCGCGCTGTGAGCCGGGGTGACGCCGAGGGCGCCGGTGCCGAAGTTCATATCAATTCCTTCATCGGCGATGATTTGCACGGTTATTTTCTCTCCGCAAAATTCCGCGGTAAATTTTTTGCCAAGATATTTTTTGTAGCGCTTGTCATCAGGATGAACCGCCACCGCCGTATCGCCAAGCTTAGTCTCGGGACGAGTAGTCGCGATCGTGATTGGAAAATTTTTATCGTATCTAAAATAATAAAGCTTGGCCGGACGCTCAACATATACAAGCTCATCATCACTACAGGTGGACTGCCCCTTTACCGACCAATTCACCACCCGATACCCGCGATAAATCAGTCCATCATCATACATTTTTTTAAAAACCATTCGCACCGCTTTATTTCTCTGGTCGTCGAGCGTGAACGCTTCCCTGCTCCAATCAAGCGAAGCTCCCATTTTTTTGCATTGGGTGACGATCGTATCATGACTTTCTTTCGCGAATCGTCGAACGCGTTCCAAAAATTTATCACGCCCGAGTTCCGCCTTTGGTTTAACGAAACCTTCTTCTTTTATTAATTTACTCTCGACTTTCGTTTCAGTCGCGACGGCCGCATGATCAGTGCCGGGGATCCACAACGTACGATCGCCTTTCATCCGATGATAACGCACCATAATATCCTCAATTGCAAGCATCGCCGCATGACCCATATGAAGAGTACCGGTAACATTTGGCGGCGGCAATACAATCGAAAAATACGGCGCTTTTGGCGAAGTCGTCCCGCTCTTTACACACTCGTCAGGATTAAAAAAACCGCTCTCTTCCCAACTTTTCGAAATTTGATCTTCAAATTTTTTCGGCTCGTAGACCTTGGATAATTCAACTGACATAAGCTATTTACGAATTGCTGTACTATACATAATTAGGAGGAAAAATGCAAGTTTTTGGCTTATTACTGCTCTTTTTATAATCCACGCGGCCTCAGAAACACATTCCGTTGACATTGCGCCGTAATTTTGCTAAGATGAGCAATCCTGCTCAAGACCTATTTATGGCATTTAATGATGTTCAACAAGCAATAAAGTTGATTGAAGACAGCAAACATGTTTTGCTGATTTTCAATTCGCGAGACACTGGCGACGCGCTGGCCTCCGCTCTTGCCGTAAAAATCTTGCTTGAAAAAAAGCACCTTCAGGCTGACATTGTCTGCAACAATTTCAAAGCGCCAAAACGATTCAATTTTTTGCCTTCCATCATTGAAGTAAAACCAACCCTCGCGAATCTTCAAAAATTCATTATCAAAGTAGACGTCTCAAAAACAGCCATCGAATCTCTAAGCTACGACATTAAAGATTCCACGCTCAGTATCTACCTGACTCCAAAAGACGGAATTATCGGAAAAAATGAACTTCGCACCGCGCAATCAACATTTAAATACGACCTTATTATAACTTTCAATACTCCAGATCTCGAATCGCTAGGTGAAATCTATTTGAACAACACTGACCTTTTTTTCCGAACACCCATCATCACCATCGATCACCAGCCGGACAATGAACGTTATGGAAAAGTTAACCTGATCGACCTCGCCGCGACCTCAACGGCCGAAATAATTTACAAACTAATCAAGGAAACTGATGAGAAATTTCTTGATGCGGCTCTTTGCACCACCCTCTTGACCGGACTAACCATCGCGACCGGCAGTTTTAAAAATTTCAATATCTCCCCGTCTACCATGCAAATTGCGAGCGATCTGATGACGCGCGGCGCCGATCGTGAAAAAATTATACAAAATCTCTATCGCACCCGCTCGATCGCTACTCTAAAACTTTGGGGTCAAGCGCTCACCCGTCTAGTCAGCAACCCAAGAACTGGTCTAGTATCGACATCTCTCACCCGTGAAGATTTCAGCCGCTCCGGCGGGACTATTGATGACATCCGCGGAATTATTGATGAACTCCTTAGCAATAGTCCGGAAGTCAAAGTTAGCCTTCTATTATATGAAGTCGAAGGCGATGAAAAAAAAATCGGCGGAATGATCGCCAGTGAAAAAAATTACGACGTCCTTCATCTTGTCAGACCTTTCCAACCGGAAGGCACCAAACATCTGGCCCGGTTCTTTATTTGTGGAAAAACCTTGGGCGAAGCAGAAGAAATGGTGATAAAAAATATTTTACAAGCTTTGCCGGCAAATAATTAAATCAAAGGCGCCCCTGTCATCTCCGGCGGCTGTTCAATACCGAGAAGTTTTAAAATCGTAGGAGCAACATCAGCCAGAACGCCAACCGGAGTCAGTAGGCTAAGATCGCCTTCAGGCGCGTCTCCGCCCGGTCCGGCTTCACCCTTAAAGTCCTCGCCAATAATGAGACACGGCACCGGATTCACCGAGTGTTCCTTATCCATTTCATTAGTTTGCAAATTAATTAGTTCTTCTGCATTGCCGTGATCAGCCGTCATCACCGCCACACCACCGTGGGATAACGTGTGACTTACAATCTCACCGAAACCGGCATCCGCCGCTTCACAAGCGGCGATGCTTGCAGGTAAATTACCGGTATGCGCAACCATATCCGGACTCGCAAAATTTATCACGATAAAATCATATTTCTCACTATCAATCGCTTTGACCGCTTCTTTCGCCACCCCGCTCGATGACATCGCCGGCACCTCGGAATAATTTCCGACTTTAGGTGACGGTACCAGAGCTCTTTCTTCACCCGGAAACGGATCCTCGACTGTGCCGTTCAGAAAAAAAGTCACGTGACCGTATTTTTCTGTTTCCGCAACGTGAAATTGCTTGAGATTATTTTTACTAATTACCTCTGCCAGACAATTATGAACAACAATCGGCTCATAAGCCACCACGGCGGGAATATTTTTTTCATACTCCGTCATAGTGACAAAAAATAAATCCTCGATCCGCTTTCGTTCAAATCCGGCAAATGAAGGCAAAACAAATGCTTTGGTAAGCTCTCTCGCGCGGTCTGGTCTAAAATTCGCAAAAATTATTGCGTCGCCGTCATGGACATCACCAACTGGCTTGCCCTTCTTGTTGGTAATCACGGTTGGGACAAATTCCTCATCATAAACTTTTGTCTCATAAGATTCAAGGATCGCTTTCTCGGCGTCAGTCGCCATTTTTTCAGACTTCCCTTCCGCCATGGCGCGATAGGCTTTTTCCACACGTTGCCAACGATTATCTCGATCCATCGCATAAAAACGTCCAGAAATCGTGGCTAATTCGCCAACCTGCAAACTGGCCATTTTAGCGAGTGCTTCTTTGATAAATACCGCGCCAAGATTATAGGCGCAATCACGGCCATCAAGAATAATATGAACCTTTACCTGTTTTTTAAGACCGGAACGTTTACAGAGTTCAAGAAGAGCATACAGATGTTCGTTGCTCGCATGAACATTTCCGGAACTTAACATACCGATCAGATGAAGATTCGAGCCGTTTTTTTTGGCGTGATCAATGGCTTTCAAAAAACTCTGCTGCTCAAAAAAACTTCCGTCGGTAATAGATTGATTGATGCGAGGACAAGATTGATAATAAATTCTGCCGGCGCCGATATTCAAATGTCCGACTTCGGAATTGCCGATTTCCCCAAACAAAAGACCGACTTCGTTTCCGGAGGCATAAAGCGTCATCGCCGGATAATTCTTCAAATATGATGAAAAATTAGGCGTCCGCGCCCTGGTGATGGCGTTCCCTTCACTTTTCGGAGCAACACCCCAACCGTCAAATATAACCAATACCACTGGGCGATAAGAATGAGGCATAACTTAAAATAATGGTCTACCTGTCATCTCGGCCGGCTGAGGAATATCCATCAGCTTCAAAATCGTTGGAGCAATATCGGCCAATTTTCCTTTATTAAGGATTTTTTTAATACGCCGCTTCTTTATTTCCTCCCGTGATGTAATTATCATAAACGGAACACGATTTATTGAATGTTCAGAATCTATCTCGCCAGTCGTTGCATTAATCATTTCCTCGGCATTGCCGTGATCGGCTGTGATGATAACAGTAGTCGAATGTTCGAGCGCGAAGTTTACAATTCGAAGCAAAGCGTTATTTAGAATCTTAACTGACTTTTCCGCCATCGGCAAATTTCCAGTATGACCGATCATATCGGCGTTGGCAAAATTTGCGGTGATAAAATCATAAGCGCCGGATTCGATAGCCTTCGTCAAATGCTCAATAATTTCCCCCGCCTTCATCGCCGGCTGACCATCAAAATCTTTAATATGGTCAGATTCAATTTTTACCCATTTCTCATTACAAAAATGCTGCGCGTAGCCGCCGTTAAAAAAGTATGTCACGTGAGCAAATTTTTCCGACTCCGCGATATACAATTGCGACCTAGGACATAACACCTGAACCAAACTATTGTGGACATCCCGGCTTGGGAACGCGGTGAAAATCCCCGGCAAATCCGGACCAAAATCAGTCATGGCGACAAAACGGATATTTTTTGGTTTAAATTTTCGATGAAACGCGCCGGGATTATCCTTGCCAAAATCAGGCTGAACAAATGCTTTGGCCAACTGCCTGGCCCGGTCACTGCGTAAATTAAAGAAGAATACCACATCATTATCCTTTACCGTAGCAACCGGTTTACCATCATCATAAATCACGGTAGGCGAAATAAATTCATCGGTTTCGCCGGAATTGTAAGCCATCGTCAGAGCCTCCTCCATATCCTTAGCTTTTTTACCTTGACCAGCGACAATCGCGTTGTAAGCGGCTTCGGTCCTGTCCCACATTTTGTTCCGATCCATGGCATAATATCTCCCCATGACGGTAGCTAACTTCATGTTGCCGTGCAAATGTTTCTCCAACTTAGAAAAATGTATGTGCGCGTCATGCTGGCCGGAATCGCGGCCGTCGGTAAAAAGATGAAGATAAACTTTTTTAACTCCCTCAAGCTGAAAAAAATCAAGCAATGCGTATAAGTGCTCCGGACAGGAATGCGCGCTGTTATGATTCGACAACAAACCCATCACATGGACACTGGTCTGATACTTCTTTGCGTGATGCAGAGCCTGGTGAAAAGCGCTATTTTTTATAAACGAACCGTCCTTGATTGCTTCAAGAATATACATCATATCCTGCTTCACCACCCGGCCGGCGCCAATGTTAAGATGACCGGCTTCACTATTTCCTTCTTGGCCCTTCGAGAGTCCGACGGCGGTTCCGCTTGCCTCAAGCTCCGTGTGCGGATATTCCCTCAACCAATTAAAAAAATTAGGAGCGGTTTTCCTGGTAATGGCGCTGCCAAAAAAATTCTTTGCCGGCACTCCCCAACCATCAAGAATTATGAGTAAAGTCGTTTGCTTTGGCATACTATCTTCCTAGTTCCGATTCAATTTCCATTAAACGATTATACTTTTCAATTCGTTCTGACCGAGACAACGACCCGGTTTTGATAAATTCAGCATTTACAGCCACCGCAAGATCGGCAATAAAGGTATCCGCGGTTTCGCCACTGCGATGAGAAATAATTACCTGATAATTATTTTGCTTCGCAAGTTTGATGGCGGCGATGGTTTCGGTCAGTGTTCCAATTTGATTCAGTTTGATCAGGACGGCGTTTGCAACATTCTCTCGAATGCCGCGCTCAATTCTTTCAACATTGGTAACAAACAAATCATCCCCGATCAATACCACCTTTTTTCCGACTTCCTTAGTCAAAATTTTCCAATTTTTCCAATCATCCTCGCTAAAGCCGTCTTCGATTAAAATCAATGGATACTTCTTAATCCAATCTTTGTAAATTGAAATCATCTTATCGGCGCGCCAACCTTGCTTTTTGCTCGCAAAAAAATAGTTGCCATTTTTGTAAAATTCTGAAGCCGCTACATCAAGCCCGAGAAAAACATGTTTACCCGGCTCCCAACCGGCCGACTTTATTGCCGCCATGATAATTTGCAGGGCGCGCTCGTTGTTCAAAAGTTCCGGAGCAAACCCGCCTTCATCTCCTACTGAAGTCACATATCCTTTTTGACTGAGAAGTTCAGCGAGGGCGTGAAAAATTTGCGCACCCATCCGCACACGCTCGCGCAATAAAGTATGCCGCGGAATGATCATGAATTCCTGGATCGAAAGTCCGTTATCGGCATGCCGGCCGCCGTTCAAAATATTCATCATCGCGACAGGCAAACGAAAATCCTTTTCTTTAAATCCGTAAACTTCACGAAGATATCTATAAAGTGGAATATTTTTTGCCGCCGCTCCTGCTCGAGCCGCCGCGAGTGATACTGATAATATCGCATTCGCGCCAAGACGCGACTTATCTTTACGGCCATCGAGTTTTATCATTTTTTCGTCGATTTTTTTAGGGTCAAGCTCGTCCCCATTCAGGGCCGGACCAATTATTTTGACGACATTTTTTACCGCCTTCAAAACTCCCTTGCCGTCAAACCGTTCACCGCCGTCCCTAAGTTCGAGAGCTTCATGGCTGCCGGTGGAAGCGCCAGACGGAACCTTGGCGGTTCCTCTGATGCCATTTTCCAAAATTACAGTGGCTTCTACTGTCGGATTGCCTCGTGAATCCAGAATCTCACGGGCGGTAATTTGTTTTATTTTCATACTTTATTTCGCGTTTGGAAAAATCGTGTAAGTTAAGCTTACATTCATATAGATATCCTGGTTGCCGGATGACACCATACTTGGACCTAGATCCGCCACCGCGGCAACGCCACCCCCCATCCCGTATCCTTCTTTTGACCCGTAGACCGGAGGATTTTCATAATCGCCGTAAGACACTACCTCCCCAAGCCGCACGTCCAACAAATTCGCCAACTGCAACGCCTTTCGTTTGGCATCAAGCAACGCCTTGGCACGAGCAAGATTTTTCAAATTTTCCGGATCGTCGATGGTGAATTGAAGCCCTGTCACCTGGTTGGCCCCATATTTTCCTGCGAGCGCTAACACATCGGAAATTTTTCCAAGATCACGGATTTTGACGGTGACGTTATTGGTCACCCGATAGCCTTTAAATACCGTCCCTTTTGGGGTGTAATCATTTTCAGGATTGATCATATAATTGCTCTGCAAATCCTTGTCGTCAATTCCAAGTTTCTTAATGTCCGCCATTACCGCGTCCATCACTTTATTGTTATCTGTGCGCGCTTTATCAAGGTCGAGATTGATATTGGTATAACCGACCGTGGTAACGGCAATATCATTTTTCGCAGAAATTTTTCCAACGCCGCTAACAGTCACGGTGCGTTCCATCTTGTCAGCTATGCCGATAGAATTATATTTTTTTAAGTTATTTCGCATCAATGTTCCAAGATAAAATGTCAGATATACCAAAAGAATTCCAAAAAGCGTCATCAGAATTTTTTTGCCGAAATCATGACGGCAACCTTTAGGATCTGTGGCCATAAAATTATTATTTAAAAATAATTTATTTTTATTTTAAAGCCTCCAACCCAGGCAACTTCACGCCCGACAAAAAATCCAGCATCGCGCCCCCACCGGTCGAAACAAGGTCAATCTCAGGCATAAGGTGCAGGCGCTCTAATATTTCCACGGTCTCACCGCCACCGCAGACTCCGAACGCGCGTCCGCGAGCGCGCGCCGCAAAAAGTCGAACCAAGGCAAACGTCCCATACTGATATGGATGCTGTTCGAATTTTCCCATCGCGCCGTTCCAAATCAAGGTTTGAGCATTTTTGATAAAGCCCGCAAACATCCTAACGGTCTCCGGACCAACGTCGTAAATAGCTTCCTTGTTGCCGATAATTAACTTTTCAATCGCAACTGGACGCGCTTCCTTCCCATCTTTAGCGCCGACCACAACATCAATCGGCATAATTACTTTTTTGTTTTGACAATATTTTAACACTTCATTTTCAAAATCTGGCGCTTCAATCGAACTGCCGATCTTTTTTCCTTTGGCCGCGAGATACGTATTAAAAATACCGCCGCTTATCAATATATGATCCGCAACCGACAATATTTTTTTTAAAACCGGAATTTTAGTTTCTGCTTTAGCGCCTCCAAGCAAAAACACCAACGGCCGTTTTGGACTTTTCATCACCTTACCCAGAATATTAACCTCTTCAAACAAGAGTAACCCAGCATAAGACGGAACATAGCTGGCGACGCCCGTCACCGAGGCGGCCCGCCGATGAGCAACTCCGAACCCGTCGAGAACAAACAAATCACAAAGACCGGCAAGTTTTTTCGATAAAGCGGGGTCTTCTTTTTCTTCACCTTTCAAAAAACGAATATTTTCCAGCATGATCAGAGTCCCAACTTTCAAGACCGGCAGATCGTTTCTTAATTTTGTCCAATCCGCCTGAGTTGAGATATTGTAAAAACCGATTTTCTTCTGCATTAATTTTGAGAGCCGTTCCGCCACCGGCCTTAAACTCAGCTTTTTTTCTTTACCTTTTGGCCTGCCAAGATGGCTGATCAATATCACGGTCGCGCCCGCGTTTAGTAAAAACTCGATAGTCGATAAACTTCGGACCAGTTTATAATCGCTAACTATTCGCCCCTTATCTAAAGGGGTATTAAAATCTACCCGTACCAAAACATTCTTGTTAGCCAAATTTTTGACGTCGCTAATTGATTTCATATCCGAAATGAGTGAGAAAAATGACAATATTTATATTGGCATTTTCGAACGAATGAGGATATATGTGGCGAAGCCCCTATATCCAAATTATACCATATTTATCTGCCTGCCGCGACTTTACGATAGTCTGCGTCCTCGGGCCAGACAAAATTAGCGAATGTCCATTCAGCCAGGTCTCTAGCCTCCGTAAAACGCGCTTCATTGCTCGAGGCACCGAGGATGATCACCCGAATGGTGTGAGATTTTTCCCCTGGCACTCTAACGACAAAATTATATCCCGACTGATCAATGTACCCGGTTTTGCCAACCAAAAAATTTTTATCGAAAGTATTCGGTACCCAATTGGTTAGGAGCCAATTGGTGCTCCATACCTGATGCCGACTGATTCTATTCTGAGGACCAGCAAAATATTTAGGAAGCCGGAGCGCATTGGTAATCCGATCAAACTGAAGAGCTATTTTCAGCAGACGAAGAACATCAACCGCCTTTCCCATGTTGCGACTATCAAGACCGGTCGGCTCGACAAAATGAAGCGAATACAGACCCAACTCCTTAGCTTTTTCATTCATCTTATTCGCGAATTCCTCTTCGGTGAGACCGGTCGAATGCACCAAAGCGTGTATCGCGCTATTTGAGGAATCAACAAGCGCGACTTTCCAAAGATTATCAAGCGTGTATCGTTCACCGACAAAAAGATTGTGGTTAGACGGATCGGCGTCTTCATCAGTGATGACCGTCGAAGTCGTCCAGTCGGCAACGAGATCATTTAAGACGAGCGCGCTCATTAATTTGCTCATGCTGGCAAGAGAACGAACTTCGTCCGGATTCTTTCTAAACAAAACCGTATTGGTCTGATCATCAACAATCATGGCGGTCTTCGCGGTCATGGTAGCAGTATAGGACAGATTTTTTTGACGTAGCATCGGCAAAAGCGGCCGGCTGACCGGCAAGGTCGGCGCCTGATACTCCCCTTCCGTAAATGGACGAATTATCGGAGACGGCAGATGGGAGACAAAGTTTTGTACGGGATTTACAGTCAGAGTAACCGAACTAAAAAATAACAGCCCGACACCGAACACCATTATCCCAACCGAAGAAAAAAAATCAATTATTTTCTGTGACATAAATTCTAAACGCCAGTCTCCTCCTGATTATTCAAAACGTTAGTAATAAATTCATGATTATGCAGGGTTTCATAATCTGGCAGTTCCTTAAGATCCGAAATTCCGAGATGCTGTAGATATTCCATAGTTACCTCATACGACGGCAGGAGGGTGGTACCCGCGTCTTGTTCCTTGATTAGTCCGCGAATCAATAAATTGCGCAAAATTAAACTGCAATTTACGCCGCGAATTTGATCCAGCTCCGGCTTGGTGATCGGTCCGCAATAAGAAACTACCGTCAAAGTCTCCAGCTGAGGGCGAGTCAGCTCGCCGCTGAGTTCCGCTTTGACAAAATGCTCCGCAATCGAACGGTTGTCCGGATGCGCCACCAATTGATACTCGTCGTTATTTTGAAACAGGACCACACCTGAAACAACCGAGTCATATTTTTGTTTTAGCTGTCCCAAACATGAAGCTACCATTTCTTTATTAACATCCAAAAGTTTGGTAATCTTATTCATTGACACCGGCTTTGAAGCCACAAAAAGGATCGATTCGATTTGTGATAATAATTTTGACATAATTAAATTTTTCTAATTGTCATATCGTCAAAAGCGCTATTCTGATCAATCGCGACTTTTTCATTTTTGATGAGTTCAAGCAAAGCGAGAAAACTAATAATAACTTCACTCCGACTAACAGCACCGTCCAAAAGTCCCTTAAAACTTAAACTTTTTAATTTTATGAGGGCTTCATAAATCGATTTAATTTTCTGCTCTACCGAAACCGTCCGGTCAATTTTAACTTCCGGTAGAGGATTAATCGGTTTCAAACGGCGCAGAAGTTGCAGGATCGATCGGTGCAATTCAGTCTTCGAGGCGTTCTCTAGCGCGGTAAAACCGGTTGGCGCCGGCGACGGTTCAATTCGACCGTAGGCCATCTTCCCCAAATTCCACTGCTCTCCTACATATTTACTGGCGTCAGCGTAACGTTTATAAAATTTCAATTGTTCGCTGAGGCTTATCCCTTCTTCCTCCGGCAGATATAGATACGGCAACAGCTGGCGCGATTTTATATACACCAACTTGGTCGCAACCACGAGAAAATCGGCCAGCTCCTCGGAATGCTCACCTTCAAGCGATGTTAGATGCTTAAAAAACTGCTCGGTGACTTCAGCGAGTGAAATCTCGGTGATCGTGAGTTTGTCATTTTCAATCAATTGGAGCAGAAGATCGAGCGGACCCTGAAATTTTTCTAACGTGATTTCTTTGGGCTTCATTTCTTTATTTCAATGTGAACATCCTCCAACGATTTTTTCGGCAATGGCGATGGCGCACCCATCATGAGATCGCGCGCGTCGCCCGTCTTCGGTACCGCGATCACTTCCCTGATGTTCGGTTCGTTGGCAAGAATCGCGATGACCCGATCAACACCAAGCGCGATGCCGCCGTGTGGTGGCGCGCCAAAATCAAACGCTTCAAGCATGTGGCCAAACTGCGTCTGACTTTGCTTATCGGAAAATCCCATAATCTCAAAAACTTTTTTCAAAGCCTTCGACTGGTGATTTCGAATACTGCCGCCGCCCGCCTCAAAACCATTCAACACAATATCATACTGCGTCGTGGAAATATTCCCAACATTCTCGCCCTTCATAAGCCATTCCATATGCTCTGGCTTCGGACTGGAGAAAGGATTGTGACTAAAAGTCCAGCCGCCTTCATCGGTCTTTTCAAAAAAAGGAAAATCCACCACCCAGCAAAACGCGAGGAGATTTGGATCATTTTTGTCCTTGCGGAGATCAGGCTTGTCGGAATGATATTTTTCCATCGCTTCAGTGTAGGTAAGACGCGGAAAAGGAACTTCCTGGATCTTTTTTTCCGGCGTAACAATATGAACCAGTTCAATCATCATTTTTTCAATCAGGCTCATCACGTCTTCACGCTCAACAAACGACATCTCAAGATCGAGCTGAGTGAATTCCGGTTGGCGGTCACCTCTCTGATCTTCATCGCGAAAACAACGCGCGAGCTGGAAATATTTTTCCATTCCTGCGACCATCATCAGCTGTTTGAATTGTTGCGGCGATTGCGGCAAAACATAAAATTGGCCGGGGTAGGTGCGCGACGGCACGATAAATTCACGCGCTCCCTCAGGAGTTCCTTTGGTCAAAATCGGCGTTTCAATTTCTAAAAACCCCTCATCCAATAAATGCCTTCGGAAAAATTGCGACACATTATTTCGCAAGATAATATTCTTTTTCATCCGCTCACTGCGAAGATCGAGATAACGATATTTCAGACGGAGCTCTTCGTTAATGCCAATCGTATTCTTGTCGATTTCAAACGGCGGAGTCATAGCGGTATTCAAAACCTCCAACTTCTTTATCAACAACTCAACATTGCCGGTCGGCATATCGGGATTTTTTTGTTTCGCCCCGCGCTCCTGTACCGTGCCGGTGATCGCGAGCACCCATTCCGGTCGCACTTCTTTCATGGTTTCAACTGAAACTGTGTCCATCTGGCTTGGCACTCCGACCGCCTGGAGAATCCCGCCACGGTCGCGTAAATCAAGAAAAACAATTTTTCCCATGTTTCTTCGAGCATTGACCCAGCCCTTTATCGTAACCTCCTGCCCAACCATTTTCGATGTTTCAACCGACAAAACGCGTTTTGACATAAATAAAAAATAAAGGTTTACTCTTGGCTCATTCTAACAGAAAAAAAACTGACCTGCAAGCCTGTGTATCAGGCCACCCACTTTTGGACAAGTGGACATCTTGGTTGTTTAGAATGAATTGAATTGGTGATTTAAGATTAAGCGACCAATGCGGCCTTTGGGTATTGTACCAGACC
>JAKANM010000006.1 GCA_021812425.1 bacterium | reverse complement strand
ATAGCTCCGGAGGAACGCGAGCTTCTAAAAGGAAGCTTACTTACTTTATAATTGGAAAAAGAATCGATGAACCAGTCCCTGAAGTGTTTCAAGGGAATGATGAGTTCGCGCTCAATATTTGGAAATCATTTATTAATTTTTTCTCTTTACTTTTTAGAATATAACAAACACCAAGTATGAATTTTGTATATAGCTTAGCAAAAACAACTTTCAAGCTTCTGAAAAAAATAGGCAGTTCATTTAGAGTGATGTTTTGGCGATCAATGTGCGGAAAGGTGGGTTCTGGTTTTAGAATTGATAAGGGATCAAAGATAATTAACCCTCAGAAAGCATCGTTTGGAAATAATGTTGAGCTTGGAAAAAATGTTTACATTGAAGCGGGGGAAGCAGGCATTGCTTTAGGCGAAAATGTTATTATTGGCGGCGAAACAATTTTAATCGGCGGAAAAGGCGGTTTATCCATTGGTGATAATTCTTCGGTGAATGGCCGGTGTTATATCGGCTGTAATGAAAAAGTTACGATTGGAAAGTACGTGATGATTGCCGGAAACTGTAGTTTTATTACCGCGAACCATGGTTATGATGACTGGAAAGTGCCAATGTGCAAGCAGAAAGATCTTTATGGGCCAATTGTCATAAGAGATGATGTCTGGATCGGAAACGGCGTAACCGTTCTGCCGAATGTTGAAATAGGGAGAGGAGCGATTGTCGGCGCAAACGCGGTCGTGACAAAAAATGTTGAGCCTTTTTCAATCGTTGGCGGGGTGCCGGCTAAGCTGATAAAATTTCGTTTTTCTCCAGAAGAAATTGAAAAGGCTAGGAAAGTAGATTTTACCAACCTTTAATCTATGGCGCTATTTAGCAGGGAAAAATTTGATTCGGAAATATTCAAATGCAATGTTTATAAACTATTTTTGCATGAAAAAAATTCCGAATCTGATATTTTAAGGCTTATAAATGCTGCCGACGTGAAGCCGGAAATGATTTTTTGTATTGCTGATTTTTACAGAGAAAATATAATGGCTTTAGAGAAGCTTGGATTTAGTTTAGTTAGTATTAGAAATATCTATAAATATTCTGGGTCTGAAAATAAAAAATCAGCAAAAATTCCGGCGTACAACATGGTTGCAAATTCTCAGTTGAAAAGCGGCGAGATAAATAAGGAGTCTTTGCCTGGCTTAGCCATGGTTGTCGGTGAGACCAGCAGATTTTTTAAGGATGAAAAAATTGATCGGAAACTAGCGATAAATTTTTACGAAATTTGGGTAAACAATAGTTTTTTTGCCGGCTACGCTGATGAAGTTTATATTATTAAGGAGGCGGATGAAGTTGCCGGTTTTTGTTCGGTAAAAATAAAAGACAAGTCAGGTTATATTGATTTGATTGGAGTTAAAGGAAAATACCAGGGTAAGGGATATGGCGGGGCGTTACTCGAGAAAGCAATAGATTATTTTAAGAAAAAAAATATAACTGAAATTTTTGTAATTACTGAGGGTGAGAATGTTCCAGCCAACGCTTTTTATCAAAAAAATGGTTTTATTTTAAATAAAATCGAATTGGCTTATCACAAACACTATAAATAATTTTATGAAAACAATATTTATTGCGGGAGCAGGGGGCTATATTGGATCGAAAATGGTTGGGACATTTCTCGGCCAGGGTTACAAAGTTATTGCTTTCGACAGATATTTTTTTGGCGATAATTTAAACGACCTGGCTTCTGATAATTTAACAATCGTTAAAGATGATATAAGATTTTTTGATAAAAAGATCTTAAAAAATGTCGATGCTATTATCGATCTCGCGTCAATTTCTAATGACCCGGCGTCTGAGCTCATGCCTTCCATTACCGAAGAGATCAATCATTTGGGGGCGGTGAATTTGGCAAAATTAGGCAAAGAAATGGGCGTAAAAAAATATGTTTTATCATCCTCGTGCAGTGTGTACGGGTCGGGGGAGCAGGTTTTGAATGAAGAATCCTCTGTGGCTCCGATATCAGTTTATGCGAAGTGCAAGCTGTTGGCGGAAAAAGACATTATTGGTTTGGCTGATGATAATTTTTGCGTCACATTTCTAAGAAACGGCACGGTTTATGGTTTGTCGGAGAGGCGAATGAGATTTGATCTTATAATTAATATAATGGCCTTGCATGCCTGGAAGAATCGAAAAATATTTATTATGGGCGGCGGTAAGCAGTGGCGCCCGCTCGTTCATCTTGATGATGTTATTAATGCTTTCAAAATAACAATCGACGAGAATGATGCAAAAAAAATAAATAAGCAAATATTTAATGTTGGTTCAAATGAACAAAATTTTCAGGTTTATCAAGTCGCTCATAAATTTAGAGATTATTTTCAGGATTTAAAAATTGATGTGGCGCCTGATGATCCTGACCCAAGAAATTATCATGTTAATTTTGACAAGATCGGCAAGGTATTGAATTATAAAACAAAAAAAACGATTGATGACGGGATTGTCGAAATTAAAAATGCGCTTGACCAGGGAAAGATCACTGATGACATCACAACCCGAACCGTGGAATATTACAAATATCTCATCAATGCTGATCAAGTTTTATCCAAAGTAAAATTAAACAATTTTTTGTTTAAACGAATATGAAAGTAGAATTTTACAAGCATAATTTGGAGGAGGATGACAAAAAGGAATGTCTAAGCGTCTTAAACTCTTTATTTTTAACGACTGGCGAAACAGTGAAAACCTTTGAAAACAAGCTGGCCGGATATTTGGGCGCCAAATACGCGATTGGCGTTACCTCCTGTACCGACGCTCTGTTTTTGTGCTTGAAGTGCCTGAATGTGGGGGCAGGTGACGAAATAATTACCACGCCGTTATCTTTTATTGCGACCGCGAATTCAGTGGAGTATTGCGGGGCAAGACCGGTTTTTGTGGATGTTGAAAAAGAAACTGGAAATATTAATGTAAATCTTATCGAAGCCGCCATTACCAGTAAAACGAAAGCGATTTTAGTAGTGCATTTGTACGGGCAAATGTGTGATATGAAAGCTATCAAGAAAATCGCTGATAAGCATAATTTAAAAATTATTGAGGATTGCGCGCATTGTATCGAAGGCGAACGGGATGGTATAAAGCCAGGTCAGCTCAGTGATTTTGCTTGTTTTAGTTTTTATGCGACAAAAAATATTACATGCGGCGAGGGTGGCGCGATAGTTTGTAATAATGAGGAATATTATTCTTGGCTGATGAAAGCTAGATTACACGGGATGAGTAAGAATGCTGCCGATCGGTATAACAAAATGTACCAGCATTATGATATGGAGTTTTTGGGATATAAATCCAACATGAATAATATTTCAGCGGCGTTGCTTGTCCATCAAATTGATAGGGTAGAAGAATTGTTGGCAAAAAAAGAAATTGTTAGTAAAAAGTATGATGCCGGATTTAAAAATAATAATAAATTAAAAACGCCACAGGTATTAAATAATTCAAAACACGCCCGGCATTTATATACAATTTGGGTCGATAAAGAAAAGCGCGATGATATAATGCACAGCTTGCAGGAATTACATATTGGCGTCGCCGTGAATTTTCGCGTTATTCACCTTATGAAGTATTATCGGGAAAAATATGGTTTTAAAGAGGGCGATTTCGAACAGGCGGAAAAAATTGGTGCCGCCACCATTACTTTGCCGTTTTATCCGAAACTTTTGGATGAGGAGATAGAATATGTAATAAGTTCCGTAAATAAATTTGTTTCATAGTATGTGCGGGATTCTTGGATTAATTCAAAAAGATCCAGTCGATCAGCAAGGCTTTAAATTAATGCTGGATAAAATTAAACACCGGGGTCCTGAGCAGGAAGGGTTGTGGTTTAATTCGCGCCAAAACGTAGCGCTAGGCCATCGCCGCCTTGCTATCATTGATCTTAGTCCGCTCGGTAGCCAACCCATGAAAAGTGAGGACGGTCGTTACATTATAGTATTTAACGGCGAGATCTATAACTTTGAAGAAATAAGAAATGAATTAAGTGGGAAGGGTCATAAATTTATTTCAAAAAGCGATACGGAGGTTTTGCTAAAATCATATATTCAATGGGGCGCTGAATGCCTAGAGAAGCTAAACGGCATGTTCGCCTTCGCGATTTGGGATCAAAAAGAAGAAGTCCTTTTTGCTGCCAGGGATAGGCTGGGGGAGAAGCCATTTAAGTATTTTTTTGACGGCACACGGTTTGTTTTTGGTTCCGAACTTAAGGCGCTCCTCGGATTTAGTTTTGTAAAAAAGGATGTTGATTGGAATGCAGTCGACCTCGCTCTCGGTCTTCGTTTTGTGCCTTCGCCTCGGACGGGTTTTAAAAGCATTTTTAAATTGCCGGCCGGACATTTCTTGATTTTAAAATCAAATCAGCTGAAGATTCAAAGATATTGGTCGATTGATGCAATTGAGGTTGATAGCACTAAATCGCAGTCGGAGTGGCAGGAAGAGCTATCGGAGCTGTTTGAAGACTCGGTTAAAAAAAGATTAATTAGCGACGTTCCGGTTGGGGCGTTTCTCAGCGGCGGAGTAGATTCAACTTCGGTAGTCGCCATGGCTTCTAGGAATAAAAAAGAGCCGATCGATACTTTCGTAATCAGTATGGATGGCGAAAGTGAAGACAAAAAATATGCCAGGCTAGCCGCCAAACATTTTAAAACAAATCATCACGAAATACAATTGGATGAAATAAATTACGCGGAGTCAGTTAGGGATCTTGTCGGTCTTTATGATGAGCCGTTTTTTGATCAATCGGCGCTACCAAGCATGCTGATAAGCAGGGAAATGAAAAAGCATGTTACCGTCGTTTTAAGCGGCGACGGCGCCGATGAGCTATTCGGCGGTTATCGGAGTTTTAAATTTGTAAAATTTTTAAAACTGTATCAGACGCTTCCGTCATCTGTTCGAAAATTCGTTCCTCAATTTTTCCGGAGCTTTTCAAACGGCGCGGCCTATAAAGCGGAGATTCTCGCGAAGGATTTTTTCAATGCCTACGCTGAATATTATTCGGTATGGAAAAATAATTTGCCGATCAGTAAAAGGTATCTAACAAAACGTGATTTATATTCGGAACACCTATCGAATGAAATCGATGAAAATCTTTTGGCCAATCAATTTAAGGGTTGGTTTAATAATTATCCGGATGTAGTAAGTGGCGCGATGCTAGCTGATGTCATGGGTATTCTTCCAGACGGATATCTTACAAAAATAGATCTAGCGGCTATGGGAAGCGCCTTAGAGGTACGGCCGCCTTTTTTGGATTATCGCTTGGTAGAATTATCAAGGAAAATACCATCAGGATTAAAAATAAAAAACGGCGTCGGCAAATATATTTGGAAGGAATTAATGCGCAGCGTAATTCCTGAGGAGATATTAACTAGACCAAAGGCCGGTTTTGTCATTCCGCTCGACCGGATCATAAAAAATCAGTTGAAACCTATGATTACGGATATTTTGCTCGATAAAAACAGTAAAATATATAATAATTTCAAATATCAAACTGTAGAAAAAATGTGGCAGGTACACCTGAATGGCAAGGCTGATTACAGCAACCATTTGTGGTCATTGTTAATATTGGAATTATGGCTGAGGGAATATCAAAAATAAATGTTCTTGAATTAAACTCCGGCTTTTTTTATGCCGGCGGGGCTAGAAACCTCTACTCTTTTTGTCGTTATTTAAATCGTGATTTTTTTAACGTTTATTCCGCTTCCTATGGAGTGGGCGGACCAGGCGAAGCGATTTTGTCCGCTCTTGGTATCGAATTCGTGGTAGCCGATGGCAATGTAAATAAAATTACAGAGTTTATAAAACAAAAAAATATCAACATCATCCACATTCACCGGTCCGGTGTTTTTGTTCAAGCGGAGTTTGATATTATTCAGGCCGCTTTGAAAGTTAACAAGAATATTGTCGTCGTAGAGAAGAATGTTTTTGGAAATTATGATTCTAGAATCTCTGATAAAATAAAATGTTCGATGTTTCAGAGCATGATGCACTTAAACGAAAGATACCTTAAAGCATCAGGAGCAAGATTTGATTTTAAAAAAATGAAGGTTTTATATAATATGGTTGATAAGGATGGTTTTGAAAAGCACCGGATTTCTGAGAGAGAAATTGCGGATTATAAAAAGGAGTTGGGGATAGAGAAAGGGGATTATGTAATTGGGAAGATCGCGCGGCCGCACATCGCGAAGTGGAGCGACTTGGTTTTAGACATGATGCCATATTTGGTCAAAGAAATAAAAAACACGAAGTTTGTAATTATGGGTGTCCCGGAATCAAGAATTAAAATGATTGAACACAGTCGATTAAAAAAACACTTTATTATATTAGATGAAACTTCCGATGAGAAAAAAATTCATCGTTTTTATCAGTCGATTGACGTTCTCGCGCACAGTTCAAAAATCGGGGAGTGCAACGGTAATACGATAAACGAAGCGATGTTTTGGGGTAAGCCGGTAGTAACCAATTCGACGCCTAGGCGGGATAACGGTCAATTGGAGCAGGTATTTCATATGAGGGATGGGATTGTCGCGAATTTTCCGCAAACTTTTGCCAAGGCTTTAATATATTTATATAATAATCCGAACATAAGGATTGAATTCGGTAAAAAAGCTAGAAATAAAATCCTTGAAATTAACAGTCCAAAAAATATTGTGAGACAGCTTGAGAAAGTGTTTATGGAAAGCCTTGATCGTGATATCGTTCAGGCTGGCCTAGCGGACGTTGCATACAAACCATCGGAATTGGAAATTGTAGAATATATAAGTGAATATCGACGAAGATTAAAGTGGGAGTTTGGTAATTTATCCAAATTTGAAAGATTGGCTAATTTATTAAGAATTCCGAGAAAATTATATTTTAAGGCCAGTGATTATTTAGAGCACCAGTCATATGGAAAATAATAAAGAAATTCTGATTTCAGTTTGTTTGGTAGTATATAATGAAGACAAAATCATTGAACGCTGCTTGAATAGCATAAAAGATCTTGCTGATGAAATAGTTTTAATTCATGACGGCGAATGCAACGATAAGACGCTTGAAATTGCCAAAAAGTTCACTGATCGAATATTTATTCAGCCACGCACCGGGGATTCTTCGCTCCACAGGGTTTTCTCTTACAATGAAGCGCGCGGTAGATGGATTTTTCAAATTGACGCGGATGAGTTTATTGATCAGGATGCACAGCCGATAATAAGAAATAAGATTATTGAGGCGGAGAAAAAAGGTATAAACGGATTTAGTTTTCAATGGGAAATGTGGGACGGGAAAAAGGCCTACGCGGTCAAGGGTTTCAAAAAAGACTGTCTTTTTAAAAAAGAGAACTTTCATTATTTAGGAGTGACGCACGGTTGGGCATATATTGACGGCAAGGTGGAAGATTCCGGGCTGGTTTTGCACCACCGCCCGGCTTACGATAATCTTTCCTGGGAATCTTTTTTTAGAAAAGCGAAACGTTGGGTGCCGATTCATGCTAAATTTTATTTCCCGAACCAAGTAACGTACACGGGTTTTAATATCGGTCCGGAAAAGTGGATAAAATTTACTGAAAAGGTTAAAAAAAATATGATTTATTATGTGATATTTGAGCCGATAAAAATGTCATTGGGACAGCTTAAAAACGGATTATATCTGGCTTTCGCCGGTTGGCAGGTCGCGGCCCAGCAATACGTATATTATACAATGTTATATTGGCAAGTATGGAAAATAAAAAGAAAATCAAAGTAGCTCTGGTCAGAGGTGATAGTTTAAATGCCTGGGAAGGCGGGATGTGGTCGGATCTTGGATCGGAAATTGAGGTAGAAGGTTTTTGTTCAAAAAAAAATCTGTATCCAATTACTGATTTGAAGTTTCCCGTTAACATATTGCGCTCCTCAACTGATTGTCGTTTACAAAATTTTTATTATCAATATCTTAAAGGGAAATACCAGCAATTGTTTGGTTTAGAAAAAAAATTATCAAGTTTTGACATTGTTCATACCGCCGAAATTTCTTATTACTTTACATTGCAAGCAGTTAATGCAAAAAAATCAAATCCGAATCTAAAAGTGGTAACAACGGTTTGGGATAATAGCTTTGGGCGTTTTGAACATGATTATCCTTTCCTTGGCAAACCGCCGGTTTTTTGGAAAAATAAAATTTATAAAATCATAAAGGAAAACGCCGCTGGGGTCGATTTATTTTTGCCTGTTACTAATTATTCGGCGGAACTCTTGCGTGAATATGGTGTTCCTGATAAAAAAATAAAAATTTTAACACCGGCTGTCCAGAAAAATAAAATTAAATATGCAAATAATTTCAAATTTGATGGTGATGTTTATTTGATGGTGAATAGATTGGTGAAAGAGAAAGGTGTTTATGAGGTAGTATATGGTTGGAAAGCTTATTTGCGAGACATTAAACAAAAGGAAAAAAAGAAATTGGTAATCATTGGCTCTGGCAAAGAAAAGAGATGTTTGGAAGAGTTGGTGGTGTCGCTTGGCTTAAAAGAGAATGTTATTTTTGCTGGTAAAATGCTTAATTCTGAAGTTAGGTCGTTATATACTGACGCGAAAGCTCTGATTCTAGGGAGTTTAGTTACGCCTTTATGGCAGGAACAGTTTGGATATGTTTTGGCCGAGGCTGTTACTGCCGGCTGTCCGGTCGTTTGCACGTTCAGCGGCGCAATTCCTGAGGTTGTCGGTAAAGCGGGTCTCTTTTTTTCACCGGGAAATCCGCTTGAATTAAAAGATCGATTAAAAGATTTGGATAATCCGGAAATTTATTTAACCTTGAAGAAAAATTGTGAAGAAGTCGGGTCTAAATTTGAATATGAAAAATTTAAGCGAAGTTTATCTGAAATTTATCGAGACTTATGATTAGTCCGGCTTGTCCAAATTGCAAACGAATACTAGATCCATTTAAACAGGGTTATAAATGTTCAGTTTGCAATTATTATCTAGAGAATGTTGGCGGAATATTAGTGTCGTCTGACGTAATGAAAGAGTCGCAAAAGATTTATTATGATTCATTGTACGAAACAGAGCACGGTAAAAAATGGTTTCAGGGATTAAATCGTTCGAATATATTAAAACGGATCGTCGAAAGGGTAGGATTGGGTTACCGGAGGGAGAGGTTTTTTAAGAGTAAAATTAAAGGGAAAGATAATATTATTCTTGATCTTGCCTGTGGCGCCGGACGAGATTATTTGTCTAATTTTGGCACAGTAGTTGGGGTTGATTTAGCGATTGAGCCGTTAAAAATTGGAAAAAGTCGATATCAAATGGTTGTGCAAAGCGGCGTAAAACAGCTGCCATTTTCAGATGATTATTTTGATTATGTGATCAGTTCGGATTTTTTTGGTCATGTTGAGTCAGATGATAAAGATTTGATTCAGAAAGAAATTTATCGAGTTTTAAAATCGGCGGGCAAGACAATTCATGTTATTGAAACCGATAGCGAAAATCCGTGGTTCAAAATTGCACATAGAAGTCCGGAACTTTTTAAGAAATATTTTATTGATAAAATTGGCGGGCATATCGGTCTAGAGATGCCGTCTGAGAGCTTAAAGCGTTGGGAAAAAAATGGATTTCATATCGAGAGTGTTGAAAAAATCTGGAGTCTAATTTGGCCGGTAGAATACTATGGTGGCTTATTCGGTGAAGAATATTTGGAAAAATCAAATAGCTTAAGGATATTTATTTCATTTACAAAATTAATCAGTAAATCAAAAATTTTGAGAGTCTTAACCGACATCGTGCTTACGCCGGTTAATTATTTGGTTGAATTAGTGACGCCGTTAAATTACGGTAATGGCATTATGATCGTATGCAAAAAATGATTTTAGATTATGGCTGCGGCTTTGGCGGAAATTATAATTTTCTCTCAAAAAGAGGGGTATATTTTGGTCTCGATATTTTAGAGGATAATATTAATTACGCAAAAAATAGGTATACTAGGGTAAATTTTAAAGTATTTGACGGCAAGACAATCCCATTTCCGGATGGTTACTTTGACGAGGTGCATGCGTACGATGTGCTTGAACACGTTGAAGACTTGGATAAGGTCTTGTCTGAGGTTAGTAGGGTCTTAAAAAAGGGCGGCAAGTTTTTTATAACAATTCCGGCCGCTGTTTCAGAAAAAGCATTAATCAATATCAAACCAAATTATTTTGAGGAGGTGGGTCATAAGAGAATAGTTGATCCAAAATATTTAATCAATTGGTCAAAGAGAGGCTTTGAAATATTAACGAATAATAAATGCCGAGGGATGGAGGCGGTCGTGCTGTCAATAGTTTTTTGGTTTAATAAAAATAGGCGATCGGTAAAATATCAAACCGGTTCACCTGAGTTTAGTAAGATGTTGGTCGCCTTTATTTGGCTTTTCGACTCCCGTTTGTTTAGAACGAATTTGAAATATTTTTTCTTTATATATATATTTACTCTGCCAGTCGGATATTTAATCAGCAGAATATTTCCAAAGACTATTTATCTCGTACTTAAAAAGAATGTATGATTCAGGCGTCTATTATAATACCGACTTATAATGAGGCAGATAATATCGAGCCGCTACTTAAGGAATTTTTTTCATCCATCGATAAAACTAAGTTTGATGTTGAAGTTATTATAGTTGACGATAATTCACCGGATGGAACGGGTCGGATCGCCGACCAACTGTCGGTTCGTTATCCAGTGCAGGTCATACACCGATCGGGCAAATTGGGTTTAGGCAGTGCGGTGCGGGAAGGGTTTGCAAGATCGAAAAGAGACATCATCGGCGTTATGGATGCGGACCTAAGTCATGATCCGAGAATGATAAATGTTTTTCTCGGCGAATTAGAAAAGGGCGCGGACTTGGTAATAGGCAGCCGGTTTGAAGAAGGGAGTGTAGTCGAAAAATGGAAGTGGTGGAGGCGGTTGATTTCGGAGACAGGTGTTTTAATCACGCGGTTTTTAACGGGCGTGAAGGATCCGCTCAGTGGTTACTTTGTCCTTCGAAAAAAAGTTATTGAAAACGTAAAATTAACTTCTACCGGTTACAAAATTTTACTAGAAATTTTGGTAAAAGGGGATCGTGGCACGGTTAAAGAGATTCCGTTCCGTTTTCGAGTTAGACTGCACAGTACTTCCAAATTAGGCGCGAAAGAGTACTGGTTGTTTCTTAAACAAATCATTACTTATAGTTTGTATAAATTTTTTGGCTGATATGTGGAACGGATTTAAAATCTACATTAATAAAAACTGGCTGTTATTGTTGTTGCTTTTAACTTCCGCAGTTCTCTTGTTGTGGAATGTTTCCGGACGAACATTTTGGATGGATGAGACGGCCGTTTTGGAATATCTAAAATATTCTGTAGTTGATTTTTTTAAATATTATTGGTCAAACCCTGACAATCACCCTCCTCTATATTATTTTTTAGTTTTGGTTTTAAGTAAAATATTTCCTTGGACTGAGCTAACAATCAGGTTAGTTTCGATTATTTCCGGTCTCGGGATAATTTTTCTAGTATATCAGCTCACACTGAAAATTAGTAATGATAAAAAGAAGGCTTTACTAGCGGCTTTTTTTACCGCCTATTCATCTTTTTTTATTCTTATTTCACAGATGGCGCGTTATCACAGTCTAGCGGCTTTTTTCTCGTTGTTAACATTTTACTGGCTATATATTCTTTACTCTGAGGGTTATAAAATGAAGATTTTTTATTTTTATTTAATTTCTTTATTGCTCACGGCCTATTCGGATTATCCGCAATTTATTTATACCGCGATTATTTCCAATGTTTTTTTTCTGTATTTATTTGTAAGTAAGCAAGCTTTTACCGGCATCATTCGCTGGCTCCAGGGTCAGGCGGTGGTAGCTCTAGGTTGTTTGCCGCTGGTCTATATGATTTATAATCGGATTTTTTTTCATGGCGACGGCGGTTGGACAAAAATGAATTTATTGTCCAATTCTTGGTTAAACATTGTCGCCGGGATATTATTTCATATTTACGCGTTCTTTTTTGGGGAAAATATATTTCCGTGGAATATATTTATTTTTGGGTTAGGGATGATGATTTTATTTGCCTCCGGATTAGGCTTGGCCTCAGCACTTAATGGTAAGTCATTTTTAAAGGGCGAAAAGTATGTATTGTTTTTGACTGGTTTTCTTATAATTTTGAATACTTTTTTCATGAATAAGGCTGACCCGAGATATAATTTTACAATTTATCCTAAATTCGGTTTCGTGGCTTTTCCATTATTTATTATTTCATTAGTGTTAGGCGTCTATTCGATTCGTTCTCTGCGTATAAAGTTTATATTTTTTACTCTATGGGTAGCCATCGCGACGTTTGGTCTCTATAATTTTTATTCTCTAAGAAATTATTTTAACGGTAGTTATTTTCGCAATTTTGATTCGTTTGATTTTGTGCGCGAAAATTCTTTGGATTCGCAATACCTGGTTGTTTCAGGCGATCTGAATGAGGGTGTATATCAATTTTATAAAAATAAATATTTTAACAAACTTAAATCGTTGGATTTTAATGATTTTAAAAATGGTTCGGTCGCCACCGGCACAGAGATGTGGTTGTTTGCAACCGGTTCAGACGGTTCCTCGGGATCAGTAGAAACCGATCGTCTGATTCCTTCTGGCTACGCCATAGTTAAACGATTTGATAGCGTCCCGCTTGATTCCACCTTGAAATATTATAAGGAAAAATTTTTGGCTCGGCCTAGCTACAATTATAAATATTCCGTATTTCTGCTTAAAAAAATATGAGATGTTTGGTTTGTGGAACAGACATGAAATATTATTTTGAAAAGAAAGGTTTCAAAATAGTTAAGTGTCCCCGTTGTTTATTAATGGCAGTGGAAAATTTTCCTGCTGATTTGTCGTTGTATTATACGGAGGGCTATTTTACCGGCGACGCCAGACTGGACGGATATATGGATTATGATTTTGATAAAGAAGTAACAAAAAAAACCTACATAAATTTTTTGAAAGATATTGGGGGATTTTTATCGGGAAAGGCGCGTCGTTCAGTTTTTGAAGTCGGCTGTGCCACCGGTTTTTTCTTAAAATTAGCCAATGATCATGGATGGCAGGCAGAAGGAATAGATATATCGGCGTACGCCGTGAAAAAGGCTATAGAAAAAGGAGCGATAGCGTCGGTTAATACCTTGGAAAATTATCATGCTAGTAAGAAATTTGATGCGATCGTAATGCAGGACGTTATCGAACACGTGAAAGATCCGGTAAGTTTACTAAATAAATCACGCGAGTTATTGAACGATAATGGAGTTATAGCAATTACAACTCCTGATTCCGGTAGTTTGTGGGCCAGGGTTTGGGGAAAATATTGGCACGCTTTCGTTCCACCCCAACATTTATATTATTTTAATTCACGAAATTTGAAATCTTTACTTCAAAAAAGCGGGTTTGAGGTTGTTTATTCAAAGCATCACGGCAAATGGTTTACCATCCCTTATATTATGCGTTTATTTTATAGTTGGACCGGTTTGAATTTCTTTTTAAAATTGGCGAACTTTTCCTCGAAAACCTTTTTGAAAAAGATTTCCTTGCCACTTAATGTTTACGATACCACATATATGATAGCCAAGAAATATGAACAACAATAAACTTCCCGTTACGGCGATCATTGTGTCGTTTAACACTTTGGAATTAACGCGCCGAGCATTGGAAGCGCTGTACAGATCTTCAAAATTACCGGAGGAAGTTTTTTTGGTTGATAACAATTCCGCCGATGGTTCGGTAGAAATGTTAAAGAATAATTTTCCGCAAGTAAAACTTATTATCAATAAGCAAAATGTCGGATTTGCTAAGGCGAACAATCAGGCAATCAAAATGTCGTCTCAGGCTTTTGTCTGGCTTCTTAACAGCGACACTGAAACCGGCGTGAGAAGTTTGGAGAATCTATTTGAATTTATGATACAAAATGACCGTGTCGGCGCTCTAGGGCCAACATTGGTTTATCCAGATAAATCTTTGCAGTCGGTCGGCGGCTTTTTCCCAACTTTTTTTAATGTTTTTGGCTATTTATTTTCGATTGGATTTTTTTTATCAGAAGGTTTGAAGAAAAAAATGAAAAGAATCGCCTTGTATCCTCAAAAATTACCAAAATGCGGTTTGCCGCTTGATTACGTGACTGGCGCCGCGTGTTTTTTACGTAAGGAGGCGCTTGAAAAAGCCGGTCTTCTCGGGGAAGATTATTTTATGTATTTTGAGGAGACTGACCTTTGCTGGCGGCTAAAAAAACAGGGTTGGGAAATAATGGCGATAGATACGGACCCGGTAATTCATGTATATGGAGGAAGTTTTGTATCAAAAAGGGACCCGAAAAGATTATTGGTATTTTTAGGCAGTCTTAATAAATTCGTGGCAAAAAATTATTCTTGGAATCGCGCTTTTCCGATTTTATTACTGGTTTCACTTTTTGGTAAAATAAGCGTATACTTGAAGTCGATTAGAAGTTTATGATTTCACTAATAATGACGGTTTTAAATGAGAAAACTACTTTACCGAAGTGGTTCGAAAGTATTTCTGCGCAGACTGTTAAACCGGACGAAATCGTTATTGTTGACGGCCTCTCAAGCGACGGCACCTGGGAATATCTACAGAAAATGACCGGGGTATTTTCTATTTTAAAAATTTTTAGAGAGCCGGGCAATATCGCTCATGGACGGAATTTCGCGATAAGAAAAAGCGAGGGGTCGGTTATTGTGGTGGCAGATGCCGGGTGTATATATGACAAAAAATGGTTTGAATCAATCGTAAAACCTTTTGAAAAAAAAGAAGTAACCTGGTCCGCAACCGGATTTGGTCCTTGGTTTGAAAAAAGCGACGGGTTATTGGTATATCTGATTGCCGCCTCAACCATCCCGGCTGTGGGCGAATTTAAAAAAAGTTGGCTTCCCTCGAGTCGTTCGGTGGCGTTTCGAAAGGATCGCTGGCAAACCGCCGGCGGTTATCCGGAGTGGATACCGTTTTGCGAGGATGTTCTGTTTGATAATAAATTGATAACAAAAGAAGGTTTGCCGTATTTTATCCGCGAACCGTTGGCGTTGTGGCGCCCAAGAATAAGATTAAGCAAATATTTTAAGCAGTTATTTAATTACACTCGAAGTGAGGGTCATGGTTCTATAAACACCATTCGTCAGATTGTCCGCTACGTTGTATATACCACCTCGGTTTTACTGTTATTTTTGTCTTTTAAGATCTCTTCATTATTTTTTGTTCCGTTGATTGTTGGCTTGGTTGCATACATAAATAAATTTTGGAAACGGTGGATTGAATTTACAACTGGTAAAACGGCAGTTTTTCGGTTACTTGGTTTTTTTGTGATGCCTATGGTGGTCGCATTTGGTGATGTCGCCAAAATGTTTGGGTATTTGTTCGGGCGTGTTGAGAGGTTTCTAAAAATTGTGTCTGAAAAATAATATGAAAAATATACTTATTACAGGCGGGGCTGGTTTTGTCGGGTCGCATTTAGCGGAAAAACTTTTAAAAGATGGAAATAGGATATTTGTTGTCGATAGTCTGATTACAGGTTCGGAAGAAAATATAAATCATCTGAAGACAGATAGGAATTTTTCGTTTTTTAGGCATGATATTGTTGAACCGTTTTATCTTGATGAAAAAATTGATCAGGTATATAATCTTGCGTGCCCTGCTTCACCGGTTCATTATCAAAAAAACGCCATTAGGACGATTAAAACCAATACGGTTGGAGTGATAAATATGCTTGGGTTCGCAAGGGCAAAGAACGCTACAATATTACAGGCTTCGACTTCGGAAGTGTATGGCGACCCGGAGGTTAGCCCTCAGAGTGAAGAATATCGCGGTAACGTTAACCCAATTGGCCCACGGGCGTGCTATGATGAAGGCAAGCGATGCGCTGAAACCTTGTTTTTCGACTATAAAAGGATGCACGGTATGAGCATTAAGGTAGTTAGGATATTTAACACTTATGGCTCTCGCATGGCGGAAGGGGATGGGCGGGTCGTTTCGAACTTTATTTTGCAGGCGTTGAAAGGCGAATCCATTACTATGTATGGTGACGGTTCACAGACTCGCAGTTTTTGTTTCGTGAGTGATTTGGTTGTTGCGCTTGAAAAAATGATGAACACGGATAAAATCGTAACCGGCCCTATTAACCTCGGCAATCCGCACGAAATAACGGTTAAGGAATTGGCGGAAAGAATAATTAAAATGACCGGTTCAAAGAGTAAAATTGAATTTAGAAAACTTCCGGAAGATGATCCGATGCAGAGACGGCCGGATATAACTAAGGCAAAAAATATTTTGGGTTGGGAGCCGAAAATTGAGTTGGAAGAAGGCTTAGAACAAACAATTAAGTATTTTAAGGCTAGATTATGAAGATATTATATATGGGAGGGGGGTTTGTGGGCGCATGTTCTGCGGCGGTTTCGGCCGACAGCGGGCATGAAGTTTTAGTTTTTGATATTGATGAACATCGGGTAAAAAAACTTAATACCGATGATCGGGACGTAATCCAATCGTGTCTTCACGAGGACGGTCTGGCGGAATTGCTTATCAGAAATCGTTCTAGGATCTCGTTTGTCAGTGATATTAAAATTGTTGAAAAGTTTATCAGCGACGTCGAGGTTGTATTTATGTGTTTGCCCACGCCGGAAAAAGATGGCGCGGCCGGGGAGACCGATTTATCATATTATGAAGCCGCCGTTGATTTAATCGGCAGACCGCTGGCAAATCGAAATAATGGCAAACAATCCGTCAGAGTTGTTATAGTAAATAAGAGTACAGTCCCAGTTAGAATGATCGACTATACCGAGGAGTTGTTTTCAGAACATGGCGTGAAAAATTTCGGTATTGTTTCTAACCCCGAATTTTTGGTTGAAGGGGCGGCGATTGAAGGGTCTGTTCATCCCGATCGGGTCGTGGTGGGAGCGAATTTACCGGAAGATTTTTTAATCATGCGTAAAGTTTATCAGCGATTCGTGAATTCCTCGGTTGTTAAATACCTCGAGGTAAACCCGCATGAAGCCGCATCAGCAAAACTTTTAGCGAATTTTATCTTATTTAGTAAGATTGTAACCACTTTTGATGTGGTAGGAAGAGTTTGTGAGTATTTTCCAAATCTTCGCTATGAAGAAGTAAGAAAAATATTAGTTTCTGAACCGAGGATCGGCGCATGGGGGCTTTACGACAGTCTATTTGCCGGGGGTAGTTGTTTTATAAAGGATGCCGGATCGCTTGCTCATCAGCTAGAAAATGCGGGCGCGAGGGCAAGTTTAGTGAGGGGAATTCTAGAATCAAACGTATTTCAATTGGATCATTTTTTTGGCAGGGCTGAAACAGAGGCTGGGTTGGATTGGGTCGGGAGGACCGTGGCAATGTTTGGTGTTGCTTTTAAACAGGGAACAAATGATATTCGTAATTCTGGCGGTGTAGCGGTGGTACAGCAGCTTCTTGGCGCCGGAGTCAATAAGGTTAAAGTGTTTGATTTGGCGGCGACTGAGGAATGTAAAAAATATTTTGCGAACAATCCTCACTCAGGGCGAATAGAATATTGCGAAAATGAAACGGAGACGTTGAAGGATTCTTCGGTTGCAATATTATGTACCGATTGGCCGCAGTTTGAAACACTCGGGGAGGTATTCAAATCGGTCGTAAAACCGCCGTACTTAATAATGGACGGACGAAGAATCATTAAGAGTTGGTATAATGAACTGATCTCATTGGGTTTTGATATCATCGCAGTGGGGTCGCCTTTTATGAAAAGTAATAAATAATTTATGTCAAAATATTTAATTACCGGAGGCGAGGGTTTTATTGGCGCCAACCTCGCAAAAAAATTATTGGAGCTCGGTCATGAGGTTGTGTCGTTAGATAATCATGCCGGAGGAGTGCTGGCGGGCAGAAAATTTGCCGGAGTGAAATATCTTTTTGGGGATATCAGAAAAAAAGAAGATTTATTGAAAGCCTGCGATGGAGTCAAGGGTATTTTTCATTTGGCGGCTTTGCCCAGAGTTATTTTTTCAGTGCAAGACCCTGAGGCAACCCACGATGTAAATGTGAATGGTACATTTAATGTTCTGATGGTGGCGAGAGAACTAAAAAATATGCGGGTCGTATTTGCGACCTCATCGGCCGCTTATGGGGACCAGGAAGTCTATCCGCTCAAGGAAGATACCGTGATAAAAAAACCGGTCAGTCCTTATGGATTTCACAAATTAATCGGTGAAGAATATTGCCGAATTTTCTCTTTAATCTATAAGCTCGAAACCGTATCGCTTTGTTTTTTTAATGTCTATGGGCCGTTGTTTGATCCGAATGGCGCGTATGCCTTGGTGATTGGTAAATTTTTAAAACAAAGAAAAGCTGGTGAGTCGATGACGGTGCGCGGCGACGGTGAAATGTTTCGCGATTATACCCATGTGTTTGATGTGGTAGACGCCCTTATTGCCGCGATGGAGAAGAAGACGGTTGGAAACGGAGAGGTTATTAATATTGGTTTTGGTGATCCGCATTCGGTGAATGAATTGGTTAAAATGATTGGTGGCGATTTTGTCAGAGTGCCGGAGTTGCCGGGGGAAATGAAATATACCGAAGCGGATAATTCAAAAGCGCGTAGATTGCTTGGCTGGAAACCAAAGATTAAGTTGGAAGATGGGATTAGAATGCTGAAGGACGAAGTTGGAATAAAATAAAAAATAACCTCCCACTTTGAATGGGGGGTTATTTAAATTTTAAAACAATCTAGGCCATTACAACCACCTCAACAAATTTGGCGTTTTTAAGTTTACCGTCAAAACGCATTTTTTTGTGTTCGGAGAATTTTACTTTTCCGGTGGCGGAGGCAAAAAGAGTATCGTCCTTGCCTTTAAGCACGTTTTTTCCAGCATTAAATCTTGATCCGCGCTGGCGGACGATGATTGATCCGTTGTTGATAACTTCGCCATCATGGACTTTTACGCCCAATCGTTGCGCGTTAGAATCTCGGCCCAACCGTGTTGAACCACCTGCTTTTTTATGTGACATATTAGAAAAATAAAGGGTATGAACAGTATACCTAATCTCCCGAAAATTGTCAAGATTAACGAGTTTTGCTATAATTCTTATGAATTTAACCTACTTATGCTTTACCCAATCCGTTCATATTTTCGGGATCGTTGGATTTTGATGTCTTTTTTAGCGGGTGGCGCCTTACAATTTTTCCAATGGTGGTATACCATTTCTCGAATCCGTCCGACCGGAGAACAGTTGTTTCTGCACTACAATATTCTTTTTGGTGTGGATCTGATAGGCGAATGGTGGAAAATTTATCTCATTCCATTATTTTCGCTTATCATTTTATTGGTTAATTTTGGTTTATCTTATTTCTGTTATCAACAGAATCGTTTCATCTCGCGTTTTCTTGTCGTCCTAACATTATTTTACGAGGTTTTGATTTTGGTTGGTAGCACGCTTATTATTGGTCTGAATATTTAAGTATGCAGACTAAAAATCACGTTGGGGTGGATCGTGTTTTATTAATTTATTTCGTCGCCATCGTACTTTTTGGATTGGCGGCGCTTTTTTCGGCAAGCACTCCAGTCGGCTATGCAAAATTTGGCGACGCTTGGTTTTTTGTTAAACGCCAGATTTTTTATGGTTTAATTCCAGGGGTGCTAGCGGCTATTGTTTTGAGCCGGACTGATTTAGGCAAGATACGTAAACTCAGCTGGGCAGTATATTTACTGTCGCTATTTTTTTTAGTTTTAGTTTTTATCCCGCGCGTTGGTTTGTCGATAAATAATTCTCGAAGTTGGATTCAATTTTTTGGATATACTTTTCAGATCGCCGAATTTTCCAAGCTTGCTATAGTTATTATACTTGCGTATTTGCTTTCACAGAAGATGTATGATTGGGATAATTGGCAAACGAGTCTAGTGCCGGTCCTCGCAATCTTGAGCCCGACACTTATTCTTATTTTGTTGCAGCCGGATATCGGAACTCTTTCAATTATTGTTGTCGAAATTTTTGCAATGCTTTTTATTGCGAAGGTACCGGTTCGGTATCTGTTGGTTTTAGGGCTGATCGGAGTGGTTTCTTTTGTCAGTTTGATCGTCGCCGCGCCATACCGGTCGCAACGAATCACAACTTTTCTTCATCCGGAACTTGATCCTAAAGGTCAGGGTTACCAAATGAATCAGGCGTTCCTGGCGGTCGGCTCGGGCGGATTTTGGGGCAGAGGGTTTGGCCAGTCCCGCCAGAAATATCAATATCTTCCTGAGGTGAGCGCTGACACAATTTTCGCGGTTATTGCTGAGGAAAATGGCTTTTTAATTTCTACAGCGTTGATTTTGTTGGTGTTACTTATAGTTTGGCGCGGCTTCAAAATCGGCATGGCTTCAGATGATCCATTTGGTGCTTTACTGGTTACGGGTATTATGGTATGGTTTGGCTGGCAATCGTTTCTAAATATTGGCGCGACCGTCGGCGCTCTGCCGCTGACCGGTGTCCCGTTGCCATTTGTGAGCCATGGAGGATCGGCGTTGGTAATGGCTCTCGCCGGAGTAGGGATTGTGCTTTCTGTCAGTCGGAGTTCAAATATATCCTAATTATATGAAATTACTTGTTTGTGGAGGGGCGGGTTTTATCGGATCAAACTTCATCCATTACATTTTGAAAAAATATCCGGATTATTCGGTGGTAAATTATGATAAATTAACTTATGCAGGAAATTTGGAAAACGTCGTTGACGTCGCCAAAGATCCGCGTTATGCATTTGTTGAAGGTGATATTACCGATTTGGATCATTTGGATGAGGTGATGAAAAAACATGGTATTACTCATGTAATAAATTTCGCGGCGGAGACTCATGTCGATCGCTCAATTCATGGCGGCGCGAAGGAATTTGTCCTTACCAACACTCTTGGTGTACAGATGATCCTTGATGCTGTCAGACTCAATAAAATAGTTAAATTTGTAAATGTCTCGACTGATGAAGTTTACGGAGCGCTCGCGCTTGAAGATGATAGAAAGTTTACGGAATCAACGCCGATTCTACCGAATATGCCATATGCCGCCGCCAAGGCCGGTGGGGATATGATGTGTAACGCTTACTTTGTGACTCACAAGGTGCCGGTGGTTGTGACTCATTGTTCAAATAATTATGGTCCATATCAATTTCCAGAAAAGCTAATTCCCTTTTTTGTATTTAAATTATTAAAAGGCGAGAAAGTCCCGGTTTATGGAGATGGTTTAAATGTTAGAGATTGGATCCATGTGACGGACCACGCTTCGGCGCTTGATCTTCTTTTGCATGAAGGCGTGGCGGGTGAAATTTATAATATCGGCGCCGACAACGAACGTAGTAACATGGACATTACAAAATTAATTTTAAAAATAATTGGTCTTGGAGACGACAGAATCGAATATGTAACCGATCGTCCCGGTCACGATCGTCGTTACGCGGTTGATGCCACAAAAATTATGAAGCTCGGTTGGAAGCCGATGTATCCGAGGGAAAAGTTTGAAGACGGCCTCAGAGAAACTGTAAAGTGGTACAAGGAAAATACCTCCTGGGTAGAAAATATTTGGAACAAAAAAAAGAAAGAGATGAATTCGTTTCAGACGAAGCTGAGTCGCTCAGGCAAAAGAATGGAATCAGCAACTTAGTATGCCGCTGACAAAAATTATAAAATTAAAAAAATTTAGCAACCGCGGTTATACCTTGACTCCGGTTGAACTTAAAGAGGTGTCGCCGTTCGAAGTAAAGCGCCTGTATTATATGGAGTTGCCGGACGACGTCGTCACCGGCGAACATTGTCACAAAGTTGAGGAAGAATTATTTATTCAGGTCCGGGGTAGTTCTACTATGATTATCGACCAGGGAAAAGGCAAAGAAGATATTTTGCTTCAGGCTGGAATGGTTATTTATGTTCCGGCGTACGTCTGGCATGGTTTTAAGTTGGCGACCGACAATTGTTTGGTTCTCGCGCTTTCATCCACCAACTACAGCGCCGATCGCAAAGATTATATAGAGAATTACGGGGAATATCTTAAAGTCAGAAAGTAGTGTGAGTAAAGTATTAATTTTAGGCTCCAGCGGACTTCTGGGGCAGGCTTTATCGGACGCATTTGCGTCTGATTTTGAGGTTGTGACGTGGGATCGAGCGGAGATCGATGTTACTCAGCGCGAGGAAGTCTTTCAAAAGATTAGTTCGCTTAAACCGGACTATATTATCAACGCCGTGGCGTTCAACGACGTGGATAAAATTGAAACCGATCCTGCAGTATATAAATTAGCAAAAGCTGTCAATGCTGAAGCTGTTGGTTCGATCGCGGAATGCGCGCGAAAAATTGGCGCGACCGTCGTTCATTATTCTTCTGATTATGTTTTTGCCGGTGATAGCGAGCGGGGTTATGAGGAAGAATCAAAACCGAATCCGGTCAGTAAATACGGCGAGACAAAGGCTGAGGGAGAAAGATTGCTGCAAAAAAACATCGATCAGCTTTATTTAATACGTCTTTCGCGTTTGTTTGGCCCGGCAGGAAAAAATTCGATTTCAAAAAAAAGTTTTGTAGATTTAATCGCAGAGGTTGCCATGAAAGGGAATGAATTACGTCTGGTAGACGAAGAGATGAGCTGTCCGACATATAGTGTGGATCTCGCCAGATTTACTCTGAAATTGATTAAGGACAAAATGCCGTTCGGTATTTATCACGGCGCGAATAGTGGAACTTCGACTTGGTACAGTCTCGCGCAGGAAGTTTTA
The DNA here is from genome assembly GCA_021812425.1 of bacterium. Taxonomy (GTDB): domain Bacteria; phylum Patescibacteriota; class Patescibacteriia; order Magasanikbacterales; family GWA2-37-8; genus JAKANM01. Next base: position 6,794 of record JAKANM010000006.1, on the reverse strand, counting down.
AGATTAAAAAAAATCAGCGTCAAAATAACGCCGATCAAAAGTTCCGAATATCCTCGTCCGGCGAAACGTCCGCTTTTCTCAGAGTTAATAAATACGAAGACGCCTAAACAGCGGGATTGGAAAGAGGCGCTCAGGGAGTATTTGTCTTCCTGATGTCGTCGACCATCAGTTGCAGTTCGCGGTTGCCGTTCCACTCATTTACTCCAACTGAAAAAGCCAAATCAATTTTGTCGCTTGGTTTGAGGGCGCTCCAATTGGCAGGGTGCTTCACCGGGTCGCCAAAGCCGAAAGCGATAGTCTTGCGTACGACATGTGAATTGTGTTTTACCAACAATCTTAAATGTTTATTATCTTTGCCGACTGGTTCAACTCCCATGACGGTGAGTCCGGTCGCGGCATAGAGCGGTTCGTCATTGCCCATTCCGAATGGTTCAAATTTTTGTAAAATATCGTAAAGTTTCCAGTTGACGTCTTCCAGACTTACTTCAATATCAATTTTTAACTGAGGAGTCAGATCAAGGTCCTTGGTGCCATGCTTAGCTTTCTCAAGCATTGCCTTTCGAAATTTTGGCAGTTCGGACGCGTCTTTGAGAGAAAATCCGCAAGCCTGCGGATGTCCGCCGAATTTACTAAAAAATTCCGGTATTGATTGGAGGCTGGCTATTAAATTGAAACCTTGAACGCTACGTCCCGAACCGACTACGCCGCCGGAACTGATCCCCATGACTATAGTCGGCTTGAAAAATTCCTCCTTAAGTTTGCCGGCCACGAGGCCAAGGATGCCGGCGCTCCAATTTTGTCCCTCAATCAAAATAATCGGATTGTTTTCTTGTTGAGTTTCCTTGATTTGAGCGCGCGCTTGTGTCAACAATTGTTCGGTTAATTTTTGACGGTCGGTATTATTTTTTTGTAATTTCGCGGCAAGATCAACAGCTTCCTCTCTGGTCGCGGCCATAAGCAGGGCGAACGAGACATTAGCATGGTCCATGCGACCGGCGGCATTGATGCGCGGGGCAATCTGGAAACTAATGGTCTCCGTGTCGAAGACTCGTTTCGATTTACCGTTTTCATCAATCAGGCCGGCATTTACCAGGAGCTGACGCAGACCGAGGTTGCGAGTTTTGTTTAGGACGGTGAGGCCGTAGCGCACTAAGGTGCGGGATTCGCCGATGAGCGGCACCATGTCCGCGACGGTTGAGATCGCCACCATATCAAGTAGCCATTTTTCAAACGCCTCATGACTTTCCCCACCATCAAGCAGTTCATTTTTTTCGTGGTGTTTTTTTAGCAGTCCCTGCGCCAGTTTGAAAGCAACGCCTCCGCCAGAGAGTGATCTGTCCGGATATTTTTCTCCTGGTACTAGCGGATGAATAGTGGCGTCAGCCGGCGGAAAAACTTTTGGCATCGCGTGGTGATCGGTAATGATTACCCGCATCCCAAGTTCTTTTGCCAGCGCGATTTCTTCGGTGTTTGATATGCCGCAATCGCAGGTGATGATGAGGTGAGTTTGTTCCTCTTTGAGAAATGTCACGGTTTTTTTGTTTAAGCCATAGCCGTCAGTTTCGCGATGGGGGATAAAGACGCCGATATTAGTCGTCCCTAATTTTTTGAGCGTGGTGATGATGATCGCGGCGGCGCAGACACCGTCGGCGTCATAGTCGCCGTGGACCACGATTCGTTTGTTATTTTTGATACAGTCGTTGATAATTTCGACCGCCTTTGTCATGTCGTTAAATAAAAATGGGTCATGAACATCATCCAGATAATCAGGGTTTAGAAATTCATCGATTTTTTCTTCGGTGCGGAGGCCGCGGTTCCAGAGTAGGCGGGCCGCGATCGTGGGTAGCTCAGGATGTTCGGCCAGAAAATCCGCCGGCGGTATTTCCGCCATGTTCCATTTTTTCGGCATATAAAAAAATTATCTTCCCTGAAATGTCGGCGCGATGGTAAGAAAGATCATCGCGATAATGCCGAGTGCCGCGAGAATTGCGTATAGAATTTTTTTAGTTCTTTTTTTCATAATCGAATAAAATTGTTATCGTTTTAATACTGCTAAATAAGCTTCAGTGGGAATTTCAACCTTACCGTGGTGCAACATTCTCGATTTACCCTTTTTTTGTTTTTGGAGAAGTTTCATTTTACGTGTGTAATCGCCGCCGCTCATCTTGGCGAGGACGTCCTTGCGCAAAGCGGAAAGATGCTCAGAAGCTATTACTTTACCGCCGATCGTCGCTTGAATTTTGAGAACAAACTGCTGTTTTGGCAGAGATTCTTTCAAGGACTCGACGATTTTTTTTCCGACGGCATACGCCTGATCCCTCCAGACGATGGTGGAGAGTGCTTCCACCGGCTCTTCAGCGACCAGGATATCGAGTTTTACGATTTCGGTCGGTTCGTAATTGATGAATTCATAATTCATGGAGGCGTAGCCGGAAGTCACAGTTTTTAGCTTATCATAAAAATCGGTGATAAGCGAAGCGAGCGGAATTTCGTAATGAAGAAGGGCCCGCTGATCGCTGCCGGTCGAGAGGTATTCGGTGGTTTGATAACGGCCTTTTCGTTCTGAAATTAAACCCATGACACCGCCAACATAATCTTTCGGCGTAATAATATCAAGCGTCATCCACGGCTCTTCGACGCTGGCAATTTGCGATGTTATCGGGAGAGCCTGCGGATTTTTAATTCGAATTTTTTCACCGTTTGTCTTCGTTACTTCATACGAAACACTGGGGACCGTGATTATAATTTCTAAATTGTGCTCGCGCTTCAGACGTTCCTGAAAAATATCGAGATGCAGCATCCCGAGGAACCCACAGCGGAATCCAAAACCCAGCGCGTCCGAATGTTCGGGTTCGTAAATTAAAGAGGAATCGCTGAGTTTTAATTTATCGATAGCATCGCGCAGGGCCTGGTAATTGTCGCCCTCCCTCGGAAAGATTCCGGCGTACACCATCGGCTTAACTTCTTTATAGCCTGGAAGCTGGTCGCTCGTGACCGGTTTTTTTTCAATGTTTAAGGTGGTAATCGTGTCGCCCACGCGGCAGTCGCGGACTTCCTTCAGGCCGGTAGCGATGTAGCCGATTTCACCGTTGCTTATTTTGTCGGCAGGCGTAAATTTGGGAGTGTAATAACCAATTTCAAGAACCTCAGCTATGGCATGAGTGCTCATCAAATAAATTTTGTCGCCTTTTTTTAATTCACCATCTACCACCCTGACTGACGCGACCACGCCTTTGTATTCGTTGAATAATGAGTCGAAAATCAGCGCTCGAACCGGTTTGTTGGTGTTGTCGGTAGGCGGGGGAATCCGTGATATCACTTGTTTCAGTATTTCTTTGACGCCCTGCCCGGTTCTGCCTGAGGCTAGCAGTATTTCTTCTTCTTTACAGCCAAGCAGGTGAATAATTTCTGCCTTGGTCTTTTCGACATTCGCAATCGGCATATCAATTTTGTTGATAACCGGGATGATAGTGAGATTTTGGTCGAGCGCGAGATAGAGGTTGCCGATTGTTTGCGCCTGCACGCCCTGAGTCGCGTCAACCAATAAAATCGCTCCTTCAACGGCGGCAAGAGATCGGGACACTTCATAGTTGAAATCGACGTGGCCCGGTGTGTCGATGAGATTCAGAATATAATCGTCATATTTCATCCGGACCGGAGTTAGTTTGATGGTAATGCCGCGTTCCCGTTCCAGATCCATACTATCAAGCAACTGGCTTTTCATGTCGCGCTCGGAAACCGTTTTCGTTAGTTCCAAAAAGCGATCGGCAAGAGTCGATTTACCGTGATCAATGTGAGCGATGATGCAGAAATTTCTGATTTGTGAATCCATACAAAACTTTATAACTTTTCAGCCTGGTCGATACCTTCTCCAACATTCCAGAGTCTAAACCATCGTCTTTTGAAACTATTTTTAAACAAAATCATTTCGTCAACCTTAAGTAGCCAGCAGATCAGCCCATATACTAGGAGGCCAATGACACCAGCCGCCGCTCCCTGCGATAGAATGCCCCAGAAATATCGCTGATCAAAAATTTTCGCTAGGGGGTATTTCAAAATTTGAATGACGGATCCCATCACGACGCCGGCCGTTGTTACCTTGAACAGCATCGGTAAAAGTTTTTCGTCGATGATTGTCGGAGCTTCTTTGCGTAGAAGAATTGCCAACATCAACATATTGATCAATGCTCCGGCCGCGCTCGCGAGCGCAAGGCCGGCTACTCCGAGCGGACCCATCAAAACTAATGAACCGATGATGATTAATAATTCTGAAATTACCCCAACCACAAAGGGCGTTTTGGTATTGTTGAGAGCGTAAAAGGCGCGAGCGAAAAGAGGGATAAGTGACTGCGCGAAAAGGCCAAAACTAAAAAAAGCCAGAGTGTCGGCAGTGCGAATAGTCGCGTCCCAATCAAATGCGCCGTTGCCAAGCACGACGCGGACAATCTGCGCGCGCAAAAGCAAAAAACAAATTGAAATCGGGATAATCAAAAATATAATTTGTCGCGCGGTGTTTGAAATTCTGGAACCGAATTCTTTTATGTTTGACTCGGCTGTCAGTTGTGATAAAAGCGGAAAGACCGCGATCGCGAACGCGATGCCGATAATGCCGGTGGGGACATCTTTAATATTGTTTGCGTAATTGAAAACCGTAATACTGCCGACAGGTAGTAGGGAGGCGAGTATTGTCACAACAATGGCGTTAAATTGACTCATCGCGAGTCCGAGAGTCCTCGGAATCATAAGTTTCCCGATCAGCCTGGTGTCTTTGTCCGCGAGATCAAAAATCCATCGCCAACGGAAGTTGTTGTGGTAAGCTCCGATTGATTGGATGATAAGGTGCAAGGCGGCGCCGAATACGACCCCCCAGGCCAGGCCGGAAAGTCCGATCCAAGGTCGCAGAACCGTGGCGCCAAAGATTATTCCCAAATTATAAAAAATCGGCGCGATTGAATAAAGTAAAAATTGACGAAGTGATTGGAGGATGCCGCCGATGACCATGGAGATGCCGAGTAGGAGCGGTGAGAGCATCATGATGCGGGTAAAGATTATGGCCAAGTTTAGTTCCTCGCCAGAAAAGCCGGGCGCAATAATTTTGACCAAAACGGGTGTCAAAAAAATTCCGACGACCGCTAGGCCACCAAGAGAAATTCCGACGATGGTGATGATGTTGCTGGCAAGCCGCCAGGCTTTGGATTTGTCGTCTGACTCGTAAAAAAGTTTTGTAAAAATCGGAATGAATCCGGCGGTAAGAGCGCCGGCGATCAGCAAATTATAAATCAGATCAGGTATTTTGAAGGCGGCGTAGTATGCATCCATCACGGCACTGGCGCCAAAAAAATGCGCGAACGTTCGGTCGCGTACGATGCCAACCAGTCGACTGAGAAGCGTGGTCGCGCCGATGAGGAGGGCGGCTCCAGTCACGGATTTGGATTCAGAATTTAGAATTCGTTTGAGCATTTTATTTATTAGTGGTGGTAGAATTTTTAAATCCAGAGGGGATGTTAACAGTTAGGGTGGCATAATCGGTGCCAGGTCGTTCCTCTTCTTTTCCGGCCGTGATCAGGGTACCGGCGATATTATCGCTATTTTCAAAGGTGATTTGGTAGTTGCTATTATCCCGGCTGATCTCGCTGACATCGTAGCCCTTTTTGGAAAGTTCCTTTTTGTAATATGAAACAATAAAACTTGGTTCCGCGTCCAAATTTTTCCAATCGATTTGAACCGTGTCGCGCGAGTCGCCGACCGGAGTGGTAAGCAGGGTCCAAAAATTTTTGTTCGCGGAGATGGATCCTTCTGATGAACTAACGGTAGTGTCAGGGTGAAGCTGAAGAAGCAGGGGGGAAAGAATTACTTTTGGAAAAAAGGCGGCGATTTCCATACTGCGATTTTTGTAGGTGCCGCGTATATAGGTAATGACGTCGATAGAATCTTTTTCGTAAACCGTTATGTTGTTTGGAAAATTTTCCGGCAGTTTTTTGACCACGGCAGGTCCGGCGCCAATAAATAATTTTACGGCAACCGCAACCGCAACAATCAAAAAAATAACGCACCCACAGCCGGTGAGGCACGTTTTTTTTAAGGAATTTCGTTGTTTGGTGAGTTCTCCCACTGGCGGTTCGACGATCTCGATATCATCAATGTCTGATTTGCGCATAGTTTATGTGGATGTGAGATATTATAGCAGGAATTGTCTGATTTGAAAAGGGCTCTATGCTCAGCTAACACTTGACAAAATGACAAAAGTAAGGTATTATTTTCCGAACGTTTCTCCGACAGAATGAATCCGATGGGAGGTGACAAAATGGCGAAAACGATTACGATCGTCCTCAATGGCGTGACGAGGGAGGAAGCTGAGCAGAAGAGGATTGAGTTGTTCAAGAACCACCCCGAGTACGAGAGCAAGAATCCGCAGGGAAAACTGACGTACGTCATTACCGTTGTTTGCACGGTGAACGACGGTCAGGCCACGCCGCGCGCGGATGTGACGAAATCCGGTCCGACCTGGAATAGCGGTTGCGGTGGTTGCGCAGACTGCGGTTGCGGGCAAAACCCTAAGTAGGACTCGTAGTATTTCTAGACCCTGGCACATTCGTGTGACCAGGGTCACTTATTTAAATCGGCATCATTGCCCTTTAATTAAATAGTTGCTACAATTCGTCTATTATATATTAGTCTGGATATGAAACTTTCTTTTTTCGGAGCGGCCGGGGAGGTGACTGGTTCCTGTAGTTTGCTTGAAACAAATAATCAAAAATTTCTTATTGATTGCGGGATGTTCCAGGGTAGCAGAT
>JAKANM010000036.1 GCA_021812425.1 bacterium | reverse complement strand
GCATTCCTGGGAAGCTAAAGCCACATTCAATCCAGCGGCACTTTATGTGAAAGGCAAAGTACATCTGATGTACCGGGCGATGTCGGAAGACAATACATCGGTGTTTGGTTACGCCACTAGTACGGACGGTATTACTTTTGCAAGGAACCCACAGCCGATTTACGTTCCGCGTGAGCAGTTTGAACAAAAGCTTCAGCCTGGCAATTCTGGTTGCGAGGATCCTCGTCTCACACTAATCGACGATAAGGTTTACATGTGTTATACCGCTTTCACCGGAAAGGATTACGCGCGTGTTGCTCTGACCTCGATATCATTAAATAATTTTTTAATTCAAAATTGGAAGTGGTCGAGGCCGGTCCTGATTTCTCCGCCAGGCTTGAATGACAAGGATGCTGCCATCTTCCCTTGCAAGTTTAAAGGAAAATATTTGGTTGTTCACCGTAGCGGTGATGATATGGATTTGGCTTTTTGCTCAAGCCTAAATTTTGACGGCAAGACCTGGCTTGAGGAATACCGCTGGGTGGAGCCAAGAGCGGGTATGTGGGACAGTAAGAAGGTCGGCATCGCGGCTCCACCAATCAAGACTGAGGCAGGCTGGGTGCTGTTTTATCATGGCGTTTCCAATGAAGATAATTATTACCGCGTCGGCGCTCTGCTCCTCGACCTTAATGATCCTGTTAAAATTATCGCGCGAACCGATGAGCCGTTGTTTGAACCGGAAATGGATTATGAGCGCAATGGACAAATTTTGAATGTAGTATTTCCATGCGGAGCGGTCCTCATTGGCAAGAAGTTTTTTATTTATTATGGCGGAGGAGACAGCGTGGTGGGCGCGGCGGTGATCGATAAGCAGGCATTACTTCAGGATCTGAAGGCGATCAGGATTGACCGGAAAATCGGAAAATAAGGGTGTTTCTGGGCCTAGGCTTGACAAATCATCTGAATTAGAGTATGCTAATCTTTCTTAATTCACCCCGCCTTGCGGGGCGACTCGAACCTCTCCGTCATACTAGAAATGTGGCCTAAGGAATCGGGTCACATTTTTAAATGTATGATGAACCAATCATCTAATGCCAGCTTTGAAAGCCTCGGCATTTCTCCTAAGTTGCTCGAGATCTTGAAGCAACACAATTATTTAACTCCAACTCCGATCCAGCATCAGGCCATTCAGCCGGCGCTTGAAGGCAAGGATATCGTTGGTATCGCTCAAACCGGGACTGGAAAAACCCTGGCTTTTGGCATCCCCATGATTGAAAGATTAGCAAAGAACAAAGGCAAAGGCCTGATCCTTTTGCCGACTCGCGAGCTCGCTATCCAGGTCGAGGAAACACTTCAGAAAATCGGTCGCCAGCTTGGACTCAAAACCGTCGTCCTTATCGGCGGGGCCCCGATTGGCCGCCAGAAAGAGATGTTGCGCCGCAATCCGCACGTGATTATTGCCACTCCGGGACGTCTTGTCGATCATCTCCAACAGCGTACTGTTTCACTTCATGATGTGAAAATCGCCGTGCTCGATGAAGCTGACCGAATGCTTGATATCGGTTTTGCTCCGCAGATCAAAGAAATCCTCGCTCTCGTGCCGACCGACCGCCAAACAATGTTGTTTTCGGCCACGATGCCGAACGCAATCGCCGGACTTGCCGTGAAGTACATGAAGCTTCCGATTCGCATTGAAGTTGCTCCGGCCGGAACCGCCGCCAGCTTGGTTGAGCATGAAGTATTTATCGTTAGCCGTGAAATGAAAATGCAATTGCTTGATAAGCTTCTTACTGATACCAAAGGAAGCGTGCTCGTGTTTTCTCGCACTAAACATGGCGCGAAAAAAATTGCCGCCAACATCCGACATATGGGTCATGAAGCGGTTGAAATGCATTCAGACCGCAGTCTAGCGCAACGCCGCGCCGCTTTGGAAGGGTTCAAAATGGGTCGTTTCCGAATTTTGGTCGCGACCGATATCGCCGCCCGCGGTATTGATGTGTCAGGCATTGAACTGGTTATAAATTATGATTTACCCGCCAATTCTGAGGATTATGTTCACCGCATCGGCCGTACCGGACGCGCCGGTAAATCCGGTAAAGCGGTTTCGTTTGCCGCTCCCGAGGAGCGTGGCGACATCAAGCAAATCGAACGCCTAATTAGGAAAACTTTGGCAATTTTGCCTTTGCCGGTTCTTCCGCCGCGACGCACTCCGCCGCCAAAACCGAGTTTCCAGCCGGGTGGTTTCAAACCCCATTTTGCACATGGTCAAAAGCCTCAACATAAATTTCAGAGACGTTTTGGTAATAATTCTTCGAGATAAACTCCAGCAGGAATCCATAATTGTCATCTCGAGTGAAACGAGAGATCTCTGTCCCGTTATTTCAATTATTTCGCCCTCCGCGCAGGCGGTATTTGTATTTGTACAAATGGGACGTTAATATTGTAAAATGATCACGCTACTGTTAAGATAACGCAATATTACTTATTTATGCGCGATACGAAGTTTCTGCTAAACGATCAAAATCCAGCAGTTAAGCCCGGTGAAGATTTTTATGAATTCACCGTTGGCGGCTGGCTAAAAAAAACTTCCATTCCCGACGATTATAGCCGTTGGGGTTCATTTGAGATTTTGATTGAAGAAAATTTTAAGAAATTAAAAGAACTTTTGGATAATCCGATGCAGGTTTCGGGTTTGGATGATGAGGCGCTCGCAAAAAAAATCGCAACTTTTTATCAGCAGGGGATGAACGAAAAGGCGATTGAGGAGCACGGTCTCGCGCCGCTCCAACCCTATCTTCAAAAAATTCGGAGTATGACGTCGCCAAATGACTTTGTGACGGTCGTTGCCGAGATGAACAAAATTGGTGTTCATCCGTTATTTTCCTTCATGTCGACTCCGGACGCCAGGAACAGCAAGTGGGTGATTGGCGGCTTAGGTCAGGGCGGGCTGGGTTTGTTCGAAAGGAATTATTATTTGGATAAAAAAAATGAGGAAATTCTAAAAAAATATCGGCAACATATTGAGAAAATGTTCGGTCTTATCGGAGAAGAGGATGCGGTCGTAAAAGCCGAGATTGTTTTGAAAATAGAAATCGAACTCGCGAGGGCTTCGCGAGTGAAGGAAGAATTGCGTGATCCCGTAAAAAATTATAATAAAATGCAACGGCGGCAATTGGTTGATCTCGCGCCGGAATTTCATTGGCAGAAATTTTTTCTTGAGGCAGGGGCTGATAATTTAGTGGATATTGATGTTGGTCAACCCGAATTTTTTTCGGCAATGGGAGATCTGGTCGGCAGTATTCCGATGTCTGAGTGGCGAACATATTTCGTCTGGCACCTTCTTATCGGCACAGCTGATCTGCTTTCCAAAAAATTGGTTGACGAGAAATTTGATTTTTATGGCAGAATTGTCAGCGGACAGCCGAAGATCAAGGATAGATTGAAACGGGTGATTATCATGATGGATCATCATATCGGCGAGGCAATCGGGAAATTGTTTGTTAAAAAATATTTCCCTCCCCCCTCAAAGCAACGCGCCGAGGAATTGGTTCAAAATTTGATTGTGACGATGGGGGAACGTATCGATAATTTGGCTTGGATGAGCGCAGAAACCAAAAAGGAGGCCCGAAAGAAGCTGTCGGCAATTACCATCAAGATCGGCTATCCATCAAAATGGATCGACTATTCAAACTGGAAAACTGGCGAGAATTATCTTGCGACGGCGCTCCTTGCCAGACGGTTTGAATGGCAGAGAGAAATGGACAAAATAAATAAACCGGTCGATCCGACCGAGTGGCTGATGAGTCCGCAGACCGTGAACGCGTATTTCGAGCCGCTGAAAAATGAAATTGTTTTTCCGGCCGGGATCCTCCAGCCGCCGTTCTTTTATGATGACGCGGATGACGCCTTGAACTACGGAGGCATCGGAACAGTTATCGGCCATGAAATAACCCACGGTTTTGACGATCAAGGCCGTCAGTATGACGCGGAGGGGAATCTTCGCGATTGGTGGACTTTAGAAGATGGTGAACGTTTCAATGTCTCGGCTGAAAATTTTGTGAAGCAGTATGCTGAGAGTTCCCCATTGCCAGGTTTGAAATTAAACGGCGAATTCACGTTAGGCGAAAATATTGCCGATCTAGGAGGACTTTGCGTCGCATTGGCGGCGTTTAGAAAGGTGGCAGATGATAAGAAAATTGACGGGTTAACTTCGGAACAGCGATTTTTTATCTCTTACGCGCAGACTGAGAAGTGCCATATTCGCGATGAACGTTTGAAAATGCAAATTCTGACTGATCCGCATTCGCCAGGTAAATATCGAGTTAACATCCCACTTAGCAACATGGATGAGTTCTTCGCCGCCTTCAAAATTAGTGAAAAAGAGGGGATGTTTCGCGATAAAAATGACCGTGTCAATATTTGGTAATTTACCCTTGTCCAAATCAAATTTTGGTGCTATGATAGCGAAGCTGTGAAAGGAGAATTGTTTTAAGTTATGTCATTTCTCTCAAAAATTTTCGGAGATCCGAACGCCAAAGTTATTTCTGAAGTTAAGCCGATTGTCGAAGCGATAAATTCCTTTGAACCCAAACTTCAAGGTCTTAGCGACGAACAACTGAAAGCTAAGACGGTAGCGTTCAAGGATCGTCTCAAAGCCGGCGAAACGCTTGATGATTTACTGCCTGAAGCGTTTGCCACCGTACGCGAAGCCTCAAGACGCCTCACCGGGATGCGTCATTTTGATGTCCAGATGATCGGCGGCATCATGTTGCACCGCGGCCATATCGCTGAAATGCGCACCGGTGAAGGTAAAACGCTGGTGGCGACTTTGCCAGCCTATCTCAACGCGCTGACCGGTAAAGGTGTTCACATCGTGACGGTGAATGATTACCTTGCCAAGCGCGACGCGGTTTGGATGGGACAGATTTATGATTTTCTCGGCCTCAGCGTCGGAATTATTCAAAATCTTTTGGTTTCCTATAAGTATACCAGTAAGTCTAATGTCGAAAGTGGCACGCCGAAAGTCGAGGGTGAGATTGATGAAGAGGAAGAGGCGAGGTTAAAATATTTGATTGAATATGAACACCTCGATAAATGCGAACGCCGAGAATCGTATCAGTGTGATATTGTCTACGGCACCAACAATGAATTTGGTTTCGACTATTTGCGTGATAACATGGTCGCCGATTTGAATCAAATGTCACAAAGATCATTGCATTATGCCATTGTTGATGAAGTTGATTCGATCCTGATTGATGAAGCGCGCACGCCGCTTATTATTTCCGCTCCAGCCGAGAAGGCCGACGATACTTATTATAAATTTTCCGAACTGGTGGAGAAATTAACTGAAAATGTAGATTATAATGTTGATGAAAAAATGCGCTCGGCCACACTGACCGATAGCGGCATTAAAAAAATGGAACAATGGCTCGGCGTCGATAATATTTATGCCGAAGGCGGGATGTCGATGGTGCATCACCTCGAACAGGCTTTGCGCGCCATGGCGTTATTCAAACGCGATCGCGATTATGTTATTGATAATGGAGAGGTTTTGATCGTGGATGAATTTACCGGTCGCAAGATGCCAGGTCGCCGTTATAGCGAGGGCTTGCATCAAGCAATCGAGGCCAAAGAAAAGGTTGAGATCCAGCGTGAGAGCCAAACTATGGCCACGATTACTTTCCAGAATTATTTCCGCATGTACGAAAAGATTTCCGGCATGACCGGCACGGCCGTGACCGAGGCGGAGGAGTTTGGAAAAATTTATAAATTAGAGGTCGTGGTAGTCCCGACCAACAAGCCCAACAATCGCCTTGATCGGCCGGATCGGATTTATAAGACCGAGGAAGCTAAATATAAAGCCCTTGTCAATGAGGTTCGCGCTCTCCAGGAAAAAGGCCAGCCGGTGCTTATCGGTACCGTGTCAGTCGAGAAGAATGAGGAGCTGAGCTTATATCTTGAACGTGAGGGCATAAAGCATGAAATTTTGAACGCCAAGAATCATGAACGCGAAGGTGAGATTATCGCTCAGGCTGGTCGGCCGGGGGCAGTGACGCTTGCCACGAACATGGCGGGTCGCGGCGTTGATATTATTCTCGGCGGCAATCCGCCAGACAAAGAGCAGGCGGAGAAAACCCGCGCGGCCGGTGGGTTATTTGTAATCGGTACGGAGCGTCATGAATCGCGTCGTATCGACAATCAACTGCGCGGACGCAGTGGACGCCAGGGTGATCCGGGTGAGACTCAATTTTATCTTTCGACTGATGATGATCTGATGCGAATTTTTGCCGGCGAACGCCTGAAGAGGGTGATGAACACTCTTAAGATTCCGGATGATATGCCGATTGAGCAAGGCACAATCACTCGCCTAATTGAATCCGCTCAGAAAAAAGTGGAGGGATTTCATTTTGATACGCGCAAGCATTTGCTCGAGTATGATGACGTTATCAATCGCCATCGCGAAGTTATTTACGGCAAACGCAAAAAATTACTCGAGGCCTACGCGAAGGAGAAAAAAGGCGAAACGGCGGAAGGCGAGACTCTCCGCGGCATGGTGATGTCTATGGTTGAAGAGGAACTTGAGCAGGTTATTTCGTTCCATACGAACTCCGAAGCTCGTGAGGAGTGGAACATGCAAGAGGTCACCGAAGTTGTCGCGACGATATTTCCGCTTTCGGCAGATGAGAAGCAAAAATTATTGGCCTTCAAAAATCCATCCGGTGAAAAAATGGACGCGATGGAAGAACGTGAGCGAATCGTTCAGTTTCTGCTCGAGCTTGCGGCTCGGAAATATGAGGACCTGCTGGTCAAAAAGGTAAACAATGCCGAGGTAATGGCTGAAATCGAAAAGCAGGTTTTGCTTAAGTCAATCGACAATCTGTGGGTGGATCATTTGGTAGCGATTGATTATTTGCGCACC
>JAKANM010000035.1 GCA_021812425.1 bacterium | reverse complement strand
CCGGAATGGAAAGATTTCGAGCCGCGCAGTATGATGGGGAGACTGCCGACTGAACGCGAGTTGGCCGTGAGAAAAATCGATGAAGGGGAAGAATATTATCGCGGCACCGCCGGAAAGTATATCGAAATGGACGGTGATGTTGCTATTTTATTTTCCGGAGGCGGAGCCAGTATCGCCAACATGGACGCTTTGATTATGGCCGGAGAGAAGCCGGCAAACTATACTGAGTATTCCGGAAATCCACCGCGAGAAAAAGTTTATCAGTTGGCAAAAATTGTTTTATCAAAACCGGGCTTAAAAGGTCTTTGGATTGCTGGCGGAGTCGCAAATTTTACGAATATTTCAGAAACCTTCAAGGGTATTGTTGACGCGCTAGATGAATTAAAGCCGGTGTTTCCGATTGTAGTCCGGCGCGCCGGACCATTTGAAGAAGAAGGAATGAAGTTGATGAAAGATTGCGCCGCGCGCAATAATTTAAATATGAAACTTTTTGGTAAGGAAACCTCAATGAGCGAGACGGCAAAGGTGCTCGTGCAAATGATCAATAAATAATATGTCTATTTTGCTTTCTGGCAAAACTAGGGTGGTGGTACAGGGCATGACCGGAAAAGAGGGCGCCAAAGCGGCGCGGGCGATGATGGATTACCACACCGAAGTTGTTTGCGGCGTTACGCCAAAAAAAGGCGGACAAGAAGTCGAGGGCAAACCGATTTTTAATTCCGTCAGCGAATCACTCCAAAGATTTCCGGAAATTAATACCTCGGCCGTGTATGTTCCACCCTTTGCGGTAAAGGACGCTGTAATGGAAGCGATCAACAACAATATTCAGTTGATAAATATCATGGCCGAAAGGGTGCCGCTGAAAGACGTCGCGTATTTTCTCGCGGCCGCCAAAGAAAAAAATATTTCAGTTGTCGGACCAAGCTCGCTCGGCATGATCGCGCCCGGGATCGGTAGAATCGGGGTTGTCGGGGGCACGTTGGTCGAGGAAATTTTTAAGCCTGGAAGCATCGGCATAATCTCGCGCTCTGGCGGCATGACGAATGAACTTTCCTGGCAGGTGAGAAAGGCCGGACTCGGCCAGAGCACGGTGGTTCATGTCGGAGGTGACCTTCTCATGGGTACTACCTATGCGGACCTTCTGCGGTTATTTGAAAAAGATGAACAGACGAAAGCGGTGATTATTTTTGGAGAGCACGGCGGCGGTTATGAATTTGAAATAATTGATGTCATCAAACAAAAAAGATTTACCAAGCCGCTGGCTATTTATATAGGAGGCAAATTCGCAAATTTATTTCCAGAAGGTATGAACATCGGACACGCCGGCGCGATTGTTGGCCGTGGGCAGGGTGCGGCGGAAAAGGAAACAGCCCTCAGGAGCGTTGGGGTGATGATTGCCGAACGTTATGAGGATTTGGTAGAATTGATTAAATCTTATGTATAATTTAATTATATGCTTTGGAAAACAGCCCTGAGTTCTATAGTCGATGGCAAGGAAATAATCCGCGGTTATCCGCTTCAAGATCTGATCAAAAACCGAAGTTTTGCCGAGGTGATTTTTTTACTTTGGAAAGGCAAATTTCCGACAAAAATGGAAGCGCAAATGTTTGATGCTCTTTTTGTCGCCTGTATCGATCACGGAGTCGGAGCGCCGTCCGCGACTGTAGCTAGGACAGTTGTTTCGACCGGCAATTCGATGCATACGGCTCTCGCGGCCGGGGTCGCGACCTTGGGAGAATTGCATGGCGGAGCGGTTGAGACGGCGGCAAGGTTTTTTACGGAGAATTTTGGAGTTAATGTTTCGGCGTTATTAAAAAAAATGAAAGATCAAAAAATTCGCCTGCCTGGTTTCGGACACAAGGTTCTTTCGCATGACAACCGTTCTGATATTTTGTTTTCCATGGCAAAGGAGACGGGTTTTTATGGAAAATACTGCGGATTCGCTATGGAAATATTTGAAAAATTAAATGATGGCGCAAAGAAAGAAATTCCGCTCAACATCGATGGCGCGATGGCGGCAATCATTCTTGATATGGGTTTTGACGCTGGGATGGCGAAAGGATTTTTCTTGGTCGGACGAGTGCCAGGACTAGTTGCCCATATTTATGAAGAAAAAAATAGCGGTGAAGGGATACGTCGGATCTCTGAAGAGGAAATTGTTTATAATGGAGAAAAAAATTAGTGATTATTTATGGATAAATATTCGATTTTAGAGACCTTGGCAAGTAACGGGTATGAACTGGTAGATAGCGGTGACGGAGAAAAATTGGAACGCTATGGAAAAGTTTTGGTTTCGAGGCCAGACCCGCAGGCGCTGTGGCCGAAGGGACTCGGAGTTTCCGAATGGGATAAAGCCGATGCCTTTTTCAAACGCGCGAGCGAGGATGCCAAATGGAGTACTAGGGAGAAAATCGCCGATCGTTGGCAGATTGAATTTGGAGGATTAAAATTTTGGATTAAGTTGTCGGCCTTCAAACATACCGGGCTTTTTCCAGAGCAACACGGAAATTGGCAATGGATTCAAAAATTAATCGAAACTAGGAAATCTAAAGCGGAAGAACCGGTAACAATATTAAATCTTTTTGGCTACACTGGCGGAGCTAGCCTGGCGGCGGCAAAGGCGGGAGCGGAGGTGTGCCACGTGGATGGGTCAAAAGTGGCAATTGGTTGGGCGCGCGATAATGCGGAGCTAAGCGGCCTCGAAAAAAAACCGATCCGCTGGATTCTTGATGATGCGGCAAAATTCGTGCAACGGGAAATAAAACGCGGGAATTTTTACGACGGGATAATTATGGATCCACCGGCTTTCGGGCACGGACCAAAAGGGGAAACCTGGAAAATCGAACAGAACTTTTTGCCGTTTATTGAATCTTGCAAGCAGATTCTCTCAAAAGAGCCGTTATTTTTTCTCATCAATGGTTACGCGTCAGGCTTCTCGGCGTTGGCCTACAAAAATAATCTTTTTGATTTAGAAAAAAAATTTGGCGGCGCGGTCGAGGTTGGCGAACTGACGATCAAGGAAGCCTCAAGTGAGCGTCTATTACCGGCTGGAATTTTTGCGCGGTGGAGCGGAAAATAAATTTTCATTTCGAATATGGAATTGAAAATACTTTACGAGGACAATCACCTGATTGCCGTATACAAACCGGCCGGAATTTTAGTTCAGGAAGATAAGACCGGCGACCCGTCTCTGCTTGATCAGGTTAAATACTATCTAAAAAATAAATATCATAAACCGGGAAATGTTTACCTTGGACTCATCCACCGTCTCGATCGCCCGGTGTCTGGGATTATTCTGTTTGCGAAAACCAGCAAAGGCGCGTCACGACTTTCAGAACAATTTCGAAATCATGAAGTTGAAAAAATTTATCACGCGTTGGTCGTCGGCAAGCCGAAGAAGGACAAGGACACATTGGTTCACTTTATCGATAAGGATGAAAAAATAAATAAAGTATCGACGAGCCACAGCGATGAGAAGGGTGGTTTGCGCGCTGAGCTTTTTTACGAAACAATTAAGACAAACGGTAAATATTCGTTGTTAAAAATTAAACTTGGCACCGGACGCTCGCATCAGATCAGGGCACAGCTATCCGCGATCGGCTGTCCGA
This sequence comes from bacterium, assembly GCA_021812425.1. GTDB lineage: Bacteria > Patescibacteriota > Patescibacteriia > Magasanikbacterales > GWA2-37-8 > JAKANM01. The sequence continues at coordinate 3,413 of JAKANM010000035.1, read as the reverse complement.
TTGTGGGAGACGTGAAATATGGCGGCGAAGATACCGGGAAGCAACTTTTACTGATGGCAACGTCGTTGAAATTTAAGAAGGCTACGGAAGATGAAACGGTCGAATTAAATTTGGATGTCCCCAAGGAGTGGGAATTATTATTAAAATAACCGTCAATCAGAGCGAAGCGTGGAATCTTCAGTTTGACTATATAATATGCAATTTTACTGTAATAATTGTAAAAACAACATCGAAGAATCGGTTTATAAATATTCTGTTTCCAATTTTGGAAAAGCTCTTTGTTTAAATTGTCAAAATAGCACTCCAGAAGCTAGAAAATTGGCAGATGCATTAAACAAACTAGGGTGGGATGCCGTACTTGAGAAACCGGTAAGCAGGATGCATATTGATATATCAGTAAAAAAAGCCAAAGTTAATATTGAAGTTGATGGCACTCAACACAGTTTAGATTTGAAGCAGGCTATGCAAGATTTAAAAAGAACGTGCTTTACATTTAATAGATTTTGGATCACTCTTAGAGTACCAAATTCAATAGTTCGGAACAAGGAAGCTTTTGATGAGGCAGTAGGGTATATACATAAGTTTTTATCAGAAAATGTTAGACAACTTAAAGGAGATGTATACGATAAGATTTGTGATTTTATTAGGGGATTATTTTCTAAATAATTTTTTTACATGGATCCAGTTGAGTATCACCGAAAATTAAAAGGAAAAATCGAAATTATTAGCCGCGCTAAAATAAAGACGCGCGAGGATTTGAGTTTGGCTTATACGCCAGGAGTCGCGAAAGCTTGTGAAGCGATCGTTGCAAATAAGGATGACCTGTACGAATTAACAAGGAAAAATAATCTCGTAGCGGTCGTGACCGACGGTAGCGCCGTCCTTGGTCTCGGCAATATCGGCCCGGAAGCTAGCCTGCCAGTCATGGAAGGGAAATGCGCGCTTTTCAAGGAATTTGCCGGAGTTGACGCATTCCCGATTGCGCTGGGGACGCAAGATACGGAAGAAATTATCAAAACAGTGGTAAATATTTCACCGATCTTCGGCGGAATAAATCTTGAGGACATTTCGGCGCCGCGGTGTTTTGAAATTGAAAAAAGACTTTCCGAACTGCTCGATATTCCGGTATTTCATGATGATCAGCACGGCACGGCGATCGTCGTGCTGGCTGGAATTAGCAACGCGCTGAAAGTAGTTGGAAAAAAATTATCGGAAGTAACTATCGTCGTGAACGGAGCCGGCGCCGCCGGTACGGCGGTTACTAATTTATTGCTTGAGGCCGGAGTAAAAAATTTAATTGTTCTAGACTCCAAAGGAATTATTTTTGAAGGACGCGACGGTATAGAAAAAGAAAAACAGCGACTCGCGGAAAAAACCAACAGATTCAAGAAGAAAGGCGGGTTAAAAGAAGCGTTGGAAAAAGCGGATGTGTTCGTCGGCGTCAGTAGGCCGAATTTGATGACGGAGGGGATGATCAAATCAATGAATGAAAAGTCGATAATTTTTGCGATGGCAAATCCGGTGCCGGAGATAATGCCGGAGGTCGCGCTCTCGGCCGGAGCGGCAGTGGTAGCGACGGGACGTAGTGATTTCCCGAACCAAGTAAATAATGTTTTGGTGTTTCCAGGAATTTTCCGCGGCCTTCTCGACGGCCGGATAAAAAAAGTCACGATGAAAATGAAATTGGCGGTGGCAAAGGCGCTCGCCGAAGTAATAAAAACTCCAACCGCAACCAATATTTTGCCAAGCCCGCTTGATAAGGGAGTGGCCGCGGTGGTAGCAAAGGCTGTACAAAAAGCATAAATATGCCGGAGCAAATCGTTGACCTACACATCCATTCACGGTATTCGCGCGCCTGCTCGAATCGTTTGGAGTTGCCGAACATCGCAAATGTTTGCGTCGAGAAAGGAATCAATATCGTTTCAACCGGAGATTTTACTCATCCGTTTTGGTTCAAGGATATTCAGGACTTGCTTCAGGAGGATGGGAGCGGTTTTTTGAAATTGAGAGATGGGTCCAGTCCAACCATGTTCGTCATCGGCACCGAAATTTCTTGTGTTTACAAGCACAAGGATAAGGTCAGGCGTCTGCATATTCTCGTTTTTGCCCCTAGTATTGAGTCGGCCGGCGCTTTTATCGCCGCGCTCGAAGATCGGGGGGTAAATTTGAAATCCGACGGTCGTCCGATTATGGGAATTTCGGGCAAGGAAATCGTTCAGCTTTGTCGTGATATCGATAAACGAATGGTGGTAATTCCAGCGCACGCCTGGACGCCATGGTTCGCGGTATTTGGTTCGAAGTCTGGTTATGATTCGCTCGAGGAATGTTTTGAAGAATTGACGCCGGATATTTTCGCGATTGAAACCGGGTTGTCCAGCGATCCGCCAATGAACAGGCGACTAAGCCAACTCGACAAAATTGCGTTGGTCTCTAACTCTGACGCTCACAGTCTGGAAAAGCTGGGGCGCGAGGCAAACGTGCTTAGGTTTGACAGTGAAGCAAGTTATGACAAAATGTGGGAAATTATTAAATCGGGTGACAGGAAGAAATTTTTGTATACGATTGAATTTTATCCTGAAGAGGGTATGTATCATTACGATGGTCATCGCGAGTGCAAGGTCAGCATGAAACCGAGTGAAACAAAAAAAGAAAAAGAAATTTGTCCGGTTTGCAAAAAGAAATTAACGATTGGCGTTATGCATCGCGTAGATGATCTCGCCGATCGAAAAGAAAAAGAAGTGGCGAATAGTTTTGTGCCGTACCGCTATATCGTACCGTTGCGTGAAATTATTGCCAACAGTTTTGAGGTCGGAGCTACCAGCAAGAAAGTTGAAAAAGAATACCGCTCAATGCTGCAAAAACTTGGGAATGAATTTGCGATTTTGTTGTATATTGAAATAGAAAAAATTAAAAAAGCGGTCAGTGATGAAAACATCGCGACCGGCATTGAGAATATGCGGCAGGGTAAAGTCAAAATTATATCCGGATATGACGGAGTTTACGGCGAAGTGGACGTGTTTCCAAAAGGGAGAGTCGTAAAGTACTCGCAATTGAAATTAGATTAGACTAAAAAATCCTCCCGACGTTTTCTGGAGGATTTTTTAATGACTTTTGTTATGAAAATTTTACAAGACAAGCATTGTTGTAAAATATTTCCTCACCTGTTTGTTATTATATAGTATTTAAAAAAAAAGGAAATAGCAAAAAGCGAAGTTATGCACAGTTTTTGATTGGCACGCGAGCTTTGCGAGCGGCGGCGGTTTTGAGAGCGAATAATGGCCTGTCCCTCAAGCGGCGATAACCCACGGGGTAAGTTGTAAAGCGATTTACGTTTGGCTACGAGCCCAGGCGGATAATACCGGCACCAGTTCGCTTGAAGTTGCCCGCCTCCGGCGGGAAAACCAAGAATTAAA
>JAKANM010000034.1 GCA_021812425.1 bacterium | reverse complement strand
TATAAAATTAATTAAATAATTCGTTACTAACGATGTCAAAATTTAGGTGCTCCAATTCACCCAAACTTTTTACTTCTTCTCTAAAATCTTTTACTACTGAGAGAAGCGGTTTCTTCAATAATGGCGAAATGTCGACGCCAGCAAGCGGAGTCAGCAAATCAACTACTGCTTTCATTTGATCTTTAATTTCCTGGATACGAGCCGTGAGACGAATGAACGGTAGCTTATTCTTCAAAACTAATGAGGAAAGCAAAGCCATTTCCTGCTGACTTAAGCCGGATCCCACGGAACTTGTAACACCGGCCTTTTCGGCAAGTTGATCCAATGATGTCGAGAAATTTTGAAGAACAGCCACTACATCTCCATAAGTTTTCAATTTATCTGAATCTACTTCCATCAACATTGATAAGGTTGATGACGTCTCAGCGTCTAAACTATCAATTTCATTGTTGACTCCATCTTCTTCGTCTTCAATTTTATTTACATCTTCACTGTCCTGCTTTGCCTTTTCCCTTGCATTTTCACTGTCCTGTTTTGCCTGCTCCCTGGCATTTTCGGCAGCCTGCTTGGCTTGCTCTCTGGCATTCTCGCTAGCTTCGTTGGCTTGTTCCGTAGAGGACGAATTATTTTGGCTGTCCTGTGAATCCTCAGCGCGCGCCTGTCCGCGAAAGGCAAACAACGCACCACCGGCGAGAAGCACGACTAGCGCCCCTACCAATAAAAACCTGCTTTTTTTCATAAATTAAATTTTAAGAATTACTATAATTATTATACACCATAAATACGGATAAGCGGAGAGGTTTGTCAATGGCCTAAAAAATTATCCGCCGATGCGCAGCTGTTACATTGTGGCTTCGAGCGGAGGTCTCGGGCCAGGCTTTGGCACTCCCGATTTGAGCGCGGACTCAACGATAAGCCGGCGTCGTTCGGCGGCAGTTTTGAGTTCACGCGCATCATTATATTCTTTGATAGCTTGTCTCATGTCCGCATTCGCAAGCTTTTTCATCCCCACTCGCGCGCGAGCGAAGAACGATGGCGACGAAGCGATTACGTCAATGCCATACTTCCTGCGAATATCTTCTCGCATAACGTTCAACTTTTCAGATAAGGCTTCGACATTTATCTGTTCCGGCCGGTCTTCGGGCATATCGGCAACAAGACTGAGGTCTTTCTTCAATCTTTCGATATCAACCTCTTCCTTCCGCCGACGTTCATCATCGGCAGTCATTAACCTCAGTGGTTTTTGACTAATGGTCGTATCCGCGACTAAAGACGTTTCAGAAGATTCAACCTCTGATTCTTCAACCATTGCTTCATGAAAATTTTTCCAGGCCGATTTTTCCGGCCTTTGTCCTCCTGTAGATTTCTCTAGCATATAAAAATAATGTACACCATCTATAGAATCAACGCCATAAAATTTGTCAATAACAAACAAAAAACAGCCGGCCGGCTGTTTTTTAAATTATTTATGGTCTGCCGCCGCGTCGAAACCCACCACCACCGCCCGGGCCGCCGCGTCGCGGAGCCGGCCGATCGAAAGCTGGGCGCTCGACAAATCCTTCCGGTTTCGGAAGCAATTGCTTCATACTCAAACTTATCCTGTTCATGCTGTCTATTTCTTTGACAATTACTTTTACTTTATCGCCGATATGCATCACATCGCTAGGCTTGTCGGTACGCGTCCAGGCGATTTCACTCACGTGAACAAGGCCGTCTTGTCCGGGAAGAACCTGCACAAAGGCGCCGAAGTCTTCCAAACGAACAACTGTTCCTTCAAAAATTTCTCCGGCCACGACTTCACGAGTCAAATCCTTAACCCACTGGACGGCTTTTTCCATTCCAACCGCATCAGAAGAAGTAATCGACACACGTCCGTCGTCTTCGATATCGATCTGGACGCCGGTCTCGGCGATAATTTTATTGATAATTTTACCACCGGAACCGATCACATCGCGAATCTTCTCCGGATTGATCATGATGGTGACGATGCGAGGAGCAAATTTTGAAAGTTCCTTGCTGACTTCAGGAACAACCGCCCGCATCGCTTCAAGAATCTTCAAGCGCGCTTCATGCGACTGGGTGAAAGTCTGTTTCACGATATCCCAGGTCAAACCAAACGTCTTGGTGTCCATTTGAATAGCGGTAATCCCAGAAGAAGTACCAGTAATTTTGAAATCCATTCCTCCCGGACCGTCCTCTATATCCTGAAGATCGGTGAGAACTTTCCATTTACCTTTTTCGTCGCTCGCGAGACCCATCGCCACGCCGGCCACTGGTTCCTTGATCGGCACACCGGCATCCATGAGAGAGAGTGTTGAACCGCAGGTGGAAGCCATTGAACTAGAACCGTTCGAGCCAAGCACTTCGGAAACAACGCGAATCGTATATGGGAAATCTTTCTCTTCCGGAAGCACTGGTTCAAGCGCCCTCTCCGCGAGGGCACCGTGGCCGATCGCTCGATTGCCAGGTCCTCGAAGCGGACCAGCCTCGCCGTAAGTCGCCGGAGTATCACTATAATGATGCATGTAACGCTTGGTACCTTCCTCTTCCATCGTATCGAGGGTCTGGACGTCTCCTGGCGCGCCAAGCGTTACCACTGAGAGTACCTGCGTATCACCGCGCATGAACATCGCACTGCCATGAGTGCGCGGCAAAAGATTTTTTTCAACGTGAAGCGGCCTCACCTCATTTAATTTACGGCCATCGAGACGTTGATCACTCTTCAAGATTGCCCCTGAAATATGTTCTTCAACATAAGCTTTCACCCGACCGAGAACTATTTTTTGCGTTGACGCGTCAACCTCATCCTTTACCATCATTTCTTTGGCCGCTTCGGTAAACTTATCTACCATCGCGACTCTTTCTAGGCGGCTTTTCTTAACACTATCAAACATCCAATCTTTAACGTGACTTTCAATCATTGTTTTTACTTTTTTCTCGACTTCACGCAACACCTTCTCGCTCTCACTGAGATTAACAAGAAGATCATTTTTTGTTTTACCGACTTCTTTTTGAATTTTTTTAATTAAATCAATGACGGGTGACAAATTCTCTGCGCCATATTTCATCGCGGCCAAAATCTGCTCTTCCGGAACATTTTTTATCCCCGCTTCAACCATCACCACTTTGTCAGGAGTACCGGAAACTATTAGATCAACATCACTGACGCTTCTCTCCATAGAGCTCGGATTAATCTTCCATTCGCCGTTGACGCGGCCGACTCGAACGCCGCCGATCGGGCCGTTCCAAGGAATTGATGAAATAGAAAGCACAATGGAAGCGGCAACGAGCGCCGGAATTTGCGGATCGTTTTCCCCATCATAAGAAAGCGCAGTCAGAATCACCTGCACATCGTTGCGCAGGTTGCTGTCAAAAAGCGGACGGATTGATCGATCCACCAAACGTCCGGAAAGAATCGCGTCTTCGGTCGGTCGGCCTTCGCGCTTGATAAAGCGGCTACCTTTGATCTTGCCGGCGGCATAAAGCTTTTCTTCAAAATTCACCATGAGCGGAAAAAAATCCATCCCTTCGCGGGTATTTTTGCTCATCACAGCGGTCGCGAGGATGACCGTGTCCCCATAGCGAACCGTGCATGAAGCGTTTGCCTGTAACGAAAATTTCCCGGTTTCCACCGAGAGTGTCCTGCCGCCCCAAGGGAGCGACCATTGTTTGACGTCCATATTAAATTGTCCTTTCTTGCCCACCATCGCTTTTGCGAAGGAGGGCTGAAGTTGACCAGTGAGCTTCAGACCTCAACGAAGGTCTTTGTGTCCACCGACCAACCCCATGAATTAAATAAACTTATTTTATTTTTTAACAACCGGAGGAGCTACATTCGGTCGAGCTAATTTAGCGCTATACCTTCGATCCTGAATCAAAAACTTTCCTTTATTAGAACTGAGGTCGATAAAATCATCAGCCGAATCGATCAGTTTGCTGGAGGTAGTTTCGCCAAAGGCCATCACTTCAACCTGCTTGCCCTGATTTCGTAAATATTCGACCAGCGGCACATAATCGCCGTCACCGCTCACAAGAATAATCGCGTCAAGACTTGGAGAAAAACGAATTGCGTCTACCGCGATCCCGACATCCCAGTCGGCTTTTTTCTCGCCACCGAAAAAGATTTGCAGTGGCTTGTCTTTGGTTTCGATCCCGAGATTGTACAAAGCATCAAAAAACGGCTGTTCCTCTTTGCCTTCGGTACTCACCACGTATGCAATCGCGCGAATCATTTTGCGTCCGGCGATCGCTTCCTGAACAATATTTCCAAAATTTACCTTAGCGCTGAAAAGATTTTTGGCGCTGTAGTACATGTTCTGGACATCAATAAACACCCCCACGCGCTGGTCGGGATGTTTCAATGGATGAGCTTTTTTATTTAGTTGCGGTTTCATGTTCTTCTACGAGCGCGGCCGCGTCTACTTCCAACTCTTCTTCCTCAGCTACTGCGACAGGAGCGCCTAGCTTCTCAATCACGCGACCTGGTTTTATTTTAAGTTTTTTCATAAGTTTTTCGTAACTCTCCGGATTTTCACGTTTCAAAAAACGAATCAAACTGCGACGCGAATTAACCTTGCGCAGAAGGCCGCGGCGGGACGAATGATCCTTTGGATGGGTCTTCAAATGAAGGCTAAGTTCCTCGATTTCGGCGGTCAAAATCGCAATTTGGACCTCGCTCGAACCGGTGTCTCCGGCATGAGTCTGAAATTTCTTGATGATTGCCTGTTTTTTCTTTGTGTCTATCATACATGCATAGATGTTACCAAGCGTAATGAGGGCATGTCCTCACTCGTTTGGGGTTGTATATTTAATGGGTTGAGTATAGCAGGCGGCCGATATTTTGTCAATGAAAACAAGCCGTCAGAGATTCAGACGACCAAGTATAAAATTCGTCAAAGCATAAGCTGACACAACAACTACAAGGCCGATAACAGCCTCCTCAATCATAACCTTGGCTTGAGTCACTTCATCAACATTGCCGCGAGCTTTCATCCACATTATGCCGGCATATGAAATTAAATAGAAAAAAACGATAGATAGTGCCGCCAAAAAACCTTTCACCGCGACCCCAAGCAGAGAGTAGATGTTGGTTTTGCCGGTAACATCATAATTGGCTTTATCGGCGGTGTCACTGAGACCGTAGTTTTGGGCAAATGAAAATTGTGTGACCCTCAGGGAAAATACTACCATCATAAAAAACAGACCAATTTTCTTCAAACCTTGCTTTTTCATAATAAATAACATATTATAACGGCACTTCGACCTTGTAGTTCAATGGATAGAACAGCAACCTTCCCCGCCCGACACGCCTGATGTCCTCATAGTTCAGTGGATAGAACGAGAGCCTTCTAAGCTCTAGACCTAGGTTCGATTCCTAGTGAGGACACTAAGCGCGTCAGGCGGGCGGGCGGGTAAGCTCTAGACCTAGTCGATTCCTAGCAGGGTCACAAATATTATAACAAAATTCGGACAAAAAAACCAGCGCTATTTGTCGCTGGTTTTAAAATCTCCACCGGGGTGGCCTACGGGAATTGAACCCGTATTGCGAGAGCCACAATCTCGCGTAATAACCATTATACCAAGGCCACCCCGCTGTAGACTTTCTAAGTTTGTACATTATAGGCCATAAAACGGAAAAAATCAAGCCTTTACCGCCGAAGCATCAGCGACCTCTGGCCTGACTCCCATACAACTGACGAAAAAGATAATTGGCAATCTCACGATTTCCCGGGGCAAGACCGAGAGTCTGATGCGACACCGCGATCCGGCTACGCTCCTCGGAACTAAGACAATCCCTAACTTTCTGCGCAATACGAGAAGGCCGAGGCTCGTACCAGCCAAGATTTTTTTTCACCACAAATTCCATCGTTCCCTTTTCCTGTCCGTAAATATAATGAGTGATAAGCAACGGTTTGCCGTTTAATAATGTTTCAAAAACCACACCCGCGCCTGCCTTGCTGATCACCAAATCGGCAACAGCGATTAATTCAGAAATCTCTTTCACAAACCCCAGCACCACCGCTTTCTTTGGATGTTTCTCCGAGAGGGCGCGCATTTTTTCCAGAAAGTGCTTATTGTCTCCGCAAACCACGACAAACTCAACCTCGGACGAATCCCCGAGCAACGCCGAAAATATTTTCTCGCCGCGTGGCAAACCATTTGCCCCGCCAATAATCAAAACGATTTTTTTACCCTTAGTTAAACCATATTTTTCTCTTATCGACGCAACACCATTTTCATCCGGCGTTAAAACCGGGTGATTAATAATGGGTTGAAAAACCGCAACATTGCTTTCCGCCACCCCTTTCTTCAAGGCAATTGCTTTGGCTTCTGCAGAAAAAACAATAAATTTATCTTCTGGAAAATAAAACCAGGTAGGCGGCACGCTAAATGGCTCGGTAACGACCACTGTTATCGGAATAGAAAGTTTTAGTTCACGCATTGCGTCTTTGAGCGGTGAGAGAAAAAAATGAGTGGAAACAATACCGTCCGGACGATCAAGCACTAGCTGAGCTTTGATCCAGGGTTTCACGAAATAATTAATAATTTTGTTTTCAACGGTAATCACTGGCCGCCAATTATTTAAAAGATAAATTAACGAATACACCCATGAAACATAATGTATCAAAAATACGTAGCCGTCTTCGATCGCATATCTAAAAAAAAGTTCGGCCTTCTCAGCCAAATCAACCAACTTAATATTCTGATCCGGATACAACTTTTGCATTTCACGAGCCAAAGCCTCGGCAGGAGCTTTGTGCCCCCCGCCAGACTTCGCGTAGTAAAACCAGATTTTCATACTCGTCAGTTGAACTAATGACAAAACCAAGGAGCATTAGTGCAAATAGTGCTTTTAGTTCCCTCCTCCAACGACGAACCAGTTTGAGCACCGCTACTGAGAGTCCGTCCAAGCGCCAAATTAGTAATCAAAATCGTGATGCCATAAGCCGCCAAAATTATAATGAGGCCGATCGTAGAATTAAAAATCATCCGCTTCGCATCAGCAATCTGATCCTCATTGCCGCCGGCTGTCATCCATTTATATCCGGCGAAAATCATCAAAACAAAAATTATTGTCGCTACCAAGCCTAAGGCCAGCTTTACAATATTTGCGACGATAAGTCTCGGATCCACCGCCTCTCCATATCCGGC
>JAKANM010000005.1:32365-32938 GCA_021812425.1 bacterium | reverse complement strand
CTCTTCAACTTATTTGTTGGATTGTATAATATTTTACCGGGCCACGATCTCGGCCTCGTAATATTAGCGGTCACGATTTTGACACGCGTTATTTTGTATCCGCTCACGGCCGCTTCGATCAAAGCCCAGAAAAATCTTCAGGATTTACAGCCGAAGCTTGATGCCATTAAGAAAGAATTTAAGGACGACAAGCAAAAGCAAGCGCAGGCGACGATGGATCTATATAAAAATAACAAGATCAATCCGTTTACCTCCTGCCTCCCGATGCTTGTTCAACTGCCGCTTCTTTTGGCTTTGTTTTGGGTCATGCAGGACGGACTCGCATCAAAGAATATCGCTCAGAATCTTTATCCGTTCGTCAGGAACCCGGGGACTCTGAATATAATGTCATTTGGACTCTTAAATCTCGCCGTCCCGAACGTCGTGCTTGCGATCTTGGCTGGTATCGCTCAATTTTTCCAGGCCAAAATGCTTAGCCGGAAGACGCCGCCGAAAGAGGCTGGCGCCGGCGCCAAGGATGAAGATATGGCCGCTGTCATGAACAAGCAAATGCTCTATGTGATGCCGGTGATG
>JAKANM010000005.1:0-32355 GCA_021812425.1 bacterium | reverse complement strand
CCGCTTTGATCGGCTTCCGTTTGCCGGCGGGGCTTTCGTTGTATTGGTTTTTCAGCACTGTACTCATGGTATTACAGCAGTGGTACGTGTTCAAGAAAAGCAACCCTGAGGCCGTGAATGAAGTGGTAAAAGAAATCACCAAATAATACTTTATCTCAATTTAAAAAGGCCTGCCTGCCGGCAGGCAGGCTCGCCAACAGCGGGCTTTTTTTGTTTTGATTTTGCGCCAAAGCAAAATCGGGATATACTATCAGTCACTATGTCTACCGACTCCGCCATCCTCGCCACTATTGCCTATTTTGACACTTTTGATTTTGCTCTGACGCCAGAGGAAATTTTTGCGTTCCTTTGGAAAGATAAAGCGGAACTTCAGGATTGCTACGGCAGTCTCCACCGGCTCTCAAATAATCAAACCTTGGAAACAAAAGATGGTTTTTATTTTTTTCCTGGAAGATCTTCCACCTTACGCCGCCGAGAGGAGTCAGTGATCCCGACGGAGGAGCGGCTGAGGCGCGCGGAGCTCGGCGCGCGGTTGATCGGTTGGCTGCCGTTTGTCCGAGCGATCTTTGTCTGTAATTCGGTCGCCGCGGAAATGGCCGTTGAAAAAAGTGATATTGATTTTTTCGTTGTGGCTGAAGCGGGCCGTCTTTGGCTGGTGCGTTTTTGTACTAATATCATTTTAAAAATATTCGGGCTAAGGACAAACGCTGAACACAGCGCGGGGCATATCTGCTTGTCTTTTTTTGCTTCCGTAAATGATTTGAATCTGGCGCCTTGGCGCGTGGCGAGCGATGATATCTATTTGGCAATCTGGCTTCGACAACTGTATCCGCTCTATGATCCAGGGCAGAAGATTTCACAAAAAATTCAAAGTGAAAATGCGTGGGTGTCGGAATTTTTACGGAACGCGGATTTTGATGATTATAAATATTTATCCGGGATTTATTCGGCCGACGGCATGGTCAAGAAATTTAAAGAATGGTGCCTTAGCGGCAGGCTTGGAAATTTTGTTGAGCGGCAGTTGAAACAATTTCAGTGGGCGAAACTACGTTCCAATATTAAGGAAAAAGCCAAAGCGGGCGGGGTGGATGTTGTTTTGACCGATGGCATATTAAAATTTCATGAAAATGACGCGCGTCTTGGCATGCGTGAAAAGTGGCTAGCAAGGTGCAGTTCCAATTTGTCATCTCGAACGCAGTGAGAGATCCCTGTCCGATTGTTTGTGACAGAGATTTCTCGTTTCACTCGAAATGACACTTTATATGATTTCAAAATTTTATCGAATTTTACTGCTTGCCTTTCTCTTCCTCATGCCGTGGCAGACACGGTGGATGTATGATTCGAAATTCTTGAATGGAGATTTTTGGGAATATGGTAGCGCTAGTTGGTATGGCACGGAGATTTTCCTTTGGATAATAATAATTTTATTTTTGGTTGATCTGATTTATAAGCGGAAATTAGCGCATTTGTTTGGAAAACTGCATTGGCAAGCTCACCGACGCGATTTTTTTCTCACGTTAATTTTTTTGTTTTTTCTTAGCGTCGAAGTCTTGCATAGTATTGATATTGGCATATCATTAAATTTTGTTTTTCTTCTTCTCGAGGGGTTTTGTCTTTTTCTCTTGATTGTGAATTTTGAAAGACCGAGGCATCTTCTCCTCGCGTTCTGGGGTGGCGGCGTGGCGCAGGCCCTGCTTGGTTCATATCAATTTTTCACGCAAAATATTTTTGCCAACAAATGGCTAGGCCTCGCGGCGCAGGCCGCGAACCAGCCGGGGAGTTTTGTGATTGATTCAGGGTTGGGACGATGGCTCAGGGCTTACGGAAGTTTTGGCTCTCCGAATATTTTGGGGGGATACCTCGCGGTTATTTTTATTCTTGGTCTCCTCATGTATCTGAATAGCCGGCCCTCACACAAGATTTTTTTGACGCTTGGCCAGGCAATAATCTTGACCGGGCTCATTTTGTCTTTTTCACGTTCCGCCTATCTCGCGGTTTTATTCGGGTGGGTTTTGATAGGGTTATTTTTGCTCGTCAGGAAATTTAATTTTTTCAATCGGTTGCATCTTTATGGCATGTATATCAAGCAATCAATTTTTTACCTGCTAGTTTTCACGGTTTTATTTTATAATTTTGAATTTTTATTCACTGCCAGACTTAATTTTTCAAATCATCTGGAAGACGTTTCTGTTTCTGAACGCGCCGAGCAGTACTCCGACTCCGCGAATTTTTTTCGTCAGCATCCGTTTCTAGGCGTTGGTCCCGGGGCCTACACGCTCGCGTTATTCCGCGCCAATCCATCCCTCCCGGGCTATGCATATCAGCCCGTCCACAATATCTACGTGCTAATTTTGACAGAATGGGGTATACTGGGCGCAATCGTTTGGCTGGCAGTTTTCGGGAGACTTATTTTGTTGGTTCGCGCGCGAAATCCGGAAATGTTGCCGGTCGTGTTCGTGCCGCTCATCATCGGCGCGTTTGATCATTATTGGTGGAGTCTTTATGCCGGCATTATTTTATGGTGGGTGGTGTTTGGACTTTGTATCAGAAACAAATCGGAGGCCTTATAATTTTTTTTATTATGTCTGAAGGAAGAATAATCGCTGTGGTTGGAGGACCGAGAAGCGGGAAATCTTTTTTAACAAAAAAACTCGCGGAATATTACGGCGGTACGCCGTTCATCGAAGAGGAATTGCCGATTCGGATTCAGGAAAATTTGAAGAAGGGGATGAGGGATATTGAGCGGCACCTGTGGTTTAGAAATCAACAGGTAAAAATTTATCTTGAGGCAGAGGAACTAAAACGCCAGGGACGAATTGTGATTCTTGATAATTTTTGGATTAGCTATCAGCTTTATCTCGAGTCCACGACTGGATTTGAACGTGAAGTGGTGGATGAGCTCGCCGAGATCGACCGACAGATGTTTGGCTGGCCGGATTTGGTAATTTTACTTCATAATTCTGAAGAAGGGATCAGAGAATTCGTCAAAAAAGGTAAGCGCGAATTCGATAATTCGGAGGAATATATTCAGCGGACGATTTTGCCGATCAATGCGATACAGGAAAAATTTTTTAAGGGACAGCAAAGCAAAAGAAATGTGGTAGTGATCGATCGCGATGGTTTGGATTTCAAGGAGTCAAATCATTTTGAAGAACTTCTCGAAAGAATTAAGTCTGATAAAGTTTTGGTGTAATTTTTCTTCTCGTCTATCGGATCCGTTACTTTGCGCTGTCAGGATGGCTTGACATTTTTTGTGTCTGAGATTAAAATGACACTTACGAATGAATTATCACTCTAATTTACTGAGTGATAAAATTAATTACAATAAATTAAAAAAATATGCGTATCAGACCGCTCGGCGACAATATTCTCGTTCGCCAGAAAAAGGCTGACGAAGTCACCGCCTTTGGCCTAGTTCTTCCTGAAAAGGACGAAAAGAAACCAGAAGGGGAAGTGATCGCTATCGGCCCGGGCAAAATGCTCGACGACGGCACCAGATCAAAAATGGAAGTGAAGGTAGGGGACCATGTGATTCTCAAAAATTGGGGCGGCGAAGCGGTGAAAATGGATAAAGAGGAATTTAAGATTGTCTCCGCGGACGACATCCTCGGCGTGATTGAAAAATAATTTTTATATATGCCTAAACAAATATTATACAGCGATGAAGCTCGACGCAAATTGGTCGCGGGTGTGAACACGCTCGCCAACGTGGTGAAAGTTACGCTCGGTCCGAAGGGCCGCAACGTCGTGCTTGATAAAGGTTTCGGCGCGCCGATGATCACTAAAGACGGCGTCACGGTTGCCAAAGAAATTGAAGTGGAAGACAAATTTGAAAATGCCGGTGTCGAACTCGTCAAGGAAGTCGCGAGCAAGACCAACGATGATGTCGGAGACGGTACTACTACTGCCACAGTGCTTACTCAAGCGATCGTTACGCAAGGTCTAAAAGTTGTGACCGCCGGCGCCAACGCCGTCGCGCTGAAGCGCGGTATCGATAAATGCGTGGAAGCGATCGTGAAGGAACTCAAAGAGAAAATTTCCAAACCGGTTGAACAAAATGAAATCGCCAATGTCGCTTCGATCTCAGCCAACGACAAAGAGATTGGGATGAAAATTGCCGACGCGATGAAAGCGGTGGGTAAAGATGGTGTCATTACCGTCGAAGAATCGCCGTCATTTGGTATGGAGATCGAGACCGTGCAGGGCATGCGTTTTGATAAGGGTTATGTTTCGGCCTACATGGTGACCAATGCCGATCGCATGGAAGCTGAATATAACGATCCATACATTCTCATTACCGACAAAAAAATCTCATCAATCCATGATGTTCTTCCGCTCCTCGAAAAATTAGCTCAGAGCGGCAAGAAAGATATTGTTATCATCGCCGAAGATGTCGACGGTGAAGCGCTTACGACTTTCGTCCTCAACAAACTTCGCGGTACTTTCAATGTGCTCGCCGTCAAAGCGCCTGGCTTCGGAGATCGCAGAAAAGAAATGTTGCAAGACATTGCGGTCCTGACCGGCGGCAAAGTTATTACCGACGACCTCGGCCTTAAGCTCGACAAAACTGAGCTTGAAGATCTCGGTCGTGCGCATAAAGTAATCGCCACCAAGGAAAACTGCACGATCGTAGAAGGTAAAGGCGAGAAGATTGCCATTGCCGATCGCGTCGCCGTGATTCGTAAATCTATTGATCAGAGCGATAGTGATTTTGATAAAGAAAAACTTCAGGAACGCTTGGCAAAACTTGCCGGCGGCGTGGCGATCATCAAAGTTGGAGCCGCGACTGAAACTGAAATGAAAGAAGTAAAACACCGCATCGAAGACGCGGTCGGCGCGACCAAAGCCGCGCAAGAAGAAGGCATAGTTCCTGGCGGTGGTGTAGCTTTACTTCGCGCGATTAAAGCACTCGATGGCATTAAGCTTGATGTTGAAGAAATGCTCGCCGTGAACATTTTGCGCCGCGCGCTTGAAGAGCCGCTACGTCAGATCGCAGAGAATGCCGGCGTGGATGGCGCGGTGGTCGTGGAAGAAGTGAAGAAACAAAGCGGCAACATTGGCTATAACGCTGTGACTGCCAAGTATGAAGATATGGTGAAGGCCGGCGTCATCGATCCGACCAAAGTTACTCGTAGCGCGCTTCAGAACGCTGCTTCGATTGCCGGTATGTTCCTTACCACTGAGGCGATCGTTGCTGATCTTCCAAAGAAAGACGAACCCGCAATGCCGCCGATGGGCGGGGGTATGGGCGGTATGGGTGGGATGATGTAAAAATTAATAACAACCAGAACTAAACAATTGCGTCGGTATCCATTGGGATAGTTTTATTCTTGAAATTTACCATCGCTTGTTGTTGTATATGATTGATTAATATGTTATATTAATAAAAGTAAGAAATAAAAAGTCCATGAAATTCGCAAGGCCTAAAAAATTAGTTTTCTGCAATAACAAAGGTGGTGTTGGAAAAACAACGCTTGCTTTTCATTGTGCGGTTGATTTTTCAAAGAAAGGTTACAAAACAGCGTTGGTTGATTTAGACCCTCAATGTAATTTAACTTTGCAGACGTTGGGACATACTTTTTATGAAGAGAATTTATTCTCTGGTACAATCAAGACAATTTTTGATGTTCTGAAACCAAAAATTGAAGGCAAAGGGGACGTTGATACCGGAATACCACTGCAGCACGTACGTGAAAATTTGTTTATATTACCCGGTGATGTGCAACTTTCGTTGTTTGAAAATCTTCTTATTAACGGGTTTACTGAAGCTGCTGCTGGAAATTTAAGAGGTTACTCGGATACGAGTGCTATTGATAGATATTTGAATACAAGAGGAGCGGCGGATGGTATAGACATATTTGTTATTGATACCTCTCCTAGTCTTGGAATATTGAACAGAATAGTATTTTTGGGTGCTGAATATTTTATTTTTCCTCTTACCCCTGATAGTTATAGTGTTCAAGGTATAAAAAATTTGGGCACAGTCTTTGAAGGTTGGAAAAAACAGTGGCACAATACTGCGAAGGCAGTGGCAGTTTCAGGGAGCACACCAAGTGATCACGTACTTAAAGGAGATGCACTTTTTATTGGTTATATAAATAATGCCTTTAATATTTATAGTCAAAGAGTCGTTAGAAGACAAAGAGATTGGACGGATATTATTCCTGAAGAAGTCAAGAAGTATTTATCTGAGAAACATGGTCGGAATGGTCTTGTTGAAAAAAGTTGGAAAAGTTCCATAGGATTGACACAGGATTATGGGCAACTGCCGGCTATTTCAATGGAAAATCATCTTGCAATTCAAGAGTTTGATAGGACTAGAGTCAATGAGCTTAATTTGGAAGGTACAAAACAACTTCAAGAAAAAGCAGTAAAGGAAATTGACTCTTTAACTAATAATGTTATCGAGGTTCTTAGTAAATATTAGATAGAATTAAAATAAAAATCCCGTGCAGAAATGTAGGGGATTTTTTATTCTCTTTTCGGCGCTTGTAAAAAACTAATTTTTCCTGTAACATACGCCGCATGACAGGAGCAATTCTACATTTTTTCTCCGGATTTCCCCCGGCCGTCAGCGTAATGCTGATGGCCATTTTGCCTGTTCTTGAGCGTTTTGCTCTCCCGATTGCTGTCTTGAAATACCACCTCCCGGTAGTTGAAGCATTCGTGATTGTGGTTCTTTCGAACATGGTGCCGGTGGTTTTGATCCTTTTGTTGGCAGATAAGTTTCATCTCTGGCTCTCGAAGCACGATAGTATTTTCGGCAGAACTTGGGTTAAATCCGTCGAGCACGCGCAAGCCAAATTCGCTAAATATGAAAAGTATGGTCTGATTGGCCTGATGATTTTTCTCAGCGTTCCTCACCCGTTAAATGGCGCTTTTACCGCCTCCCTCATCGCTTTTATTTTGGGTTTTCCGATGCATAAAGCTTTGCCATACCTATTTGCCGGAGTTATCGTCGGCAATTCTTTGACACTGGCGCTCGTACTTGGCGCGGTTCGGATTTTTTAAGTTTTCCGTTATGTCGGAGCGTCTGCAGAATCTTCGCGAAAAAATAAAAAAAATCAAGAAACTTTTGAAATTTTCGGATTTAGAAAAAAAAATGTCAGCGCTTGAAGAGGAAATGAACGCGCCTGATTTTTGGTCACGCAAGGCCGAGGCGCAGAATATTTCGGAGGATTACAAGGATATCAAAAAGGAAGTTGAGAGGTGGAATGAGATCGAGCAAAAAGTTAAAGATTTGGAGGAGCTGGCGATTTCTGGAGACGCGGAAATAAAAAAAGAGGTTGACGCGCAGACTTCGGAACTCGAAAAGCAATTTTCGGATTATGAGTTTGTGCTCCTGCTCAACGGTCCGTACGACCGGAGCAATGCGATTATCGCGATTCACGCCGGTAGCGGCGGGACCGAAGCGCAGGACTGGGCGGAGATGTTGACGCGGATGGTGATGCGTTTTTCGGAGAAGCAAGGCTGGACGACCCGCATTGTCGATGAATCTCGCGGCGCGGAAGCTGGATACAAATCGATCATGTTTGAAGTAAAAGGAGCTTACGCATTCGGCTATTTGAAGTCCGAGCACGGGGTGCATCGATTGGTGCGAATTTCACCTTTTGACGCGGAGAAAATGCGGCACACTTCGTTTGCTCTCATCGAGGTGCTGCCGGAAATCGAAGAGACTGCCGAGATCGAAATCAAGCCCGAGGATTTACGGATCGATACTTTTATGTCGGGCGGTAAAGGCGGTCAGAGCGTGAATACGACCTACTCCGCCGTGCGCATCGTGCACTTGCCGACCAATATCACCGTTCAGTGTCAGAACGAACGTTCTCAGCAACAGAACAAAGAAATGGCGATGAAAATTTTGCGCGCGCGCTTGCATCGGCTTGAGGAAGAGAAACGCGCGAAGGAAAGGCAGGAGCTCCGCGGCGAATATAAATCCGCAGAGTGGGGAAATCAGATCCGGTCGTATGTTCTGCATCCGTATCATCTCGTGAAGGATCATCGGACCGACTATGAATCGACGGATCCGGAGTCCGTGTTGGAGGGTGAGTTGTTGCCGTTAAGTGAGGCTTATTTGAAATGGATTAAAAAGTAAGCGATGTCATTCCCGAGCAGCATCGGGAATCCACAATTCGTTTTCTGTTTATGTTGGGCAACAATTACTATTTATATATTTTAGCAAGCGGTCGAAATGGCACATTATACGTCGGCGTTACCAATAGTCTAATTCGCCGAATTTACGAACACAAAAATGATCAAAAAGATGGATTTACAAAAAAATATCAAGTACACGATTTGGTTTATTACGAAGAATATAATGATGTAAATGTTGCCATTGCCAGAGAAACACAAGTTAAAAAGTGGAATCGAGAATGGAAAATTGATTTAATTACTAAAGAGAATCCAGAGTGGAAAGATTTGTATAGTGAATTAAATCCATTTGGGTAATTGTGGATTCCCGGTCATGGCCGGGAATGACATAACAAACGGCGTTGGACAAATCGAATATGAAAATACTTTCCGAATGCAATTTATCCGAAATTATCGTTGAGATTTTGAACGGTAAAATTATTGTATTTCCGACCGAAACTTCCTATGGCCTCGGCTGTGACGCGACGAATCAAAAATCCGTCGACGAAATTTTCAAAATTAAAGGCAGAAAATCCGATAAGCCGATGCTCGTCGTCGTGCCGACGATAGAGATGGCGAAGAAATATCTAAAATGGAATCAAACGTTGAACAAATTGGCAATAAAATATTGGCCGGGAGCGGTGACGATAGTTGGAGAAGCGCGGAGCGAAAGTTTGGCCAACGGTGTCGTGTCGCGGGATGGGACGCTGGCAGTCAGAGTTACGGATTTTCCACTGCTTATATCAATCACCGAGAAGATCGGCCGCCCGCTGGTGGCAACGTCGGCGAACATTTCCGATGTCGGTGAAATTTACGACGCTGATGAAATTTATAAAACATTTGAAAATCGCCCCGCTCAACCGGATCTGATTTTGAATTATGGCGTTTTGCCAAAACGCCAGCCGACCACGATAATAGGAGTTGTCGGCGGAAAATTTTCGGTTTTGAGGCAGGGCGAATTAAAGGTTGAGTTATGAATCGGATTATAAACCCAAAAATATTTATTTCAGCCGTTGCAATCGCCAGCGTCGCCGCTTTTTTTTGCATTGTTTATACTTGGCAATCGGTCAACACTGATCTCGATCGGATCACCATTGATATTGTCGGCAGATCTACATCAAGTTCGATTGCGGTCTTATCAAGGCGGCATAAAACTCCAAAGCAAATTGTTAAAGCCGTTTATCTGACGGCTTACTCCGCCGGCAGCCCGAAAAAAATTGATGAGATAATTAATCTTATAGATCGCACCGAACTCAACGCCGTGGTGATGGATATCAAGGATTATAGCGGCCTGGTATTGTTCAAAACTCAGGTGCCGCTCGCGATAAAAATGCATTTGGTGGACAATCGGTATTATGACCTCGCCGCGACGATTAAAAAATTACATGCCCATCATATTTATGTTATTGCCCGTCAGACTGTGTTCCAGGATCCGATTTTGGCGGAGAGAAATCCTGATTTGGCGCTAAAAAGACAAGGCGGCGGACTGTGGCGCGATCACAAGGGACTTGCCTGGGTAGACGCCACCAAAAAGGAAGTCTGGGAGTATAATGTGGCGATCGCGAAGGATGCGATAAAATATGGCTTTGATGAAATAAATTTTGATTATATTCGTTTTCCTTCCGACGGCAATATGGCGACGGTAGTCTATAGCGACATCGGTCAAAAAAAATACCATACGCTGGCAAAATTTTATAATTATTTAACCTCGGAGTTGCGTTTTCTGTCGGCCTGGATTTCGTTTGATATGTTTGGGTTTGTGATGGAGAAGACGGGCGAGGATGATATGAATATCGGCCAGCGGCTTGATGACGCGCTTCCGGTAGCGGACTATATTTCTCCGATGATGTATCCCTCGCACTATCCGCCCGGCCACCTCGGGCTTCAGAATCCGGCCGCTCACCCTGATTTGGTTATTACCCATGGCATGACGTTGGGCGTTCCTCGTTTCAAAAACAGCCGCGCCGAACTTCGGCCTTGGCTTCAGGCGTTTGATCTTGGAGCAGTTTACGATGGCGAGATGATCAGGGCGGAAATTAACGCGGTGGAAAAGTATACCTCCGCCGGCTGGATGCTTTGGAACGCGTCGAATCGGTATACGAGCGCTGGGCTGAAACCTGTCACTCGCGAGTGACGGGTGAAAGAGAAATAAAATTGTCATTCTGAACAGGCAACAGTGTCATTCTGAGCGGAGCGAAGAATCCCTTAAACTATGAAAACATATCATGTTTATATTCTAGCTAGTCTTAGTGGTACATTGTATATTGGTGTTACGAACGATTTGCAAAGAAGGATTTCTGAACATAGACTAGAATTAGTTGACGATTTTTCAAAAAAATATGGTTGCAAAAAGTTGGTTTATTATGAAGATTATTCAGATATAAATCAAGCAATAAATCGGGAGAAATATTTAAAAGGAAAAAAACGATTGTTCAAGGTTTCGCTTATAAAAATGGTTAATCCAACATGGAAAGACTTGAGTGATGAGTGGACATAAGGGATCCTTCGTTTCACTCAGGATGACAGACAAAATATGCCAAATTTGTACAATCCAGATTACCTATTTCACCTCGCGTCGAAATATAATCTGAATCCATCCAAGAAATATGGTCAGAATTATTTAATTGATGAAGAGATTCTAAATAAAATTTTAGAGGTCGCCGCGGTTACAAAAGATGAGACAATCGTCGAGGTCGGTCCCGGCTTCGGTGTTCTTACCTTTCCGCTCGCAGAAAGAGCCGGTAGAGTGATTAGTTTTGAAATTGAAAAAAAACTTCAGCCGTATTGGGAAGAACATGGTTGTCATCTTGAACGAAGTGAAAGATCTCTGTCCGATTCGACAATTATGACAGAGATTTCTCGCTCTGCTCGAAATGACGAGCGTAATATTGAAATTGTTTGGGGAAACGTTTTGAAGCAATTCCTAAATCCTAATTTCCAATTTCCAAAATTCAAAGTCGTGGCGAATTTACCATATCAGATCACATCGGCGGTCATTCGTTTATTTCTTGAAACTGCACCCCCCCCAGAGGCGATGGTGCTCATGGTCCAAAAGGAAGTGGCGGAGAGGATTTGCGCCGAGCCTGGGGAGATGTCGTTGCTCTCGGTATCGGTGCAATATTATGCTGAACCAAAGCTGGAGTTTATTGTTCCTCGGGAGAGCTTTTGGCCGTCGCCGCGGGTGGATTCGGCGGTGATATCGATCATACCAAGACAGCACACTTGTCATTCTGAGCGGAGCGAAGAATCCCTTGTGTCTGGTGGTTTAAGGGATCCTTCGGCTACGCCTCAGGATGACATTTGGAGCGACGATAAAAATTTTTTTAGCCTGGTGAAGGCAGGATTTGCGAATCGGAGAAAGTTGTTGACGAAAAATCTTGAGCCGTTCATTGGTAAAGAAAATAAGGAGAAACTCCGGAAAATTTTTGAAGAATTGAATTTTTTACCGACCATCAGAGCGCAGGAATTATCAGTGAATGATTGGATTGAATTGTTTCGACAACTGTCATTCTGAGTGAAACGAAGAATCCTTTATATCTCAACCGTAAGAGATCCTTCGCTTTGCTCAGAATGACCAGTTATCCACTTACCACTCCGACCGTAGTGTGATATAATAACGACAAGCAAAAATCTACTTTTCGCCGTATGCCGGACGAACAACCAGCGGGTTCAGCGAAGCGAAGTCTTACTGCTGAGCAGAAGACTGGTTTTGTGTTATTATTAGTTTTTGCGGTGATGGGGCTGACGCTCGGAGTGTTACAAATTCGCAACACGATGCTTGCGCCTTTTGCCCTCAACAGTAAAATTCCTGCTTCACTCAAAGATCAGGTCAACGATGTCGACGCGCTTCGTTATCGAGACACGGACGGCGACGGCCTCTCAGATTTTGATGAGCTGTATACCTATGGTACCAGTCCATATCTGTATGATACTTTTGGTTACGGCATGAGTGATAAGGAAGTAGTTGCGAAAGGATTGGCGCGTTGCGCCAACGCCGGCAAGAATTGTTCTGACGCCGGTACTCCGCTTGGACCGACGACTACCATCGCATTTCCGTCCAGCGCTGAAAATATTCCGAAGAATATAAATCAAATTGTAAGCGATCCGGCTCAGATCAGGGAACTCCTTGTTCAATCCGGGATGAAAAAAGAAATTTTAAACAAACTTACCGATCAAGAATTGTTGTCGATGGTTGCTCAGCTGATGGCTAGCAGCACTCTTACTGCCACTTCCACTCGTTGATTATGTTTTCACGATTCAAAAAATTTAGTTTCGGCGTGATAGTCGCGATTTTTTTGTTCGTGGGGACGGCGGGGGTATTCTTGCCACAGGCGGCGCAGGCCGGTATGCCGGTATTAGTTGATGCGAGTGTCCCAGATGTGACGAATAAGATAATCGATACTATTTTAGGCTTTCTTAAAGCGGCGCTCCTCAACGCCGGTGTCAAGACTGCTTCTTTCGTTTTACGTAAAGTTGCGTATGATTCGGCAGTATGGGTCGCTTCTGGCGGAAAAGGCCAGGGAGCGATGGCTTTCCAAAAGGGCTTCGGCAGTTATCTGGAAGACGTTGCCAATGATGCCGGTGGCACTGCAATCGGAGCGTTAGGAGAAGCTAATGGTCTGAATTTGTGTAAAGTTCCGGATATCAAAGTAGACCTCGCGTTGAAAGTAGGTCTCAGAACTGAATTTGGCGGCAGTCCTCCGCCTAAACCAGCTTGTAATACTCGTCAATTTTTTGACGCCTGGAAAAGTGGTCTTAGTAAATTTTCCGAACCCGGTGCCTTGACAGGGGCGTTCAATGTTAGTCTTAAGGCGGATGACAGTGATTTTGGAATTTATGCCCAGCAAACAGAAAAAATCGGTAATCTTGTCAGGTCGCAAAGGGAATCCGCCACCCTTAGTCGAACCGAAGGCCAGGGTTTCAAATCAGCTGAAACTAAGGTGAGCGGCGATATTACGACCCCAGCTCAGGATGTGAAGAAAGTCGCAGGCAGTCAGACTCCGGATGAGACTGTCAAATCAAACGAAGCGACCTTGAATGCCGCGCTTGCCTCAGGCGACGTTAAGGTTTTTCCGACTATTCTTTCGATTTTTCTAAGCACCCTCGGTAGCAACATCATCAATAATTTTCAAACTAAAGGTATCCTTCCTTTCGGGCTTTGTGTTGGCGGTCTCGGCGGCGCCGGCTGTAGCGGTACATCGGGAGCGGGAGGTGCCGGAGCGGGTGGCGGCTTTGGAAGCACCGGAAATCCTCTGAGTTACGAGGGCGCAGGTCTTTCTTCTTTGGGTCGGGCGGCGGCGCAGAGTTTTTTTAGCTATTTGACGGCCGTTAAAATTCAAGAGCCGACACAATATGATTTGGTCTCACAATTAAATAGTTGCCCTGATAGTCCTGGCATTTACAATTGCCGCCTTGGTGACGATTTGGTCAATGCCATCAACCAGCAAATGACGATTGGCGCGGCGATTAAGGCCGGGATATTAGACGGCAACAAAACTTTTGTTTCTCCTCTTGCCGAAACAAAAAATAATGATATTAATTGTTACCGCACCGGATATTGTTTGAATAACGCTCGCGTTCTACGCCAGGTTCGTATTTTGCCGCTCGGGTTTGAGTTGGCCGCGCAAAGAAGCGATGTCAGCCAGCCTTGGAAATTGAGCCAGGTAGTGAATGGATTTTCGGATTGCGGACCGAATTTGGCCGTGGAGGATCCAGCTCATCCGTACTGCCATTTGATCGATCCGAATTGGGTGTTGAAAGCCCCGCTCGCTAAATGCAAAGCTCTCGTAAATAGCGCCAGCCTTGCGAGTGCTGACGTGCCGAATCGTCTGCAAGATTGTGTTGATCTGCAAACTTGCGTCCAGACCAATGCCGACGGTAGTTGCGCGGACTATGCTTATTGCACTAGAGAAAAAAATACCTGGAAGTTTCCGGCTGATACATGCAGCGGGCAATTCGCTACCTGCCGTTCCTTTAAGGATATTAATGACAAGACGGTGAGTTATCTGCTCAGCACGGTGGATAAAAGTTTTTGTACCAGCCAAAATATCGGCTGTCAGGCTTACAGTTTGGATAAATCTGGGAAATGGAAAAATCCGGGTGTAAACCTCAGTGTTTCTCCGATTATAAATTCCGGCGTCTTCCTAAATAATCAAGTCGAAAAAAATTGTCCGGTGAGCGCGGTCGGATGTTCGGCTTTTCAGGTCGCCTCGTCAACTTCTGTTCAACTTAATTTGAAAAAAGCTCCGGATTACCTAAAATGTTATGACAGCAACCCAACTACTCCGGCGATTGATTGGCCGACGAGCACCGCCTCCCTTGCAAACATCAAGGGTGATGCCGCTTGTTCCAATTATGCTGGAGTTTGTACGGCGGAGGAGCGCGGTTGTAATTGGTACACACCGAAGAGCGGCGGAGGATCTAGAATCCCTGGTAAATTTAAGCCGGCGGAAATTTCCGGCAATCAAGTGATTTGGAATGATCAGTGCGACGCGAAATGCGTTGGCTACAATGTTTATCGTGAAATGCCGGCGAATTATTCGAACGGGCAAGACCTTGCGTATATTATCCCTGCCTCGGGTAATGCCTGCACCATCCAGGATCAGGGCTGCACTAGCTTCACGAACCTTTCTACCACCACCGGCAAAAGTGAGCGGGTTGAATATTTTACCAGCCTACGCACTTGTCTGAAGCCAGATGAGACGCCGGACGGTAAAGGAAAAACCTATATCACCTATGAAGGATCAGCTAAAGTCGGATTTCAGTTGAAGACTTATAGTTTGCTTCCAAATGATGATCTTGTGAACGGACCGCTTAACGCCCCTAAATATTTTTTCAAGGACCCGGTTGAACTCGCTCAGCTTAACGCGGAGTGTACGGAGCTTCGATACAAAGCTGGGACTGCTTCCCTTGATTGTCGCCAGTTTAATGATGAAGCTGGGAACATTTATTATCGTTTGCTTTCAAAGACGATTCCGGTTACTGACGCCTGCACTCCATATCGGATAAGTGAAGCAGCTTTCTATAACGATTCAACGGCGTCTACCGAGGGGGCATGCTTAAATCAATATGGTTTTTGGGATACAAGCGAAAAGCCGTCTGGAGTTTGTAAAAAGTGTTTAAGCAACGGAAAATACCAAAATGGCGTCTGTATTTATGAAGGCCTCGCCTCTGGAGTGACAAATAATGCCGGCGCCAGTCAGTCTTGTTCCGCCGCGGCCGATACCTGCAGGGCCTACAAAGGTAACGCCGGTAATAATATTCAAAATATTTTTACTGATACTTTTGAAGACCCAAGTTCGATCAATAATTGGGTGGCGCACGCCAGTGTGGCTATGAGCCTGTCAGGCGTTTCAACTCATGTTGGCGAACATTCGTTAGCATTTAATTTTGGCGATGCGACTTATGCTCTTGGTGAAGTTGGGCGTAGGGTCAGCTTCGACATTGGCAAAACGTATGATCTAACTTTCTGGGCCTACTCGGATTCCGATGCCACGGTAACAGTTAAAATTATCCCCGCCGACGGATCGTCGGAAATTCCTTTTGGTACCCTGAACACTGTCAGTATAAAGAAGGGTGTTTGGCAACAATACCACCTCGGGCCGGCAGAATATTTGGCGAATACGACTACTGCAAGTTTGGATTTCAAATCTAGCATCACTCTTACAACTTACTTAGATAATATCCGGCTCGTCAAAGTCGCTGATTATCTTTATCTAGTGAAGAAGTCCCTCAGCGTTGATCCGGTCTGCAACAGCCATCCTGGCGACGGGCTTCCGGGGGAGGCGCTCGGCTGTCAGGCCTATACCGATCCGCAAAATCATATTTTGGATTTGACGAATTTTAGTTCACTTTGCCGCGAGGGCGCGATCGGTTGTACCGGTTTGTTTGATACACACAATACCGTGAGTCCGCTCGCTGATGTTTACAATGTTTGGTTTGCTGTTTCTACGTCAGTGCCGCAGCTCGGCGATCGGGGTGGCACTGCCGTCGCGACCCTCAGCCATACGGTTCCTGCTGTCAACGGCGATACTTATTCTTGTATAGTACCGTCCGGTCGGAGCGGTTGTTATGTGGATATATTGGGACATACGCCGGAAGAGATTCGAGCCGCGATTGGGGATTCAGCGATTACAAATTCCGCGATTATCATCCCGGCTGATACCCCGTCAACCACCCCGATTTATCTCGTAGCAAATCAGAGCGCGTCGTGCAGTCAGGCGGATATAGGCTGTTCTTACGCCGGTGTCAAAATTAATAATGCAGGTGTTACGGCTTACGTTACAACCACTATAAAAAATGATCCAAGCAAATACAGCTCAACACTTTGCCAATCTGAGGCAGTAGGGTGCAGCGCATTTTCTGATGGGGCGGAAACGAATTATTTCAAAGACCCCGAGATCAGCAGTCAGCTTTGTGAATACCGAACTGGCGTGCAGTGGGGTCTGGCTCGCGTTGATGGCTGGTTCAGGACAAATCCGATTGGATATTGTTATAAGGATAAGGGTATATCATGTACTAAAGCTTCAGCTTCGGCGGATTGCGGCGCTGGTGATACTTGCGTTCTTTATGGAGACAATCAGCCATGCTACTCGGATTTCGGATTGGTTTCTTCCGGAGCGACCGATTATAAAAATTTTGTTGGACTTTGTCCCGCCGATCAAAATAGATGTACTGAGTTCGTCGATCATGCCGATGTTGATAGTAGTGGAAAAGGCAAATCGTACTATCTGATCAAGAATGACAAGGTTAATGAGGGCAACTGTAGCGGACAGGTGAGTCAGAAAGCCGGCTGTGCGTTGTTTGATCAGACTGATGTTCCTACCAAATCCTGGCATACCACCACTACCTACAAGGATAGCAACGATAACAGCGGCGCTCTTGTGAATCCGGTTAACGACGGTGGTAATGACGCCAATACCATTATGAAAGTTGCCCAGGATCGCGAGTGTGGTGAATGGTTGAAACCGATGTTGTCATATTCTGTTTACGATGATCAAAGCAATTCCTACAAAGAAACCACTCAGGGTAATTTGGGTCGTTGCAATAGCGTCAGTCGTTGCGTTCAAAATGCTACTAGTTCGATTTTGGATGTTAGCACCTATCGTCAGCGCGGCACCAGCTGGTATGATCTGGACTATGACGGGTTCTCAATTCCTGGTATTTATGCCGTCGACAATCTAGAGCAAATGAATTTTGCTTCTACTACGACCAGTACGCCTGATTGGAGATTGGTAAAACGCATCGATCCTAGCCCGTGCGCAACCGATGGGAAGGCCAATTGCGGCGTCGGAAATTCCGGTGATTGTGTCAATCATAAATGCGTCCAATCTCCCGATGGTAAGTCAGCTATTTCCGCCAACCCACAATCGTGTCGTGCCTACCCGGAGGTTGATTCACCATTCCCGAGTACGCAGAAGATCGTGGGTGTCTCCGGAAGGGGCGGTTCATCATTCTTCAGGAATGCCCATATTTGTGATGAGAATAATAGCGGAGACAAGGGAAATAATCAATGTGAATGTGATTATCGCAAAGTGCAGTACGGTGATATTTTCACAAAATATTGGAAATATGATGAAGCGAGTTCTACTGACAGAAATTTGATTTTAAACGCAAGTCAGAAGTCAAAAAACCCGACGTTGGACAAACCGCCAGCGGGTATTTGTCTTGGCGGAGTTAGTGGCGGTAGTAAACCTCTGGATGGGGAAGAGTGCAAAGTTGATGGGGATTGCGGTCTTGGTGGAGTTTGTGAAGTATTGAAGAGCTCACACGCCTTTGTTGGTCTCAAAGGTTTTTGTCTGGAGACCGATAGCACCAGGCATCTAAATAGTGACGTAGCTCAGAATGTGTGCCTTACCTGGTATCCGATTGAATCGCTTGCTGGTGTGGCAGATATCAATGCTCAGCATACCGAGGCGCTAAGTGATTGGCAGATTACACAAAAAAATGGTGGACAATATTGTTTAAATAGCTCTGCTCCGGCCAATGATCCGGCTACTAACAAAACATTTGATCTAGTTTTCTCCCCCGGTGGTATTAAAAATTACAGTACCCCTACCGGCTATGACCCGACTATCGACCAAGGGTTTGGCGTGCCGCAATATCAGGCGATATTAAAAACCGGAGGGGCTGGAACGGCTAGAAAGTGCTGGTATGACTTTTGGGGAAACCATAGCCAAATAAATTATGATCAAGTTCAAAAAACGTTCAACATCGGAAATAGCAGCGTCCAATATAGTGGACTAACGGATAATACGATGAGGGATATTAATATTGATGATATCGAAGAGATCGACGTTCAAGTAATAAGTAGCGGTGGAGATAAAAATATAACGAGTGGGGCAACGTTTAAATTTCCAAACCTAACGCTAACGAATGATTGGCAACCCTATTATAAGGTATTGAATAAGGACAACACTACCGGCGGAGTGGTAGGAGGTTTTTATAAAGACAGTACCGGCGGTTCGCATTTTATTATGTTTTATACTTATCTGGCTACGCCGTCACCTTTTGCTAATCCAGACGGCGGAACCGGTATTCATCTACCAGACAACGAGCAGATTTCGTCGTACTGGAGTTATGGGGGGGCAAACTACAGTGGGTTGGCAGGTGAGATGGGGAACAAAATTTCTGCTCCATATCCGCTTCTTTACGCAAATTTTAATACTAACTTAACCTTACCCTGGTTACAAGGTAGAAGTTTGTGGGTTCTTCCGAATAATAGTATAACTCAAGCTTGTCCAATTCCTCCTTCTTCTGGACCTAATTTTTCTTATGCTAGTGAACCGGTGTTATCGCATGCCATAAACATTGATTTTGCGCCAACGTTTAAGAGTATAGACACATATTTTTGTGGCAGTTGGAATAATGAAGCTAATAATAGTTCAAATATATACGTTCCTTTAGCCGTCGCTACAGCATGTGGTGGTGCAACGGTTGCATACGGCAATACTGATGAAATCGGCTACCGGATTACCTATAAATTGCGTCAGACCTGTAAAGTGGCGGTTGATGCCAGGATTAATTTAGTCGGTAGTGCTAACGATTTCTCCAAACAATATCGAACCGTACCGTGGACCGATCGTCTTTGGAATATAAACGGGAAGGGGTTAAATGCATACACAGTGCCTAGCCCTGTCGCCGGTATTAACTATGATTACTCCACGAACGTGTCACCATTCGGCAGTATTGATATTACGACACCACCATCGTCGAATTTATTGATTTTCACACCATACACACTACCAGGATGCACAAAAAATCCTGCTATACCCGCCATAACAGGATGCCCTGCCGATGATACCGCCGCGGCCGCAGATGGTATAGACCGTTCGGCTAAATATAATTTGTCAGCAATAACAAAAATTGATGGTCAGACCTACAGTTTTCCTTCATCTATTCCTGCCATCCAGTCCGGTGTCGTTAGTCTGTCAAAGTTGTATGCCAACGCCAGCAATTATTTATGGTTCGGCACGCAATATGGATTGACTCCAGGATATGGTTTGTTGCCAAATATCACGGGAGGTGTAGAACATGTTCCCCCAGAGATCCATCCGCTGGGCGCTCGAATTATGTTAAATGGGGCGTTAAGTTATTTGGAACCGACTGAATTTGGTTTTTCGATAAACAATTCCATCAATGCAGTAAGTACTACTCAGGACTCGTTCTTGCCAGTTTCACTTAATTTCTTTATGTTTGCGGATAAGAATCAAATGCCGATCCGCCAGGTTGCTATTGATTGGGATGACGGCAGTGATGTCAGTTTGCGTAGCGGTTACTTCCGAAATCAACGCGGGGCAGTGCCAAGTAGCACGCCGGTCGTGGCCTGTCAGCCGATCGCCAGCGCGAGTGATTATGGGCATATCAAAGATGTTACCTGTGACAATGCCTATTATGAAGCCAAAAATACTTACTTCTGTTCAGGTGATCCCAAACCGCTTCGTTATGATAATAATGGAACAGGGAATTGTGGTTCTGTAAAAGATTTTCCTGACGGTTGTTGTATTTTTAAACCCAAAGTGCAGGTGAAAGACAATTGGGGTTGGTGCAACGGTGGGAGTACTGGCGTCAACAGTGGTTTTTATGATTCGAGTTGGGCTGGGAGCACGGGAAGAGACAGTTGTAGAATTACTAGTCAAAGGCCTTGGACGCCTTTTGCTGGGCAGGTTGTTGTTAAGTATATAAAATAAAATGAAGAACCCGCCCCGACGTTACGTCGGGGCGGGTTTTTTGTTCCCCTGAGGTGAGGGGAAATCTAGTCGTGAAAGAAGTTAGGGCGAGGTGGTGATTTTGACCGGTTGAGGATAAGCCAGTAGGTGGCCTTGATCCACGCTCATACCTACAAGAATCCACAAAGGGGTGTTCGACGGCAAAAAGTCAACATCCGTCATGGTGGTAGGTGGTACAGATGGCGCCGAAAGAATGATGGCGAAAAGGGGACCGCCAGATGGACACCATGCCGGATTTGTGCAAATGTAGATCTCATTGTAGAGCTCGCCGTAGGAGTTATCGGTCCAGCTGATGTGGATCGCCCGGTAGGTGGGACCTTTTTCCGATGGGATCTCGGTAACGATGACGTTAGTCGGTGCTTTCACATCAAGGGGGAGAATCGGCACCGAAATGGCTCCAGAGTAACTCGAGCAGGTGTTGGCGTCGTTCCGCAGACAATCCTTGACTCGGAACTTCAATTCCTTGATCTCCCTGACATCGAGCGAACTCCCGAGGATGTCTCCGTTGTTGAGCTTCTCCAGCCGGGAGTTGACCTTGTTGGTGGGGTCGTTCAGGAAAACCCAGGCCTGCTCGACCCAGCTGACAGTATCGCCAGTCGAATGGGAAGTCCAGGTGACCTGAACGGCGTTGATGTCGTTCTGCTCCACCGCGACCAGGTCGGTCGGGGTCTCGAGCTTGAGGCCGCCGTCGGTGTTTTGATTCCCACCATCGGTGGTCTGGTACCCGCTGTCGGTCGGCTGATCGCCGTCGACTACCACCACACACGACGTTCCGTCGTCGATTCTCGTCCCCGGCTGAACGCAGCCGACGAGGGCTACGAACAGGGGGAACCACCTCGCGAATGCGAACATCGCCTCATGCTTCAATTTTCTCATCAACATGGTGCAGCTCCTTGTTTCTGGCCTTATGGCCGGTTGGGCCTGCCCGCCATGCTAGACTGCTAGCAGGCGTTGCAGGCGGGGGTTTTACTAACTTCTTCGCTTTTAAATGAGCAAAATAGCTGAAAGCCATCGTTTTTCAGGCTCAGAATCTATCATGTGAAAAACAGTTAATTATACACCAAAATTGAGGTTTTGTCAAGAGGGTGTAAGGTAATTTTTTTATCCCCATTTTGATTGTTGGTGCTCTATTTTTGTGGTATAATAATGACACGCCCGTGGTGTAAATTATAATTGTTTCCATGGTGCACAAATTTTTTCAGAAAATCGCCGAGAAAATAAATAAACGCGGTCGAAGAGTGTTCTTTTTGGCCATGGTTTTTTTGCTGGTTTCTGTTTTTAGTTTTGGACTCTTTGCTCATCAAGCTTTGGCTCAGACCGGTGGCTCGGCGAGCCCCCTCACGGTGGCGTTTGTTCCAGATTTTATTTTCGATTTATCGACCAGGATAATGTTGGCGGTGACCCGCCTCGCGCTATCACTCATGCTTTTTGTTTTGACTTTTATTGTTCAGGTCGCAAGTTATAATAATTATTTAAATTCAGAGGCGGTCAACGTCGGTTGGGTTATGGTGCGGGATCTGACCAACATGGTTTTTGTGGTCGCCCTTCTCATCATCGCTTTCGGCACTATACTCGGCATTGAACATTATGAATGGAAGCACATGTTGTTCAAATTGGTCGCGGCGGCGGTGCTTGTAAATTTCAGCCGCGTTATTTGCGGGGTCATTATCGACGTCGCCCAGGTCGTGATGATCACTTTTGTGAACGGTATCGCTTCGACGGTCGGCGGTAATTTTATCCGTGCTTTTAGTTTGGACAGTATTAGAAGTTTCAGTAGCGCCACCAGTGTGCCTATAAATTCAGAGGGTGTTTGGTTGTCAGCGCTGGCTTCATTATTTATTTCAGTTACGATATTAGTCACTAGCGGAATATTACTCGCGATGTTAGTCGCGCGTGTGATCGTGCTGTGGGTATTGATTGTACTTTCGCCGATCGCTTTTGTGCTGGGAGTTTTGGATCAGACTAAGTCGTATGCCAGCGAGTGGTGGAGTCAATTTGGTAAAAATGTTATTACCGGTCCGGTGTTGGTTTTCTTTTTATGGCTGACTTTGGTTACGGTTGGAAATGGAATGGTAAATAAACAATTTTGTCAGGCCTCCGGTACTGGTGTGAATGTGTGTGACCAGGATTCCGGTATTGGCAAGGCTATGAAATGGGACAATCTCGTCAATTTTGTGATTGCGATCGGAATGCTCCTCGTTGGGATAAAAGTTACCCAGCAACTCGGCGGCATCGGCGCGGAGTGGACTGGCAAGGCGGTGGATATTGGAAAGAGAGTGACTATGGCGGTGAGTGGAGTGAGTACGGTACGGAAGACTGCGGCAAAAGGCTACGAACTAGCAGGCAAGGGTGTGGAGTTGGCGAAGCGTAAGATGCCGGTTATCGGCGGCGAGGCGCTGGAAAGGTATGGAAAAGGAATCTCCGGACGGGTTGGTCTGGCTATGGGTAAGGTTTCTGAAGCAAGAGTGGAGGCTGCCAAAAAATTTGAGAGAGAAGGCAAGGAATTGGGTGAGCTGAAGAAACTTAGAGAAAGAAAAGAGCCTTTGAGGCCGGAAGAGATTGCCCAAAAAGAAAAATTGGAGGCCAAGGCCAAAGCTGAGAAATGGGAAGAAAAAGGAGCGGGTCTGCGACGTTTCGGAAAAAGTTTGCTCGCCGGTGTGGTAGAAACTCAGGGACGTGCGATGAAAAGAGCGGAAGACTGGCAAACCGCGGCTAAATCACAAAAGGAGACCGTGGAAGCTAGTTACAGCGTTGGTCATTATGCCGGCGGTAAAGCAAAATTAACTGCTGATATTCGGTTACAGCAAGCTAAAGGTATAAGTGAAGCGAAGAAAGTACAAAAATCAACCGAGGAAGAGAATAGATTGTTGGAGAGCAGTCCGGAATTTAGAAAACGTCAGGAGGATTTATATGCTGCTAAAGCTTCGGCAGATTATCAAAAAGATCAGTTGGAGTCCGTAAAGTCATTGTTGGTAGCCAATAAGATGGATGATGAGGCTATACGAAGAGGTGATAAACCGGTGTATGCGGCCGCGGAGGTAGCGCGACAGGCAAAAATTAAACAGGATCGTCTCGCCAATCTAACATTTAATGAAATTACTCAGCGGAATGCGGATATAGCCAATGATATTGCAAATTTAGATGCCAAATTTAATCGGCCAGGTCAAAAGGAATTAAGTCCGGTGCAGTATCGTGAAGAAAGAAGAAGATTGGGAGAAAATTTGGTTGCCACGTTGACTTCATGTATGAAGCAAGGGGCGGAGGCAGGTATGACGGCGCTTAATAAAGCGGCTACGGCAGCTCATTTTAATGATGAGGTGGGAGCTGGCGACTTGGAAGGGCAACAGCGAAAACTTTTTTCAGTTTTAGTAGGCAAAAGAGTTGAAAAGGGTGGGTTGGAAAAGGCTATGGGTGAGTTTACAGAAATGCATGGAGAAGCGAAAGCGCAGGCGATGCTTCGAAGTTTGGATGAGTCGATGAAGAATGTTGCAAGAGACGGAGCACCCGTCATGAAGGGTTTGCTAAATAGTAAAGAAGTTGATTCAAAAACTGGGTTCTCGAAGTATAAATTAGAATCGAACGACGCGGACGGCATAATGAGGGCAAAAGATCAACAGCGATACTGGCGCGGTTCGACTCCAATCTCGAAGGTCATTTCGTTGGATGGCTTAATTACCAGCAATAATGAAGGGATCACTAAGGACGTCTCAAAGCTTGATCAACAGAGTCTGGAAAATTTTGCCTCTGTCTTTAGTAGGGTAACTAAAGGAACGCAGCTGGACAGCAGGCTGGTGGATCAGTTAAAAACCATGAACAGTGGAGTAAGAGGGGAATTAATAAAGGCATTGGCAAAAGAAAATAAAGTAGCTGCAAAAAATTTAAGGGAGAAGCTAGGCGAAATCACGGTTAAGGGTGAAGAGGAAGAAGAACCTGAGCCAAATGAAACATAAAATAAGAATGAATATAGTTACTGAGTATGGCTTTCGTAACACCAGGCACAATTAATGGAAAGCAAATAGAAGAGAAGGAAAAGCAATTTCGTGAAAATGTTTTTAGTAATCCTGTTGCGGCGGAGGCAACATTGAAAGAATTGCATGCTTTTTTTGAAAAATCCGGACCGACCAAGGATTGGGAAAATCGAGCGAGTTATTTTCGCTGGTACACAGAATTACTTTGGCGTCGTCTCAACTCGCAGCCTCGCGATATTTTTCTGAATATTGCAATCGCGCGCCAGTTACCACTGGCAATGTTATTGGGTATTGATGTGTGGCGTGAGATGATGTGGTATTTGGCAGAATGGATTGCGGATGATGAAAAAGATTTGGAGGAATTTTATGAAAAAATTAAAAAAAGTTTTTTGGAATCGAGAGCAATCGTTGGTTATTGGCAAGGAAAAGAGATCGCGGTTTATCAATTGGTGAATGAATTAAAGACGATTAACGATCGTGGTAACAATTCTCTAGAAGTTGCGGAATACAACGCCAAATTAAAGGTTGTTATGTCGGCAAAAAATGATCCGGAATTATCGAAGTATGTCTTGGTTGATCCAAACAATGCGGTGATAAGGTTTGTTGATCTGGCAAACTTTTTTACCGGTATTACGTCGGATACAATTTGGTTTGTGGTCGACACCTTCGCACATCCAGAAGAAATTGAATCTCCTGTTCCTGGAGAAGAGATAAAATTAAGTGCAACAATGGTAAAATCTGATCAAATTGCGCCAACCTCGTCCTCTCCTGCGCCCAGCATCAAATCAACTCCAGCCGTGCCCGTCATCACTCCGCCGCAGGCCATCATAAATCCTCCTTTTCAAAAGAAAGTTTCAGAAGTCAAAGTTGAAAAAAATAGTAAGATATCGTATGCAGAAATGAGGGCCAAGATTGAAAGTCAATTTAGGAAAGATCAAAACGGGCAATTTATTAATATTTCCGAAGTGCTACGGGAACTACAGCGTCTTGCCGCTAAATTTGGTGATGATCAGGTCCGTGATCTTTATATTTTTAGTGAAAAGGACAGCAAATTTGAATGGAACAGCAAACTGTTAAATAAATAATATGGACGACAACTTGAAAATTTTAGTCAAAAAATCCGATGGCAGTTTTGTGCACGTGCCGCTTTCGGAATTGGATAAAAAACCGGCACCAAAGCCTCCGGTCGCGCCGGTACGTGTTGCTAAATTGCCGGAGCAAAGTATATCGCCCGTTCGGCGTGCCGTCGGCGTAAACATGGCCGACGGGCCAAAGGCCACCAAACTCCCAGAACCGGTGAAGCATGACTTATCTTCTCCGCTCGAAGAACCGGCACCAGCCATTCATCCGGCCATGCCGCTTCGTAGTTCGGGAAGGGAAGATCAGATTGAGAGTATTATGAAATCTCTTAGCTTTAAGGTTCCGGTTGGTAACGTAAGTCGATTTCGTACCGTCATCCAGTTATTTTTGAAAGATATTCGAGGTGAAAGGGAAACAATCGAAATTTTGACGCGGAAAGAAATCGAAGGGGGTGTTGGTTTGTCCGAGGGGCAGGCTGAGGAAGCGGTGCAAAAAGCAAAACAAAAAAATGTGTCGACACCGCCACCTAAATTTGATCCGAGGGAAAGTATACGGTTGGAGCAGGAAGTTCCTGCCCTTATTCGCGCGATGCCGTCGATGCAAAAATTGAAAGCAATTCCAGTTGTGCCGCAAAAGATGCCAATCCCGGCCGCGCCCAAAACAGAATTCAAAATTAGCTCCGAACGCGTGAAAACAACCATGAGTGATGTGAAAACGCCATTTGAATACGCTCCGGTCGACGAAATTCGTTATTTTTCCCTTACGGATTTTCGTCGGATCGCTGGCAATCCAACTGATGCCGCCGCGCGCCTTAAGCAAAAATTTATGAATCTCAGGGAGGAATCGATTTTATTATTTTTTGAGGCGCTCGAGGCCTGGCGAAGTTCGCCGCTTTATCTGGATTATCTTTCGTCGGTCAGCGAGTCGTTATCCAAGCGGACCCCTCTTGCGCGCTCTCAAGATAAACTTAAGATTCAATCGCCGGAGATAGCGGCAATATTGATGATGGAAAAAGATTTTTAAAAGTATATGGGCTCCGCCACATATAAACTCATTCGCTCGAAAATATTAAAATAAATTTTAATATTTTATTCACTCATTTCGTTTATGGATCAGTTCACCGTCCCGCAATTCATCGATGTAGAAGACAAAATTTTCGGGCCGATCACGTCGCGTCAGTTTATTATTCTCATTGCCGCGGTCGGACCAATCTTGGTCGCCTACAAATTGGCTGATACCGCGTTGTTTGTTTTTTTGGCGTTTCTGATCGGCGGCCTCGCGGTAATGTTGGCCTTTGTTAGAATTAACGGCCAGGCATTTCATTATTT
Organism: bacterium; assembly: GCA_021812425.1. GTDB lineage: Bacteria > Patescibacteriota > Patescibacteriia > Magasanikbacterales > GWA2-37-8 > JAKANM01. Next base: position 5,622 of record JAKANM010000005.1, on the reverse strand, counting down.
TATCCTGAATATCGTTCAGACGTTGCGCCGCCCGAGTCGAAGATTGTGGTACAAAAATTATTCGGCGGGTGAATTGCGCGGTTTTATCAAGGCTTCTGAGGAGGCGAAAAAGCCGTCCAGTGAAGCTAAACAGGAACGCAAAAGCGTCTCTGGCACTCGCATCCGTGATCTATCGTTGATGGTAAATACGGGTGGATATTATAAACCAGAATAGTTTATGCCAAACAAAAAACAAAAAGGAAAAAAACGGGGCGTCGTTACTACGCAGAATCATCTGATGATTTCGGAGATCAAGCAGGATACGGTTGTTTTGAAAGATGGAACTCTGCGGGCGGCACTGATGGTCTCAAGTATAAATTTTGCTCTCAAAAATGAGGACGAACAAAACGCGATTATTTCGGGGTACGTTTCTTTTTTGAATTCCCTTGGTCATCCTCTGCAGGTGGTGGTGCAATCGCGCAAGTTGCAGATCAAACCATACATCGATCGGCTTATTGAACAGGAAAAAAATCAGACCAATGACCTGCTCAAAATTCAAACTGCCGATTATCGCTCATTCGTATCCGAACTTGTTAAACTTGGTGAGATTATGAGCAAGCAGTTTTATGTGATTGTTCCTTATGATCCATTATCAAACAAGAGCAAAAGTTTTTGGAGTCGCGTTAAGGAGGTATTGAATCCGGCCAGGGCGATCAATCTGAAAGGTGAAAGGTTTACCAGCCGAAAAGAAGAGTTGGACGGTCGAGTTCGTCAGATTGAGTCCGGTCTTACCAGTATCGGCCTGACCGTGGTCCGATTAAACACCCAATCGCTTATCGAACTTTATTATTCAACCTATAATACCGATATTGCTCTAACCCAGGAACTGGCACCGATTGAGGAACTACGAGTAGAAAATGAATAGGTTTTAAGGTACAATAGATAACGTATGGCATTCAAACCGACTATCAACCAGAAAGAATCCAAAGCGTCGGCATCATTCGCGACGGCAGAGCAGAAAAAAATGGTCGCGACGGCGGAGACGGAATTAGTTTCTCTTGAAGAGGAGCGGATTTATCGTGAGGGCGTGGTCTCCATTCGCGATTTGATCGCTCCCGCGGCTTTTAATGTTGAATCGAATTTTCTACAAATCGGCAATGTTTATTGCCGGACGATTTTTGTTAGTTCCTATCCTCGCTACATTTCCATTGGCTGGGCATCGCCGATTATAAATCTGTCGATTACCATGGATATTGCGATGTTTTTTTATCCGGTTAAATCTGAAATTATTTTGAAACAACTCAGAAATAAAGTCGGTGCGCTTGAGGCGCAGATTACGGCTGACTCGGAGAAAGGTGCCCCGCGTGATCCGATTCGGGAGACTGCTTTACGTGATATCGAAAAATTGCGTGACGATCTGACTCAAGGTACGGAACATTTTTTCCAATTTGCATTTTATGTAACGGTATATTCGGAAAGCAAAGAGAAGTTAGATAAAGTTTCCGCGGATATTGAGAGTATTTTTGGCGGCAAACTTATTTCCAGCCGCAAGGTTTTGTTCCAGGCCGAGCAAGGATTTAATTCGACTTTACCGCTCGGGATCGACGAGCTAATGATTTCCTTTAACATGAATTCAAGTCCGATCGCGGCGTCATTTCCGTTTATCTCAGCCGAGCTTACTTCCGACAGCGGCATTCTCTACGGAATCAACCGGCATAATAATAGTCTGATATTGTTTGATCGGTTTTCTCTTCAGAATGCCAACATGTCTGTATTCGCGACCAGTGGCGCCGGCAAAAGTTATGCCGTCAAGCTGGAAGTTTTGCGCACCATGATGATGGGGACCGATGTAATCGTGATTGACCCGGAAATGGAATACAAACATCTGAGCGATGCGGTTGGCGGCACCTATATCAACATTTCCTTATCTTCGGAGAGTAAAATTAACCCTTTTGATTTGCCACGCCCGGTCGGTAAGTCAATTTCCGTCGAAGATGTAATTCGGGGAGCGATCATCACGGCCAAGGGACTGCTTCGAATTATTTTTGGCGGCCTAACGACCAGCCAGGATTCACTGGTTGATCGCGCGCTTATCGAGACTTATGCCAAGAAAGATATCACGGCCGATGCCGATCTTAGTACGGCGGTACCGCCCTTGATGCAAGATTTGCAGGAAATACTTGAGGGTATGGAAGGTTCGGAAGAGTTAGTATTGAAACTGAAAAAATTTACTGAGGGTACGTTTAGCGGTCTTTTTAATTCGCCTACTAACGTGGATATTCATAATCAGCTGGTGATATTTAGTGTGCGCGATCTTGAGGATGAGCTCCGCCCGATCGCCATTTATTCTATTATAAATTATATTTGGAATGTGGTTCGCTCCGAAACAAAAAAGCGCATTATGATTATCGACGAGGCGTGGTGGCTGATGCAGCATGAAGATAGCGCTCGATTTATTTATGCTCTCGTCAAACGCTGTCGCAAGTATTATCTCGGCGTAACTACGATTACTCAGGACGTCAATGACTTTTTGAAATCACAATATGGTCAGGCGATCGTGACCAACTCGGCTCTCTTGTTACTGATGAAACAGTCGCCCTCAGCTATTGATCTTGTTCAGAAAGTTTTTCTTTTGACCGATAGCGAAAAGTATTTGCTTCTTGAAAGCGGCGTCGGTGAGGGAATATTTTTTGCCGGTTTTAAGCATGCGGCGATTAAAGTTGTGGCTTCCTATACCGAAGATCAGCTCGTGACTACCAATCCGGAACAGCTCCTCGAAATTGAGCGCGCAAAAAAAGAATTTGATGAAAAATTTAATGTAAAATAATTATGCCACTTCGTACCCGTATATTTATTTTAGTGACCATCGTTGTCCTGATCGTTTTGGGGGTCAGTCTTTTGCTTATCGTAAAGTTTGGCAAGAAGCCGGCAGTAAGTGTTCCGGTAAGTAACCAGTCTACTAATTTTAATCAGGGTAATGTCGTGATCCCCGGGACACCGGCGACCGTTATCCCGCAAAACCTGGTAGTAAAGCCGTCCGATAGCGCCGCAGTCACAGAAAATACGGTCCGTCAGCTTGCTAAAATTTTCGTGGAACGTTTCAATACCTATTCTAGTGATGATATCTACCAGAACATCCGGGATGTGCAAGTGATGGTAACAGATGAGTATTGGAAAAAGATCGGCGCGCCATTGTCGCGGACGGTAACTCCTCCGCCCGTTTTTGTCGCGCTTACGACCAAGGTTATGGCTATTACTTCGAGCGAAGTGCAGGCATCGTCGGCCACCGTGCTTTTGAAGGCGCAAAAAATCAGCACTAACGGCGCTCTGACATCAATCAGCAACGCCGACTACAACGTGTCGCTCGTCAAATCCGGTTCGAACTGGCTCATTGCCAATCAGACCGAAAGCAAATAAACATGTGGATGTGGTTAATTTCCTGAAGGACTGTTTGTTTCCGTTTTTTTGTGTTTCCTGCGGGAGAGAAGGGGAGTGGTGGTGCAAGGATTGTCGAAAAGAAATAAAATTATTTGAGGTTAAAGGCACGTCGTTTCAGAAAGCAACAGCTCTTTTTAGTTATAGCGATAATCCGCCGCTTGAAAAGTTGATTCGGGAATTCAAATATAACTATGTGCAGAATATTTCCGATTTATGGAAGGAGATATTGAGTGAGGCGCGATTAGTATTTTCTTCTGATATTGTATTCGTACCGGTGCCGCTCCATGAGAAGCGACTTAGAGCGAGGGGATTTAATCAGGCAGAAATCTTGTCGCGAATTTTATCGGATATATATCATCGGCCCCAGATCGGGAACAATTTATGCCGGACCAAAGCGACTCTCCAGCAGGCGGGGATGACGCGTGAAGAGCGGTTGAAAAATATCCTCGGCGCGTTCGCGTGGGTAGGTGATTTGAAGGCGCCAAAACATGTTGTCTTGGTTGATGATGTCTTCACAACCGGCGCTACCATGGAGGAATGCGCTAAGGTCTTGCGACATCACGGCGCAGAACATATTGAGGCGCTGGTCCTCGCGCACGGATAAATCTTGACTATTACAATTTTTTTGGCTATAATCCTGATTATCCAAAGCAGACTGGAGAGGTGGCCGAGTTGGTCGAAGGCACCACACTGCTAACGTGGCAGGGCCTCAAAAACCCTCGCGAGTTCGAATCTCGCCCTCTCCGCACCGATAAAAAATCGCTTTTATCTTCAATTTTAGAGAGCAGATAATAAGGCTCTTTAAAGCTAAGATTAGCGACTATAACTTATTAGTATCTTCTTTTATAGCCTCACTCAGGACAAGTCGCATATGTTGAAAATTGTAATTATCCATATTTGGGATAGGTTCTCCCAGATCCTTTAGCTCTCGTAACGCCCATCGATCTTTTTTCTTGTCCCAAATACGAATAAAATTTTTATTAAAACCTCCTTGCTTAAGCAGGGTGTAGTCATCGGGAAAGTATTTTTTAAAACGAGTTACCATTTCTTGTATAATTCTATTTGTATTTTCCTTTTTTTCATTATCATCGGCTGTTAAATATCTTTCTACTTCATCGGCAAGTTCAGTATAACCAAGTTTTTGGGCAATTGTTAGCACTTCCGTTGGGTCTGTGCCCATATTTTTGAGCAACGCATACGCTTCGGGAAGTTTATTTTTAACTTGATTCAGAAACACAGTTGTACCGACAATGTGATCTTTAAATAGTTGTTTTTGCCAATCATCGTATTCTTGATTCGTGGAAGCGACATCCCGAATAATATATTCGAGAAGTCTTACTTGGAAAGTATACCCACCTTCACTTTTTAAATCATTCTCCTCTCGTAAATCAAAAATAGCACCCAGTTCAATGAAGCGTTTGCGTATCTCGACTGCTAATAGTTCTGTTGCCGCTTCCATGATTCCCTTAAAATTGATTTCATTTTTTTCAAAATATGCTACGCCCGTACTAGGATATTCAAATTTAGGTGGCTCCTCCAAGACATCCGTTTCATGTTTAAAGCTGGTTTCTAGGTAAGAAATATAATGGCTAATTTCATGACTCAAAATTCTGGCAAATTCAACACGATCCGACATTCGTAGAATGTACACTCCTCCTAGATTATGCCAGCCTTCGACTCCATATCCCTCAGGATAAAGCACTCGGGCATCTTCTTCGCTTAATAGGTGAACGCTACCGGGATCCAAGTCAATGCTTTTTCCAATATTTCCTAGTTTTAAGTCAGCTAACAGTCTCCTTGTCGCCGTGAGAATATCATTGCAAATCTTAGTTTCAAGTTTATTCTTAGACAATTCCTTAACTCCAGTGTGTTCTATGGCCTGTGCATGCAGTTTTTCTTCAGGATATTGCTCTAGTTCTCTTTCCTTTTCATAAATTTTTATATCGGGTTGCTCTGTTTTTGAGTGCACACTGCGATTTAAACGTTCACCCATATTTAATATTTAGTATAACGATGAAGTAATCTTCTAGAGATTTTTAATACTTTTAGTATACGTCAATTTGCACGCTTTTTCAAGATAATCTAGCACTCTTTGGCAAGTACCCCAAATTTAAGACACTTTTTTTACCTTTGAATTAATAAATATTTAGATTCGGATGCCACGTAAGCAGCATATTTTAATTGCTGTATTTGTTTAAATATAAT
>JAKANM010000033.1 GCA_021812425.1 bacterium | reverse complement strand
GAGGAAGCAATCCTAAATTTCAAAGATGACGCCAAACTCGCCGAAATAAAAAATCGGGTACGCGGACTCACGAAAAAGTTTCCGCTTTACCCGACTTTGAAGTAATCGTTATTTTCCTTCGTCGACGATCTCGGTCACAACCGCATCCCCTTCCATATCCTTGATCATGAGGGTGATACCGCATTTGTCGCATTCGATGACATGGCCTTCCTTCATGTTTGGAAAGGCTGAAAGATCGACGTCGTTTTTACATTCTGGACAGACTAATTTCATATGTGTTAACATTTACATTACTTTTGCTTAAACTCCTAAAGTAGCGACTACTATACACCGAAATTTATAAATTGGCAAGACACAAAACATAGGGGCTTTGCCACATATATTCTCATTCGCTCAAAAATATCCAGATTCAATATTTATAACTTGCAAGCAATCTAAAATATTTCACTGGCTATTTTGCTCACTCATTTCGAATATGAAAACTCCTCAACTGCCAGAACCAAATCTTCAGAAAGCACTCGGAATAAAAAACGAGGTCTGGTTCAAATTTGAAAATAAACATCACTTTGGCTCCCATAAAGGACGTTCGATCCCATTCATGATCGACGAATACCGCAAACAAGGCATTAAATCATTCGTAATTTCTTCTTCCGGAAACGCCGCGCTGGCTTCCCTTCGCACCGTGCTTTCACACAACAAAAATAAACCTCAAAATCCCATCTCTCTCAAAATTTTTGTCGGTAAAAACATTGAAGCAAAAAAATTTGAGAAGCTAAAAAATGAAATTGTCGGCGACGGCATTACTATCGAGCAAACCGACAATCCCAAACAAGACGCTTTCAATTTCGAGAAGACAGCTGGCGCCAAAATGCTCCGCGGATCCACCGACCCGCTCGCGCTCGTCGGTTATCAGAGCCTCGCTGAAGAGCTCGCGAAAATTCAATCCGCCGAAGGCGGAATCGCCGCGGTTTTTATTCCCAGCTCATCCGGCACCTGCGCCGAGGGACTTTATCTCGGCTTCAAAAACCTGCCCGTCCGACAGGCGGGTTTGAAACTTTCTCCACAAATTCACATCGTGCAGACAAATTTCTGTCACCCGCTGACCGAGGAAGTTTATTTCCAAAAAGGCAAGCCAATTCCCGACGAAAAAGAGGAACACAGCCTCGCCGGAGCGATCGTGGACGTGGTTGGAAGGCGACGGGAAGCGGTAGCGCGGGCTGTTATTGAGACAGGCGGCGAAGGCTGGATGGCGAGCGATGAAGAAATAAAAAAAGCGATTGAACTCGCTCGACAAACTACTAACAATGAACTCTCTCCCAACAGCGCCCTATCTGTAGTCGGACTTCAGAAAGCAGTCTCCGCCGGCTGGTCATGGAAAGGACCGGTGGTGTGTTTGATTACGGGAGAGTAAAATTACAACTCTACCACACTAACCACACTCTCAATCGTCTTCCCCGCCCTCCAAACCGTAACGCGTACTTTCGCGTCTAGAACACTTCCCCAAATATTATCGCGATTGGCGTCCCTGCCGTTCACGCTGAGTATCACATCCCCTTTTTGAAAATATTGCCTATTCGCGAGGACTTTATTAACGATAAAACCGGTAAGTTTTTCTTCATTAATCACGAGTAACTTTTCGTCGGTATACCACCCCTCAACTCCCAAACTCCGATAAACTAGCTGTTTTTTATTTTCAATTCCATTCAAAAAATAATCTTCATTTCGAAGCGCGAGTACCGCCGAACGATCGTTCACAAATCCCACTACGTTCCCGTCAGCGTCGACGACCACCGACCCGCTCCTGAAATGATCGGCTAAATTAAAAGTCGGCAGGGAGACTGAGTCAAGGTGACCCTCGGAAAAACCTCGACTTGACCCGAGGACCAGCGTGCTGTGCCACTGTCCGTCCTCATAAACAAACACTTCATCATTTTGTTTAATGTCAGCATTAAAATTCGCCACCTTGAACTGCTGGTCAATGACGCTCGGCCGGCTAATGTTCAAATACAAAAGCCCCGTGCGCTTGTCATACAATGCGTGATTCACGTTATACAGCGAACCATTTTCGGCTACCGCCATCCACTCTTTCGTGATCCCACTATAATTCATCACACTCAATACCGCCCAGCCCGAAGTCACACCCATGACAGCGTCGCCGACTTTATCACTCTCAGAAAAATAACGCGCCTTGCCGATTGGCGTTGTTTTTTGATAAATAGCAAAAATTTCATCAGCAATTTTAGTTTGCGCGCGGTTTTGAAGTTGCTCGCGCGGCACGACTGAAGAAAAACGCGACAAGAAAAAATTATCTCCGCCGGCAGTCAACGGCCAAATCCAGCCAAGCAGGACTGCCGCCCCGGATACGCCGGAAAGCAAACCAAAAATCGTCGCGACAAAAATTATTTTTAATCGTTCGAACTGTTGATGACTTTTCAAATTTGAGGATGGTGGCGGCAGGTGCGGAGGGAACATAGAGAAAAAATATTTATTTCCAGCGAACGATTAAAGTTAAAAAAATAACCATCAATATAAAATTTACCGCCAAAAAAAATCTTTGCCTCTTCCAATCGATACCATCGGCAGACAGATCAAAACGAAACAACAGCCAAATCAGATACCAGAGCCAGGTAATAAAAAAACTGCTCACAAAATATCCGACCGGCCAAAGATACACTATCCCGCCAATTTCCGCAACCAGGAGAAAAATCAAGCCGAGCAAAATAAAATATTTTGAGCCAACGGCTTTGATACCATATTCGTTCCATTCAAAGACGCCGACTGCGGTGGTCAAGAGTGACGCGAACACTATTCCGCCAATTGTCGAGGCGCCGGTTATAACTTGGAAGGTAACCAAGGCCTGAAACGCCAGCCAAATTCCGTCTACTCCAAAAAGTGACATAAAAAAACTCCAGCGGCGGAAAGGTTTTTTCATGACAGACAAACTGTCGCTTTGAGACGGCACCAGCCAAAAACCGACAAACGGTAAAATTATCGCCGTGAGTCGCGCGTAAAGAATATTTGACGGATCGCTAAACACCAACAAAGGCAAAATTCCGATGTTCGCGATGAAGAGCGAAACCAGATACTTGAACCGACTAAGGTAAGGCGGAAAATACATGACTTGCGTGAGGAAAGCCCACCAACCAATTCGCGCCGCGAACCAAAGCGCAACCATCCAAAAATTTTGCAGACCGGAAATCCACCATAGGAATATAAATGAAACCAAAAAATCGCTTGCCGCCGCCAGCTTTGGATGCACCGAAATTAATCGTTTTTCAGACATATATCAATGTCAAGTATAACGCATGGGTTGAAAAAAATCAAAAATCTGGTAAAATCAGATAGATATGACCACATTAGCTGAAAACAAAAAAGCCCACTTTGATTACGAAATACTAGAAACACTGACTGCGGGCATTTCCCTTACCGGCCAGGAGGTTAAGTCCATCCAAAAAGGTCATCTCAGCCTAAAAGGCGCCTTCGTCACCTTCCATGGCCGGGGGGCTTTCTTGACCAATGCTCACATTTCGCCATACCCCGAGGCTGGTCCCCTGCCAGACTACGAGCCGACCCGCAGTCGGACCCTTCTCCTGCATAAGCGTGAAATCAATTATTTACGCGCTAAATCCGAGGAACGTGGCTTGACAATAGTGCCTTTGAAAGTGTATAGTAATAACCGTCTTATCAAAGTTGAAATTGCAGTAGCTCGCGGAAAACACCTCTACGACAAGAAAGAAGCTTTGAAAAAGAAAGATGTCCAGCGAGAAATCAGGCGCACCTTAAAAGATCGAATCTAAACTTTGTGAGCCGGGAGTGACCGGTTTTGACAGGGATAGTTTCGTACATTTGCCTACCGAGGCGGCTCCGAAGCCTCGTAAATACCCTGGAGCAACATAATAAGTGCAAACTTGTTATCAAAAGTGAAGTCTGCTGTAGCTAACGCTTTCAGCACCTTCGCTCCGGCAATGGCTTAATAGTCGTTACCCATCGCTTGCATTGATACTCAGTAAATGCAACGCGGTGTCACTTAACTGAGCGTAGTTTCCGAGGGTTCGCCTGAACGTTTCGGAAATGAAATTACTTCAGGCTTGCCTATTCTCTTTCGCTTTTTTCTAAGGAATAGGATAAATATCAAGAAAGCTATGTAGGTAGAGGGTGTAAGAAGCGTCTTCTGGACGCGAGTTCAACTCTCGCCACTTCCACAAAATTTTTATGAGAATTTCTCATCGTCGAAAAAAGGAAGAACCAAAAAAGGCCTATGCGGTCAATGAGGGAATAACAGCCCTGGAGTTGATGTTGCTGGGAAAAGATGGTAGTAACCTTGGCGTGATGGGCACCGGCAAAGCGCTCCAGCTCGCCCGCGAACAGGGACTTGATCTTGTGGAAATTAATCCGATTACCACTCCGCCGGTCGCGAAGCTCATTGATTTCGGCCAATTCCGCTACAACCAAGAAAAAGAAGCGCGCCTCCAAAAAGCGCACCAGCATGTGGTAGAAATTAAAGGCGTTCGTATTTCACTGCGCATCGGCGAGCATGATTTGGAAATCCGACGGAATCAAGCTTTAAAATTTTTAAACGACGGCAATAAAGCCAAAATCGAAATGTTGCTCCGCGGCCGTGAAATGCAGCAAGTCGGCCGAGCGATCGAAATGATCAGAAATTTCGTCGCCGAGGTCAACAAAATCGTACCGATCCGCTGGGAACAGGATGTGGAAAAACAAGGAAATAAAGTTACCGCGATAATTGCAAAGTCTTAAATATTTATATGCCAAAACTAAAAACACACAAAGCAACCGCCAAGCGTTTCAAACGCACCAAGTCCGGCAAAATTATGAAACGGGCTTCTGGACAAAACCATTTTAACGCCCGTGAAAACGGCAAGGAAGGCCGCAACAAAAAATCAGATGTTGTCATGAGCCCAACACTCAACTTCATCATGCATAGAAACCTGCCTAATTCCTAAATTTACTCCGCCTCACCGGCGGATCCGCCGACGAGGCGGACTAATTCCTAATACTTATGACACGCATTAAAGGTGGTCTACTCCACTCCAAACGACGCCGCGGCATCCTGAAACACACTCGCGGTTTCAAATGGGGTCGCAAATCAAAAATCAAAGTCGCCAAAACGGCCATGATGAAGGCCGGTCAATACGCTTTTGCCGGAAGACGTCAGAAAAAACGCGTCAATCGCAGTCTCTGGCAGGTCAAAATCAATGCCGCCGCTCGACAAATGCAGATCAGCTACAGCCGCCTCATGGGACTGCTTAAAGCCAAAAATATCGGCCTTGATCGCAAAGTTCTATCACAGCTTGCGCTTCAACAGCCGGCGATCTTCAAAAAAATCGTCGAATCAGTGAAGTAAGTATTGACAAAAAAAAGAAAATTGGTATAATGATTTTATCCTAAAGGCTCTGAAAGTGTTTGGCACGTGGATGAAGCGCCCCCTCCTTCGCTTCATTCCTACTGTCAGACACTTTCAGAGCCTTTTTTGATACCAACTTGAGAAGGTCTAGCGGCGACCGCCCGTCTGACGCTCCAGGGAGACCAAGTACACATTGCGGAAAAAAATCATCCATAGTAGCATAAATATTGAGGGAAAAATTCAGGAGGCAACATGAAAACGATTCTAGCTACGTTAGCGAGGCCTATTGCTAAACGAACGTATTTGCTTGTTTTGGCAGTTCTGCTGTTGAACGTCTTCGACGCTTACGCATCGTTGTACATCATTCGACTTGATAGCCGGGAGCTAAATCCGGTCAACCTCTGGCTCATGGGCCTCGGTACGGACTACTTCCTTTGCGGCAAAATTTTCATTGCGGCATTGCTAATCCTTGCGTTAGCGGTTAGAGCTAAAAAAGTCCCAAGCGCCGTTCACGCGCTATGGATAGTGTTCGTTATCTATGCCGCGAATGCCGCTTACCAGATAGCCATAATCGGTTATTGGCTAGCCATCAGATGAAAAGAGCGGCAACTGATCAACTCTCGGTCGCCACTCTCGTTTAAGAAAAAATCTTCTTAGACGAGAGCGACTGAGAAAAAGCTACACAAAAAGACCCTGCATTATGCAAGGTCTTTTTGATTCAGCCGCAGGGGATGGTTGATCCCCTGCGGCGGTGTTAATTGCTTGTTGTGAACGACGTTACGCTACCAAGTCACTACTCCAAGCCCTACCGAAACTTTGGTCTCGTAGCCGTTAACAATCAGAATCGCATCGACATAGGCTGGGGCCAGCTCCAGGTGGATGGATGTGATGGAGGAAACATACTCGTTATCCGAGATGTCACTCGGCGTCGCAAGTTTCTTTTCACTTCCATTGAGAAAGGAGAGGTAGTAAATATTATGGTTCACGTGAACACGAATGTCACACGCCACCCCGGTGCGAAGCTCGACATTCGTTGGTACGTTTGGTTCCGAACCAAACCCAAACGTCGCGTCATAACGCAAAAGCGGAATGGTCACGCCGGGCATAATAATGATGTCTCTCGTCTTACGAATAGTCCTAATTCTGGCGAACGCCGTATCAGATGGAATGAATGCCTGCAATTCCTCCGGCAGGTTTGCCGATTCAACTGACGTTGACGTTGTGTAGTCAGGAGAAACTGTTCCCATCAACTTGAAACTGTAGAAGTTGTTTGGACTAGTGCCGGTGAGAGTAAAACCAGGGCTCATCTCCCCGGCGTGATCACCTAGGAGCACATGGTTCCAATTCCTGACAAGGCTAAACTTCGACCCCTGCGTCGGAGTCGGTTGAGGTTTCACCCATGGCAAATAATCCAGGGTGGTTGTGAATTTTCTTTGCGGCGTCGCACAGGCAAAAAAAATCGGGAGAAGCAAAAAAATCACGTTTTTCAGCATGGGGGCCATCTTTCTATTTGTTACGTTGTAAACGAGCAACAATCGTCTGAAATTAACTGTAACACTATATATTCTTATTGGCAAAGGCTGGAGGCTAAAAACAGCAAACTAACCTGAGAGCTTAAATTTGACACCTCAACTTACATGAACAAATTATATTTATTAGAAATCAATAGAAAAGCGGCGGCACAGACGAAAAATATTAAAATACCAACAGCAATTGACTTATATGCCCCAACCTTCGGCGCAAGAATAATTATAGCGATCATATATGGAACCCATGAGACTAACGTCCCGATCAGGACAAATCTAGCGTGAGACGATACCGCAACTCCGCCTTTACTCTCGCCGATAAACAAATAAGCAACCAATGTAAAAACTGGCATCAAGGTAGCAATTCCAGACCAGGTCGGATAACCACTTTCTTCCAAACCAACGATAATCATGGTTATGAAGCCTCCCGTCAGAAAATAAATTACCGCACTTTTAACATTCATATCAATAAGTATTACATAATAATAGTATAACCCAGCTACTATTTTTTTACAAAATCATACATAAACAAAAAAGCAGTCCTTGCGAACCGCTCTTTATGCGAAACTCCCTGGCGGATCGAATCCCGATTCAATCGGGACAACCTTCCCGACTGAGTCGGGACGCTCTATCCACTTAAGCTACAAACCTAATATTGACAATGAAGTAGTCGGCGGATCGAAAGATCGGA
>JAKANM010000004.1 GCA_021812425.1 bacterium | reverse complement strand
ACCTCGTTCGTTTGTGTATCACCATAGTTGTTACAGTTTAGAAGTAATTATTTTACTTCAGAACTGTATACAACGCTAGTTTAACTTACAAATTAATATACAACCTATGAATCAAATCATAAAAATCGCGATATTGTCCGCAATCATCGGAGCAGTGGTCGGAAGCGGCGCAACTTTTACATTTCAGTCGCTTCAAAAACCGTCAAAACCAACCGAGAATGAACTGATTAAAGAATTTTACTTGGCTGAAAACGCGGCGCATGTCAGCCCTCACAGCTTGAGGAGAAGCATGGATAAGGGAGACCAGAACTATGTGCTTGTTGACCTTCGTAGCCCCCAAGAGTATGAGCGGGAACATATTATCGGCGCGGTCAGCATCTCCGCCTATACCGATCCGAACACCTCCGCTTACCAAGAAAAAGACAGAATTGTGCGCCAATTTCGAGAACTCATAGAAAAGAATCCCGGCAAAGAAATCATCACTTACTGCTACAGCATGCCTTGCATGACCGGAAGAAAAATCGGGAAGATGCTTGCGGAAAACGACATTTATGTTAAAACTCTTGGCATCGGCTGGAATGAATGGCGGCATTTCTGGACGCTCTGGAACCACGAGCATGAATGGAAAACAGTCAAACCGGAAGATTATATCTGGAAAGGCAAAGAGCCCGGAGTTCCAACGCAACGCGAAGCGCCATCGCCATGCGGCGAAGGAGAATTTGCTTGTTAAGTGTCTCTAATTTTAGCCCGCCGAAAAAATTGGATTCCAAACGATGGCGGCTCGGCAGGGGGGTTCAAGGGGGGGGATGCCGAGCCGCCCGAGCGTAGCCCAGCCGCCTCGCGCGATTGAGCGCGGAGCCGAGCAGAAAAATTTTCTTTTCCTTTTAGAAGAAGAAATCTGGCGCGCGCAAAATAAAAAATGCAGAGAAAATTTTTCTGCGAGGCAGGCCGCAGCTTTGCGGCGGCTGGCGGCGGGGCGGAGCAAATTGGATTTTTTCAGGAATTTTCGGTAAAATAAGTTCGAGCTTTGTTGTAAATATACTCCAAGACAAAACATTTTGATTTTTTGTCTTGGAGCGGGTAACGGGAATCGAACCCGTCGCTTATCCTTGGGAAGGATACATATTACCACTATACTATACCCGCATGAGCGGGTATACCTCACAGTATACCCGCGTATCCCTCTTTTGAAGAAATTACTTATTAGGAGTTTTCAATAAGTCCGCGAACGGATTGTGAACCTTGCCGTAAACATTAATGGTGGCGTTTTTCAGATTGTCACTAAGCAGACGATCAAGAGCCGGGAACATGAAAAGGATATGCCGTGCTTTCACGGATGCCTTTGTGATTGATTTACCTTTCGCATCCTTGGATTTTTCCGTTTTCGTGTCTTCCACCTGGAGAATATGAAAACCGTAACGTGTTTCGACTAGGTTTGGAGATAATTCTCCTTTTTTTAGCGCGAATGCGACACTTTCAAATTCCGGCACCATCTCCCCTTTCGCAAACCAACCTAAATCCCCTCCTCGTTGGGAGGTTCCATCCTCACCATACTTTTGGGCTAAAGTCGCGAAATCCCCACCACCCTTAATCTCATCAAGAACTTTTTGCGCCCGCGCCTTAAGCTGTTCTTTATTAGCAGAATCATTTTTAATTTTTTCCGTCAGCTTGCCTTGTAAAACAAACGGCACGATCACCTTCTTCTCAAATACCGTGAGCGACCAGCCGTAACGATCCCGGATCGCCTTCTCGGCGGCGGCAAGAGACTGAAATTCCTTTTCCAACACGTTAGTTTTTACTTTTTCAATATCTTTCGCTTCGACGGTCACGTTATTCTTTCTCGCCAGCGCATTTATCAAAATATTATTAACCTGGCGAAACAGCACCTGATCCGATAATTTTTCATCGGTAAGAGAGGCCGCTTGGCCATTATTTGCCTTATCGTAATCACGCATCACCGTAATCGCCCGAAGGTCATCCATATAATCGGTATACAGTACCGGAACACCGTTAACCTTCGCTATCGGCAATCGAAGTACCGACGCGACCGCCATAGTAAAACGATCCGTTTTGGTCTTCGCATAAACGCGATAGACACCGACTCCAAGACCTATGACTAACACTAATCCCAAAAAACCGAAAAAACCGGCTAGAAAAACTTTTTGATTTTTCGTAAATTTTTTTTGCGCCATTGCCTTAATTTTCTCTCCTAACTGTTTCACCGATAATGCGTTCATATTCGAAATAAAATAAGTGAGCGGATTAAATTAAATGTTTTAATTTAATTCCGAGCGAATGAGAATAAATATATGAGGCGAAGCCCATATAGCTATTACTTATGATTAAAGAAATAATTCCACCACTCATGTGGGTTGGAAAGACGTTTAGATTTTAACATAGTCGTTTCTGTCTGTCCACTACTAGATATCGGACGGCTACCCAGAATAATCGTTTCATTCTCGCCTGCCTTAATTAACCCAAGTTCGGTCCGGGCTTTCTCCTCGACGTAATCAGTTTGCTTCACTCTTTCGAGTAAGGCGCGCAGTTCGGCGTTTTTATTTTCTATTCTTGCAGATTCATCGAGCATTTGTCTAATTTCTTCCTGAATTTGATTATTTTGATAATAGGCCCTAAGGTAAGCCACGCCAAGAATTAACAAAATCACGACCCCCGCCAAAAAAAATGCGCGAGAAGAGAAAATATTTCTAATAAAGCCAATCTTATGCCTCATACAAAAGCTAGGCTTAGTATATCACTTTTTAAGGTTTTTCCCCAACTGGCTTCGCAAGTCTGAGAAGTTGGCTGTGCACTCGCTCGTAAAGCAATGTCAATTCCGCTTCAGAATATTCAGGCAAAAAACTTACCAGGCGTTTATAAACCTCATCCTTTTCCTTAAAACGGCTGGCCGCGCGCGCTTCCTCCCGCCTCTCCAATAATAAATTACGTACTCTGGCGGGCGCTGGAATTTTATCAATTTCAAAACGAAACTTTCCTTCACGCGGATGAAGCGTCAGCACGCCGTAGTTGAACAATGAGGCAAAAATACCCTTTTGCTCCACCACCACGTCCAACACATCGATAATCGACAGGGCGGAAACCGTCTCGTCGAAAAATGACTCACGATGAATATCAAAAATTCGTTCCGTCGTCACGACCAAAAAATTTGAACGATTAAATAGCGAGCCATACAGCAGAAGGTAGACCCCCAACACCCAAACTATCACATAAAATATTTTTCCTTCAATCCCCTGCTGCCAAAGCCAAAAAGTAAAAAAAGCGTTGACGGTTATCATACAAAAACCCAGTGCGACTTTTAGAAAATGCCTAGCTCTCGAGGGACGGATGATACTTACCACTGTTTCATCCGCTCGCAAAGCTAAATTTCGCTCACGATACATAAATTTCCTTAATTAGTTCACGGCTGATTTTTCGGTCATCCCAGGGAATCTTTTTACCACCCGCGATGCCGATGTATGGTTCAGTGCCTTTAGCCACGACCGTTACCACGTCACCCGGCTTTGCCGACATAAACGCCAGTTTCATCGCTTCGCGCCGATTAACATTAATAAACATATCCTTGCCGTCAATTTTCCCGGACTGGCGCGCGCCTTTTGCAAGCATTTCAGCGATAACAGCCGGATCCTCATCATAACAATTAACGTCGGTGATAACCACAATATCCGCCAAACGACCGGCGATTTCACCCATGCGCTCTCTCTTTGATATGTCTCGTCCGCCGCCATCTGATCCGACCACGACGATTAATTTTCCGCTAGTTAATTTCCTTAGGGTGGTAAATAATGCCGTGAAACTCAACGGTTCGTGGGCAAAATCAACCACTACCTTGAAAGGCTGACCCTCCTCGATGAATTCCATTCTCCCCGGCACTAGATCAACCTTCACAAGGCCGTCCGCAATTTGCTTCGGTGAGATGCCAAACGATCTCCCAACCACAAGCGCGGCTAGAGCATTTTCACAATTAAACTTTCCAATTAAACTTAATTGGTACAATTGATCATCAACCAGAAATCCGTGCCGCTGACCATCAATCCTTGCGACGACAGCTTCAACCCCCTCGACAGCCACGTGATTTTGTTCGAGGCTAAATAAATATTTTTTATCGGCTGGAAATGAAAGGAAAAAATTGGCCTCCGGATCGTCGCCGTTTGCAACGATAACCTTCGGAATAATTTTACCATTGATTTTTTTTCTTGATTTAGTCGAAAGCGTCGCAAACATTTTTCCTTTGGCGGCGCGTAAATTTTCATAACCGCCATGCCGTTCCGAGTGTTCGGTCCCGAGATTGGTGAATACCGCGACATCATAATTCAATCCGAGGTGCCGACACTGCAAAATTCCCTCCGATGAAGTCTCAATAATGGCATGAGTACATTTTTTGTTCACCATTTGTCTCAGCATTTTTTGGATCTGCCCGCGCCCGAGCATGGTCATTTTTTTGTTGTTCAGCCAGCGTTTTTCGCCGATCTGAAATTCAACCGTACTGAGCAGACCGACTTTATATCCGCCGGCCTCGAGCACGGACGCGATCAAGCGGCAGGTGGTGGACTTACCCTTTGTCCCGGTAACACCAATCACGACCAATTTCCTGGCCGGTCTTCCATAGAACCAATACGCGCTCCATGCGAGCAAAAGATGTATTATCCTTTTAATTTTTTTCATTTAGACTGACTTCGTAGACAATTTGTTGGAGTCTGTTCAGCGCCTGCTTAGCCTGATCAAATTTCTGACGGTGATAGCCGGTCAAATCCATGTCGATAAGTTCATTGATAATCGCCTCTGCGACCTCATAACAGTGCTTCACGATATCAAACTTTCGCTCAGTGGCGGATTTCAAGGCATAACGAACTATCTCACCCGGAACATCACAAAGACCACTCACGTAAGCGTCCGGGTCAACCGGCAATTCGTCAATCATATCCAAAGATTTTCCCTCAACAAAATCTCTAAACAGCCTTGCTTCGATATATTCCTCAAGCGCCGCCTTGAACGAACCCTCATCGAAAATTCCCGCTTCACTTTTGTATTTCTTTACCAAACCCTGTAGCAGGTCTAATGATTTACGCAATAGTTCCCTCGCTTCCTTAGCATCATCTCGCTGTAGAGCGAAAATGCATTTTTTGGCCAGGTGCTGAGCGTCACCGGCCGACTTGATCAAATCGCGGCGTTTTTCCGCATAGGACAGCAATTCTTCGCGAATTTCCCTGAAATATTTCTTGTTTAACATACAAATATTATAAATTTATCCACGTCGAAACTTGATTTTATTCTGAAAATAGTATATCATCAACGAAGTCTAAAGTCCACACGGGACGGTAGCTCAGCTGGTAGAGCAGATCCCTTTTAAGGATAAGGTCCCGGGTTCGAGCCCCGGCCGTCCCACAAAAAAACAGCCTCCAAAAAAAGCTGTTTTTTTTGACTTATGCATACGCCATTTCTTGACTATTGATAAAATTTATGTTATAAACTGAAGCGTTCAGTCGTTAGCATCATGCTGACGCCTGTGAAAAACCAAGAGGAGATCAAAATGAAGAACGGTCGAAACGATCAGCTGATGGGACTCAACGGAAACGCCTCATTCCTCGTCGAGAAAGCAATCGCGAAGGAAAAAACCGAGGATTCCTTCACCGGCGAGTTCGGTGAAGAATACCGCCTCAAGCGGTACACCATGTCTGACGGTCAAAAATTCGTCGAGTTTCTTCAAGCCGAGCAAAATTCGGCTGAGGGCCAAGTCTTCTTCCTCGCCCTGAAGGACGAAAAGACCGGCGAGATCGACAATGACTCGCTCTGGTCGGAGGAAGACGTCAGCGGCGGCTAGACCAACCTCTGCCTTGATATCAAGCGCGTAGTGATAGACCGATTTGGTCACCTGCGCGCTTTCTTTATTTATTATAATTAGAATAAATAACCGCACTACTGAGTTGACCATCGAACCATAACCTGCTAGGATTTAATTCACGCTCTTCGCAGTTCCTTTCACCACTAACACAACCCCACCCAGGGAGAAACCCATGAACACCACCGCCGGAGAATTTTGCTTCACCGCCGAAAGAGTCATTCTCGACGCCGAGACCTTTACTCCGGAACAGATCTACAACCTGGCTCCCCAAATCAGTAGCCTGGTTTACGCAATAAAAATTGGCTACTGTTCCGATCTGCCGGACTTTCACTTAATTGAGAATCTAAAGAAAGCCGGCTTCAAGCGCGTCTGGGTTGATCACAAAATGATTACCGGTCCAGGAAACGCCGGGCTATACGCCTACGTTGCCAAGACCGCTGGAGCAGATATCATCAGTGTTTATGCCTCTGGCGGCGCCGCGATGATGCGCGCCGTGGTCGAGAACGGACCAAAAGAGATTGTTGCGACGATACTGCTTCCTACGCACACCGAGGAAGACGTGCGAGACATCCACGGCAACGCGCCCGACCTTGCCGTACGATCATTGGCGTCAATCGCGAAAGGTGTTGGCGTCCACGGCCTGATTTGTCCCAACAAATGGCTTGGCCCGCTCGCGAGTAAAGAATTTGCAAAACTAAAGCTAGTCGCATCAGGATTGGTCCCGCCTCAAAAAAACCTTAATCTCCCTCCTGAGCTCTCCCCGAAGTCAGCGATCCTAAACGGTGCCAGTCATCTTTTCATAACTGCTTCGTTAGTTGATCAAACGAATCCACGCGAAACGTTCAGTTTGATCGAAGCCGAAGCGAGCGTTGCCAGACGGGAGCTACTAGGCATAAAAGTCCTGTAATTTCTCCACACCAAAACAGAGTGGCGGAGAATCAAACCTTCGCCACTACTGTTTTCATCACCGTCGGCGATTAGAACAGTGCGAAGGTTTATAATTCCGGTTATTAAAAACCACTTCAAAAATAGAAGCGGTTTTTATTTTGTTAACTCTAAAATAATTTCAATGATCTTCTTAGGTTCCGTGCAAGGTAATAGCGAATGTAAGGTACTACCAAGTTCCTGGCCCTTCTGAGGAGATTCGATGATGTCCTTAATCACCTGCGCAAGTTTAAGACCGCTAGCCGCCTGATCCAACATAATAATACCGCCGTGAGCGGCAAAGTAACGGGCATTTTCCTCTTGGTGAGTACCTATCATTGGCAAGATTACCGCCGGCTTTGACAGGGCGGCTAATTCAGTTAGAGTACCAAAACCGGCGCGCGCGACGACCACATCCGCAATCGCATACGCGTACTTCATTTCCTCGGTAAAAAATTTATAAGCGTGATAATTGGGAAAAATTTCGGATGTCATCTCTGATGATTCACCGGAACGGTCGCGTCCCACAACATGAATAACATGCCAGGCGGGATTTAGTTGGGGCATGGCCGCGAGTATAAGCTGATTCAGATGATTAGAGCCGGTGCCGCCGCCAAAAACAAAAATAACCGGCGCACTTTCCGGAATATTAAACTTTTTTCGGGCTTCACTCCGATCCCCGACTTCGAGGCTACGTGACGGATTTCCAATCCATTCGGTACGCCCCTTCGGCAATTTACCGGCTGTCTCACCCAGCGCGGCGGTAATTTTTTTGGCTTTCAAAAACATTAGCTTGTTGGCGAGGCCGACCCCAACATCCTGCTGATGCACCCAACACGGAATACCAAAAAGCACGGCAACGGCATGAAGCGGAACACTTACATAACCGCCGGCGGAAATTAACAAGTCCGGTTTCTCCTTCATCAAGATGATCAATGATTGAAAAAATGCCGCAACAAGTCTGAACAAGTCAACCACATTTAACAGCGACAGATAACGACGCCATTTTCCGTTTCTGATCGTGATAAATTTAATATTTTGTTCCTCGACCAATTGCCGTTCAGGACCATTTTTGGTCCCGACCCATAATAAACTTACCGTTGGATCATACTGCCGGTATATTTCCGCGATAGCCAAAAGCGGAGAAACCGGCCCTAATGTTCCCCCGCCTGATAGAAGTATTTTCACACTAATAATCTCTAAGTTTACTGATGATGCCAGTCTGCTGAATTTTTTCAAGCGCCTTGGCTTCAATCTGCCTGATACGTTCGCGCGTGACGCCAAATTCCTGACCGACTTCCTCGAGCGTGTGGGTCACGCCGTCGCCAAGACCGAAACGCATCTCGAGAATTTTTTGTTCCCGCGGCTGAAGATCTTTGATTCCTTCCCGAACATAATCGCGTAAAATTTGCAGTCCGGCTGAACGATCGGGAGAAACATTTTTTACGTCTTCAATAAAATCGCTCAGCTGAGTATCCTCATCTTCGTCTCCGATCGGGACCTCAAGCGACATGGTATCCTGAGAAATCTTTATAATATGGTGAATCTTATCGACCGACTCGCCCATTTCAGCCGCAAGTTCCTCCGGAGTCGGATCTCGACCGAGATCCTGCAACAACCGGCGCTGGACTTGCTGAAATCGATTAATCGTTTCAACCATGTGCACGGGAATACGGATGGTACGCGACTGATCGGCGAGCGCTCTCGTGATCGCTTGGCGAATCCACCAGGTCGCATAAGTTGAAAACTTATACCCTTTTCGATAATCAAATTTTTTCACGGCGCGAAAAAGACCGATGTTTCCTTCCTGAATGAGATCGAGAAGAGACAAACTCTTGCCGACAAATTTTTTGGCGATCGAAACCACAAGACGAAGGTTCGCCTCAATTAATTTACGTTCCGCGGCCTTTTCATTTCGTTCTTTTCTTTTGGCGAGCGACACTTCCTCTTCGCCCGTAAGGAGTGGAATTTTACCGATCTCACGCAGATACATTTGGATCGAATCCGAAGAAATCTGTCCAAGATCAAACGGAACATCCATGTCCGGCTGTTCACCCTGAAATTGTTTTAATGTTTCGATGTGCCGTTCCTTATTCCCGAGCAAACCACCGACGCCATCCACGAGCGAAATACCGTTTTTCTCGGCCAAATCCAAAAAAGCTTCGTACAATTCGACGTAACATTCGGGACGCGGCATTACCTCCATCAATTCAATCTCGGTGATAAAACCGCGATTCCGCCCTTTTTTGACGACCGCCCAAATTCGTTCGATGGTAGGCTCCTTCACTTCCTCCGGAGAAAGAGATTTTTTACTTTTTTTAAAATGATGTCTTTTGGTATTTTGTGCATCGCGTCTGAAGACGGATGATGAAGATTTTTTCTTAGCAGCCTTCTGGGCTGTATGTTTTTTGGCGGCACCGACCGCCGATTTTTTGATTGTCTTGCCCCGATTTTTTTTGGAGCTTTTTGACCTCAAAGTCATGTCCCTCAATTAATAATTATTAAAAAAATTTATTGGAGATTTTGCAATTCTGAAAGCAAACTTACGACCAGATCATGATTATTATTTTTTTCCGCTTCGGCAATTTGTTTTTGCAGTTCGCGACCGCGCCCTTCACGCCATTTATCCTTAATCCGATGTAAAATTTCCTCAAGCTCCTTCTTGATTTCTACGTTTAGAGTGGGCTCAAATTCTTTTACCGGACGAAGAAGGAGAAGGTCGACGGACAGCTCGCCATTTAACGCGACCAGCCGCAATTCGTCAATCTCTAACTTGCGTTTATTAGTATACAATGTTTCGACCGCCTCGTAAAGGCCTGATAATCCGGTCCCTACAAAAAATTCCGGACGCAATTTATCATGCAAATCATTATAATTGCCCGGATACTTCAATAACAATGACCAAAAATCCTCAATCAATAACTCATATGGACTTTTTTTCATCGCTACTCCTGATTGAGTGGTAGTTTTATGCTCAGGAATACTTTTTTTAATCTTGGTCTTCTTAAGTTCTTCACGCAAAACATTAATATCAATTGCTAATTCGTCGCTAAGCTTTTTTAACCACTCATCTCGTTCAACCCCGTTTGGTATACGGGATATTTCTTGCAACAAAATATCAGAGGCAACTTGTTTAGATTTGTAGTCGCTACGATTTAGTCCACCTAGTGTAATTCTGAAATACCAGTCCATCACACCGACTGCATTTTTAACCGCCGAAAACCACACTGTAGGATTTTTTTTCAGACACTCGTCGGCATCCTTTCCGGCACCAGGAGGAATCACGATAACTTTTACATTCATCCCTTGCTCCAGTGCCACATCAATGCCGCGTTTCCCTGCCTTCTCTCCCGCCGCATCAGCATCAAACGCCATGGCAATATTACCGCTATAGCGTTTCAAAAGTTTTATTTGTTCGAGTGTCAGAGCCGTACCAGATGCCGCGACAACATTACTCGTTCCGGCCTGATGACAGGCAATAACATCCATTTGTCCCTCGACTAGGATTGCCAAGTCCTGAGATTTAATTTCTGTCTTTGCTTTGTGAATTCCATAAAGCACGCGTGATTTTTCATATAATATAGTCTCCGGCGTGTTTACATATTTTCCTCCTGAATTTTCCGTCTCTACCAAAACTCGGCCTGTGAAACCTATAACATTCCCATGCGTATCCGATATCGGGAACATCACGCGCCCGCGAAAACGATCATAATAACCTCGACCGCTTTTCGAATCCGCGCCGTCGCGCCTAATCGTAAGCCCGGCCGAAACCAAATCGTCAATCGCGAAACCTTTTTTCACTAAATTTTGTGTAAGCAAATCCCACTGGTCAGTAACAAAACCAATTTGCCAATCAGCAATTGTCTGATTTTTTAAGCCGCGGTTTTCAAGATATTCTCTCGCTTTTGCGGCAACCGGAAGCTCCATCAGAAACCGATGAAAAAAATTCGCCGCCGCGGTATTAATTTCGAGCAGACGATTGCGCAGACTCTGATCGACTTCGCTATGATCAAGACTAACCTCGACCCCGGCCCGGCGCGCCAATAATTTTAGAGCTTCGATAAAATCCAGCCCCTCGATCTCCTGAATAAAAGTAAAAACATCACCACCTTTTCCGCAACCAAAACAATGCCAGAATTGTTTTTCCGGCTGAACCATGAATGACGGCGTTTTCTCATGGTGAAACGGACAACAGGCTTTCCAGTTGGCGCCAGCTTTCTTCAGCGCCACATACTCGCCGATAATCTGCGCGATATCGAGCCTGTCCTTGATTGCTTGTGTGTCGGTCGACATATGCCTTACTCTAGCATCTAAAATCAAACATTGCAAGTAATTCGATCCTATCTTTTGCTTTAATTTAGCCAAAAACCGCCACTTAACACTTGACAAGCTTCACAAATTGTGATATTATAAACCGTTGGTTTTACTCATCTTGAAGCAATTCAAGATGCGTCGATCAACTTTGACAATTGACGTTGCTGTCCCACCCGACCAAAAAGGAAGCCCCATGAACAAGCTTCTGACGTTTCTCAAGGTGTACTGGATCGCCATCCTGCTCACCATCCCTCTCATCGCCCTGATCGTGACGGTCATAGCCATCAATGAGGCGTACCATGTACCGGCGCTCCTCATGGTCATCGTCTTGGTCTGGGCGTTCGCCTGGGTGATGAACAAGGACTTTCCTCTTCCCGACCAGGAAGCACTGCCCGTCAAGAAAGACGACGAGGACTAATTCGTCGTCGAACAAAACCCCGCCCTAATCCGGCGGGGTTCATCATTTTTATTCCCTCCTGAGAGCATCAATCGGATGCAAATTTGCAGCGCGACGAGCCGGATAATAACCAAACAATAAACCGATGCCAGCCGAAAATCCTACCGCCAACCCCACCGACGCAAGAGAAATATCATAGACCCATTTAAATCCAAAACTTGTGGCGAGAAAATATATTCCAAGCGCCGCTCCAGCGCCCAACAAAATACCGACTACTCCCCCACCAAGCGTGACCATGACCGCCTCACTCAAAAACTGAAACATGATATCGGCTTTTTTCGCGCCAACCGCTTTTCGAAGACCAATTTCAAATGTTCTTTCCGCAACTGATACATACATAATATTCATAATTCCCACCCCTCCCACCAAAAGAGAAACACAAACCAGCGACACCAAAAGCAACGTAATACCGTCAGTCACAGTCCCAAGAGTTTTGGCCGCGTCCGCCATCGTATCGATTGCAAAATCATCTCGTGATGAATCAACGATCCCATGGTTCGCGCGAATCGTCGCCTTCAAATCCTCGACCGTCGATTCTACCTTACTGCCATCTTTTAATCTGGCCATGATATGAGGAATATAATCGATACCAAGTAATTTCCGCTGAATGGTTTTAGTCGGAAGAGTAATGATATTGTCCATATCTATAAAAAAAGCGGCCCCACGCGACTGCAACAGGCCAATGACGCGAAAGGGCTTGCCGCGAATATAGATATTTTTTCCAATCGGATCATCATCGCCAAATAATTTTTCCCTGGCTTTTGATCCTAGGACCGCGACAGCCGCGAGCGAGTCTTCTTCCTCTTTGGTATAGAATCTGCCTTCAGCCAACTCAAGTTTCTCGACTTCAGGAGCTGATGACCCATAACCAAACAAAATAACTTTCTTAATTTGACCGCCATAGCTAACCGCTTCCTGGCTTGAATTCATCGCAAAAGCCGCGGCGATATTTGGGTGTTTCATGATATCCTGAAGATCGCGATCTTTCATTGTGGTAATTATTATCCCGCTTGCGAGGCCAACGGCATTATCGGTCGAGCCCTGTTTCGCGCTTGGAACTTTGACCTCGATACTGATCGTATCAGGACCAAAAACATCAAGTTGACTAAACACAAATTTTTGCATACCTTTTCCAGCCGCCATAATGGTAATAACGGCCGCGATACCAATACTAATCGCGAGCATCGTCAGGATGGTGCGTCTTTTTTGACGACGCAGGGCGTCATATGCGACTTGAAGGCTTGCAAAATTGAATTTCATATTATTCATATCGAAGCGCCTCAATCGGATTTAGACGACTGGCGCGTACTGCCGGGCTGATCCCGAAAATTAGCCCAATGCTAATCGAAACAACACAACCCAAAATAATCGAGAACGGAGTAATTACCAGGTCCCAATTATAGCCATAGCTGGTCGCAATATAGGCAACAAGAATCGAAATCACGCTTCCGACAACAATCCCAATCAACCCTCCAAGAAACGTAATCATCACCGTTTCAACCAAAAATTGCATCACGATTTGCCGGTTAGTCGCACCGACCGCTTTGCGCAGACCGATCTCTTTTGTCCGTTCCTCAACGGCGGCCAGCATGATATTCATAATACCAAGTCCGCCGACCAATAATGAAATCGCGGCGATCGCGGCAAGAAAAAAACGAAGCACGTTGGTTATTTGAGTTAAAACGGCGAGACCCTGATTGCTTGATCGGACGGAAAAATCATCATTTTCAGGGTTACTTATATTATGTCGAACTCTCAAGACTGATTTTATATCTTCAATAGTGCCGTCGACATTTTCAGCGGAATCAATTTTTACCCGCATAAAATTTACGTAATCAATGCCTAGAAGAAGCTTCTGCGCCGTCGACAGCGGGACAAAAATCTGATTGTCTTGATTTTGAAATCCGCTCTGGCCGCGCGGCTTCATGACACCAATAATTTCAAAATTAGTTTTTTTAATTCTGATGTTTTTTCCAATCGGGTCCGTATCGGGGAATAAGCTTTGCACGACTGAACTACCAAGAATCGCCACCCTTGCGACATCTTTCTGCTCATCGGCGGAAAAATATCGGCCTTCAGATATGGTCACATCTTCAACTTCAGGATATTCTGCCGAGGTCCCAAGAAAATTTGTATCAGTTTTATTGGAATCTTTCGTCGCCGTGACTATACCTCTCACATAGGAACTGGCCGCGACAATATGTTTAAATTGGCCGTTCACAAGCTCGGCGCGATCTTCGTCTCTTAGTGTTGTTACTACAATTCCAAATACCGAGGCGGGAGGCCCCTTATCATCGGATTTGCCGGGTAAGATTCCCACCAAATTCGAACCAAGACTTTTTACCTGATTTAAAATTAAGCTTTGCGCGCCGGCGCCGACCGACATTATCACCACGACTGCCATGACGCCGATAATAATCCCGAGCATCGTCAGAAATGAGCGCACTTTATTGTGCCCAATAATTTGTAAGGCGCTACTAAGATTGCTAAGCAGATTCATACTATTTTTTCAGTTCGCCGTTTTCCGAAGCAATTTGTCTATTGTCAACTTTTTTATCGGAAACGATTACTCCGTCTCGGATCTGCAGGACGCGCTTGGCGTGATCAGCGGTATAACGTTCATGAGTCACCAGAATTATCGTGTGCCCGTGATCATTCAATCCCTGAAGTAATTTCATAACTTGCAGGCCTGATTTTGAATCCAGGTTGCCGGTCGGTTCATCGGCAAAAATAACTTCTGGCTCGTTGATCAGCGCCCTCGCAATCGCCACGCGCTGTTTTTCGCCACCGGACAATTGCCCGGGAGTATTGTTTAAGCGGTGCGATAGACCAACAGAATCTAGATATTTCTTCCCGGTTTCGATACGTTCGGCACTAGATAATTTAACATATAACAACGGTAAAATTACATTTT
This sequence comes from bacterium, assembly GCA_021812425.1. Lineage (GTDB taxonomy): Bacteria > Patescibacteriota > Patescibacteriia > Magasanikbacterales > GWA2-37-8 > JAKANM01. Next base: position 20,119 of record JAKANM010000004.1, on the reverse strand, counting down.
CAAGCGAACTGGCGCGAGGTAGAAGATTGAACGCCTGAAAAACAAAACCAACATTCTTTCCGCGCATTTCCGCCAAACGATCCTCGTCTAACGTGCTGACGTCCTGACCATCAAAAAAATACTGACCGGTGGTAAGCGTGTCAAGAAAACCAAGTATATGCATCAAGGTTGATTTTCCCGACCCAGAAGGCCCCATTATCGCCACAAATTCCCCCCTTTGGATTTCAAAATTGAGACCGCGAAGGACCGGCGTGACAACACCCTCGGAAGCATAATCCTTTTTGAGGTCAACAATCTTAATCAAAGGCATAAATTTATTTTACCGCTACAATCACCTCGTCCCCTACGTCCAATCCCGCCAACACTTCCACCTTTCCCTCGTTTGCTTTAAGCCCAAGCGTGACAATTTTTTCAACCAACTTATTATTTTGCAGGATACGAACATACTTACTGCCGTCCGATCTGGTTTTCACGGACCGAAGAGGAATACTGAGCGCGTTGTCTTTTTGCGCGGCGCTGATAGAAACATTCGCTGTCATACCGGGCTTCACCGGTTTCCCAGAGTCATCAAGACTTACCGTCACCTTATAATATACGACATCCTGGACTTCCGTGGATCCGGGTTCGATATTAAGAATTTTTCCAACAAATTTTACCTCGTCTCCAAACGCATCAAGCGTAATCACAACATTATTGCCGATAAAAATTTTTGAAATATCTGTTTCCGGAATATCAACCTTAACTTCATAATATGGAACTAATATTTCAATAATACTATCCGCGACACTGACGGTCTCGCCTATTTTTTTATTAACTTTAGTGATCAAGCCATTAATCGGCGCATGAATGATCGCTTTGTCGCGGTTGGCGACAGCTTGTGCAAGCGCGGCCCGAAGAGGCGCAAGGTCGACCGTTCGCGGCGGATTAATTTTGCCCTCATAATTTGCCAGCGCCTGGTCATAGGCCGCCTGTTTAAGGTTAATAGTATTTTCAGCGTCCGTCATGGACTGAATCTGGTTTACATATAAACTATATTGTGTGAAAAGCACGTTACGGGTCGTTTCGATAGTAGTCTTTTTCGCATCAATCACAGCCGGCGTAAATGACCCATTGGCGACGCTTGCTTTCAACAAATCCGACACGTCGGACAACAAACGGTTCATTGTTATGAAAGAATTATCCATCAAACTAATAGCTGGTTTTACGTTGTTACCGTTCAGGGCTAAATCAAAAATCTTCGCCTTGGCATCTACTTTCGCTTTCTTCGCTAAATTATAATCAGTGACGGCCTGACCAAAAACAGCAGGAGATTGAACGCCAAGATATATTTTGAAATCAGCATTAATAGTTGTATTATCAACTCCGAGAATATTATCAGCCTGTGTCAACGAATCATCAAGCTTCGGCATGCTTGACTGGATTATCACAATCGTATCATTCTGCGAATTAACGGCATCAATTTTTGATTGATCAAGCGATGCCTTTGCAGAATTAAGGGCGGCCGCGTAGTATTTTCTATCTTCATCCGTTGCTCCCGCCAATTTTTGATTGAGGTTGGCCTCGGCCTGCGCGACCGCCGCGTTTAGTTCAGCCAACCGCACACTCGCGAGTTCCTCTCCAACCCTTACTGTCTTGCCCTCTCTCGCATACATCTTCTCAATTGTCCCCGGCATTTCAAAACGTAAACCAAGCGCATTTTCAGACTCAACCCTGCCAGTCGCATCCACAGTTTGTATCAAATTTTCCTTCAAAACAGCCACGGTTTCATAACTTGGAGCCTTAGTTTTATTTTGATAATTTCTATACCACAATCCTCCCGCAATCAAAATGATTAACAAGCCGATTATGTAGCGGGTCCGAAAAATTTTACGCATATGATATCTCTTTTAAAAATTATGCTTTTTCCCAATCAAGGGCTAATTTTAAATATTGATCTTTAATTTTGCCAAAGTACTCCCTTGAAGCTTCATATTCGTTTGGAATTATGCCGTCCAGGATCGCCTCCTCAATTGCGGACTTAATTTTCCCGACCGTCGGACCGGGTTTCAGTCCGCACAGGGACATAATCTCATCACCTCTAAGCGGTGACTGAAAATTACGCAACTTATCTTTGTCCATAACCTCCACAATTTTTTTTGCGAGGTTATCATAATTCTTAAGCCGACGTTCCTTTTTATTCGGATTGCCGGTAGTGATATCGCCGCGGCCCAGAATTAATAAATCACCAATCAGTTCCCCCATCGTGACGATTAGCCGGCGCACTGCCGAATCAGTGATGCCGTCATCCATCAGACTGATCGGCTGAAGATGCCAGCGAATAAGCTTCGCGATATAATCAGTGCGCTCTCTCGAAAATTTCAGACGTTTTGCAATACCATAAAATAATTTCTTGCCAAGATGTTCGTGGCCATGAAATGTCCACCCAATCATTGGCACAAATTTTTTAGTCCCGGTTTTTCCGATATCATGAAAAAGACCGGTGAGGCGGAGCCAAACATCCTCCGACTGTTCCGCGATATTATCAACGACCAGGAACGAATGAACCAAATTATCCTTGTGCTGGTGACCAAAAACCTCCTCGACGCCCTTCAGAGCTGAGACCTCCGGAAGAATTTCATCAAGAAGTTTTGTTTGATATAATAGTGTGAGAGATACCGAGGGTTTCTTCGTCGCCAACATTTTCAATAATTCTTCCTGTACGCGTTCTCCGGAAATTATTTTAATGCGCCCCCGATTGCGATGGATCGATTCCATCGCTTCCGGAGTAATAGAAAAATCAAGCTGGCCGGCGAAACGGATCGCGCGCAGCATCCTGAGCGGATCATCGCTAAAGGTAGAATCCGGATCTAGCGGAGTCCGTAAAAGTTTATTTTTTAAATCCTTACTGCCTTCAAAAAGATCGACTAATTTTTTTTTTAGAGCGACCAATGTAACTTTTTTTGTAAAAACCTCGACCGAAGCGGCCATCGCATTAACGGTAAAATCTCTCCTTGAAAGATCCTGCTCCAGAGTCGCCTCTGCCACCTTAGGTTTTCTCGATTTCTGGTCATACGCCTCCGCCCTAGCCCCAGCAAACTCAATCATAATGTTTGGCGTTTCAATAATATATCTGGCGGTATCAAAATCGGGGAACTCTATCAATGAACCAACCTTGTCCACGGCTACATCAAAAGAGCGGGCAAAATTGATCCCACTCCCCACTACCATGCAATCAATATCCTTCGTATCTTTTTTACCAAGAAGAATATCCCTTATATAGCCGCCAACCACATAAACCTCAACCTTTTCCTGTTTGGCGGCCTTATGAATTTTTTTGAATACGTCCTCAACCGTCTTCATACCATTATCCATCAAGAAGCCTTGCGGCGACTGCCACTGCGATTCTCTGCCGACGTTTGGTCGATGAGCCCTTCCTTAATGAGTGACTTAATAGAATTTTCCATTGTTATCATGCCATCCTTAATGCCAGTCTGGATAGCGGATTTGATCTGAGCGATACTATTCTCTCGAATCATGTTTGATACCGCCGGCGTATTGATAAGAACTTCTCTGGCCGGAACTCTACCACCATCTTTGGCTGGAATCAATTGCTGAGCAACAACCCCGCGCAACACCGCCGCCAACTGAATCAAGACCTGGCGTTGCTTTGACCCCTCAAACACATCAACAATTCTCTCCACTGCCTCAGCCGCGGTACTGGTATGCAAAGTTGAGAATACCAAATGGCCGGTTTCAGCCGCGGTCAAAACCGTCGCGATCGTCTCGGGGTCACGCATTTCACCAACAAATATCACGTTCGGATCCTGACGCAATACATATTTGAGAGCCACGGCGAATGACTTTGTATCCGTACCTACTTCTCGCTGTTCAACCAAACATTTTTTACTTTTGAAAACAAATTCGATCGGATCTTCGATAGAAATAACGTGCGAACGACGAGTTTTATTAATTTCCTCGATCATAGTCGCGATCGTGGTCGATTTACCACAGCCGGTCGGACCGGTGATAAGCACGAGGCCGTCATAAAGATTGATAAAATCAGTGAGAGGCTGTTCAAACCGGAGACTTTCCGGAGTCGGAATATCCTTCGGGATCAGACGGGCGGCCATACCGATAGACTCCTGACCCTGATGCAAGTTCACACGAAAACGAACATCCTCGATATTAAGACCAAAATCAAGCTCCTTACTCTCGCGGTACTGCTCAGCTTGTTCCTTGCTAATCAGCGAGAGGAGCTGCGTCTCTAAAGTTTTATTTTCTAGCGGCTCATTTTCTATATCCTGAAGCTGACCATCAACACGCAATACCGGAATTTGACCTCCGACCAAATGAAGATCCGACGCGTCTTTCTTTATCGCTTCTTTGAAATAGAATTTTATGGGTTGCATATATGAAATATTTATGTTTATATTATACAGGAAAAGGAAAAATTCCACAAACCAAAAAGGATCCAATCATGGATGCTAACTCGGTAACAATCGTAACTGGCGGCGGACGTGGTATCGGTCGCACTGTTGCCCTCAGAATGGCAAAGGAGACCGTGGTAATGGTTGTCAGCCAACACCAACAAAATACCATGGCTACCGTCCGGGAAATTCACGAGGCTGGAGGAATTGCAAAATTTACGATCGGCGATGTAGCGGAAGCGCACACGGCGTGGGAATGCGAACTATCATGCCGCGGCCTTAAAATCAGCAACCTGATTTGCAACGCCGGTATTGGCATCGGCGGTCCGACAGAGGAATTTTCTCATGCAAACTGGAAACGGATGTTCGACGTAAACGTCCACGGAGCATTTTACTTCATCCGGACATTCCTCCCGATGCTGATTGAAAACGGCGGCGGAAACATCATTCTGATGTCGAGCACGGCCGGCCTTGATGGCCTCCAGCGAAACATGGCCTACTCGGCCACCAAACACGCGCTCGTCGGGATGGCAAAGTCACTTGGCCTCGAGTATGCGAGGCACGGGATTCGTTGCGTCGCGATATGCCCAAATTTCGTCGAAGGCGGCATGACTGAGTCGTTAATCAAAAACCTCGCGATGCACCGAAAAATCAGCGAAGCAGACGCCCTGCAAATCGTGATCGACTCGACGCCTAAAAAACGCCTCATCACGCAAGCTGAAATCGCGGCGGCAGTAGCAAAAATTTGCACCAACAGATTTTTTTGCCCTGGCAACATCCTCGTAATCAACGGAGAAAAGCCATGAAAACCGAACGTCGAATGTTCGAAGCAATTGTTCAATTCGTTTACAACGAAACAAAAAAATCACCTCACCTTCTCATCCCGATTTCGGGCGGAAGTGACGGCGCAGTGACGGTAAAGATTTGCAAGGAAGCTTGTCCTGAAAAAACGATCGCGATCCATGCGGGGCATAATCTGCTCTGCCGAGATTGGTTCGAGTCGATCTGTCCGGTCGAATTCATCGAAACGCCAGGCCGACCTGAAGATGCTGAGGAAATGCGCTGGGGGTGCTTCCTCGCACGCAGTCTCCGGCTCAAAGGCCGTCTGATCGGAAATCGAAATCGAACTGAGGATTTGCTCGGCAACTACAGCCTTGCGAGCTGTGCGGCGAACCTTCTGCCGATCGTGAACCTCTGGAAATCGGAAGTTATGGACATCTGCGAGTACATTGGTGTGCCAGAAGAAATCCTGGCGTCCAGCCTGAAGCCTGATCCGGACTGCGGCCGACCACCGGAGCTGGCCGCAATATCGTTCGAGACGATAGAAAAATTTCTCAAGTTTCAGATTGAAGAAGCTGAGCTCGAGGATGTTTCAACGCTTCTGGACCAGCCGGAATTCACCTATCTTCTAGAAATGTTCAAGCGCAACGCATTCAAGCGATGCCTGCCAGTTCGCGGTCCGAGACCTTGACACACGACACACCGACGCGGTCGCCCCAGGCGACCGCGTCATTATTTTATTGTTCCTAAATCGAGAGTCTGATCAATCGTAACTTGCTCCACAAATTCATAGGCATGACTCACGAGAATTACCGCGCCCTCAAATTCATCAAGCGCCCTCGCGATGATTGGAAGATGACGAAAATTAATATGATTAGTCGGCTCATCCATGATAAGTAAGCCTGGTTTTTGCAAGACAAATTGAGCATAGCAAAGAAGACCTTTCTGCCCTTCGGAAAGTGAACCGACTTTATTTTTCAATGTTTCCGCCGACAGCAAAAATTGCGCGGCGGTCGCGTAGATTTCCTGATTGAACGGATTGGCCATCGTTTCGGCAAGCGTTTGATAGGCGGTCTTGTTGAAATCAAAGCCGGAAAAATCCTGGCGATAGTATCCGATGCGAGTGTCCTTCGAAATTGAAGCCCCGGATTCTCTACCGCTCGCAAGAGCCTCAAGAAAGGTGCTTTTGCCGATGCCGTTTGGACCCTTCACAAGCAACCGTTGCCTTTTCAAAACAGAGATCGGAGGAGAAATAACTTTACGCACCGGTTCATGATTGATCATCACCCCCACCGAATCGATCTTCACGATCGCGCCGACGATATCGGTTTGAGCGGGAATAGTAAAATCATTGATGGTCTTATCCTCATGCCGTTCATCCACCATGTTTTCCTCGGCTTCCTCGACTTGATCCTTCAGCTTGCTTGCGAGCTTACGCATTTTGCCGCCTTTGTGAGCGAAAAAGTTTATTTTATCTTTACGATCTTGAATGCTTTTTTTGAGCTGAGCGTTCTTGGCGCGGTCGCGTTCAATACGAGCCTCGATCTCTCCCAACACTTCGTAGTAATCACCGACATACTGCTCCATCTTTTTCGTATATGAATCAAGATATAATACGCCGTGAGTAAACGAATTAAGAAAATTTGCGTCGTGCGAGATGACGAGACAAGTTTTTTGATAGTCCATTAGGAATTGTGTCAGATGTTCAATTCCTTGCTGATCCAAATTGTTGGTCGGTTCGTCGAGCAATAAAATATCAGGCTCCTGTATCAGAGCGTACGCGAGCAACAACCGCGCCTGCTGCCCGCCGGAAAGTTGCTTTATTTTTTTATCAAGCGGAGCGTCAAGATGAACGATTTCCAAAACAGTTTTGATGCGCTTCGGCAAATCATAAATTTTTTTCTTGAAAACTTCTCCGAAAAAAGTTTGGACGGTTTTTTCCAAATTTTCTCGCTTCATTACCTGCGTGGCAATGGCGATACTTGCTCCGTTCCGAGTATGTACTCCCCCGCTTTCAGGCTTTAATTCTCCGATAATCAATTTGAAAATCGTGCTTTTCCCGGCGCCGTTCTGTCCCATAATCGTAATTTTGGCGTTTTCGCGCACGCTAAAATCCGCCTCATCCAGAATCGGTTTTCCACCCTCGTAATTAAATACGACTTTGTCGAAACGAACGATAACGTCACCATGTTGCATAGTTCGAGAGTATAACAATAAAAACGCTTAAAGTCAACCCTGACGAGGCGCTGGTTATTGACAGCGAACCATTGTTAAGCTTAACTTATAACAATCGCAGCAAAACTGGAAAGGGAGAACAGCGATGAAAAATCTCGCCAACGACATAAACTGCAACGATACGATCCGAGTGGAGCTGGAAGCGGCGGGAATCGCCGTCGTCGAGGTTCCTCGCGAGCGATCCGAGGTCGCCTACACGCTGATTGGCAAGATCGGCAACTGGACGCTACGGCGGGCGTGGATCTACTGGATTGTCCGCGCGAACAACGGCATGGGGATCCCGAGAAGAGAGGCGGAGGAACTAAACAAACGATTTCGTGATGTCGTCCGCATCCGGGGTGAGAGCGGAGGCGCCGACGATGTGTCCAGACATCTCGAAGGCGGACGCATCAACCATTACAGCATCGACACCCAGCCGGGCCTCAACGCCTTTGCCATGCTGGTCGCCATCCTGATGGAATGGTGACAAAAGAGGTGTGAAATTCTATAGGGACGGTGCCACGCGCCGTTCCTATTTCTTTTTTTCTTTGTTCCGCTTGAATTATATTATTAAATATGATAACCTTTTTGTGTTAGTTTAAGGTTAGCGGGCTGTAGCGAAGTTGGCTATCGCGCCTGCATGGGCGACGCCCAGAGGGCTCTGCCCGGCGGGGTGCAGGAGAACATTTGTATGGCATATGTATATCTACTCAAAAGTTTAAAGGATTTAGATAATTATATTGGTTCAACACCATATTTAGAACAACGCATAAAACAACACCATGATGGTTTGGTTGTTTCGACAAAATGCCGACGTCCACTTAAATTAATTGGCTATAGAGAAACGGAAACACTTGGCGAGGCTCGCATACTTGAACATAAATACAAAAAAAGTCACGGTGTGTTGAGCCGTGATATAAAGAATAAATTATTTAAAATAATTAATAATAACGGGGTGTAGTTCAGTTGGCTAGAACGCATGCATGGGGTGCATGAGGTCGCAGGTTCAAGTCCTGTCACCCCGACAGCGTCCGCCATAGAATTGACGAAGGCGGACACCAATCGGGCTATAGCGCAGTTGGTAGCGCGCGTGGTTCGGGACCACGAGGCCGTGGGTTCAAGTCCCACTAGCCCGACGAAAAAATAAAGACGGCTTCATAGCCGTTTTTATTTTTGAGGAGGGGTAGAGCGAGCAAACTGCTTTGCTCGCGTTGGGACTTGAACGCCGGAGCGATGTCGCGCGACGCAGGCTGGCGAGCGCGACCGCGAGGCGGTGGCTAGCCCGAGGAGGCGGAAGCCGACGAGAGGCGAAGCCAACTGTCCCACTAGTCCTAACATTCAATTATGTATGGTGATTTTTTAATATATACTAAGAAAACGACACCCTCACTCTTGCTTGATTGTGGTGAGTTTGGTGTCCATACTTGAACTTCATTGTAAACTTTATATTCTAACTTTGAATATTCTTGATTTGAATATATTATATATCCATGCCAAATACGATACACTCACAAATATATAAGGACATAACGGCCAAATTAAAGGCTGCGCGTTTAGAATCCGGTTTAACCCAAAAACAGGTAGCTCAAAAATTAAAAAGGCCACAGTCATATATTTCTAAGGTAGAGATCGGCGAGCAAAGGATAGATGTGGTCGAGTTAAAAGAATTTGCCATTTTATATAAGAAAAAAATTAGTTATTTTGTATAGCCTATGAAAATTTTTGATACATACTCATTTAAAGGTGGTGAAAAATTTATCAAAGAAAATCATCCGAAAGAATTGCGTGAAGTTTTTGAGGCAATCAAATCTTTGGATGCCGCCTTGTGTCTAACCAAGGAAAGCAAAGAAAAAACAATGCGCGGAAAGCTTCTTTTTTCACCACGGGACATGAATGAATATTTGAAGCTCATGTTTTACGAGAAGGGGTGGACTAAAAAGGCAGATGGTAAAAAGAAGGAATTTATTGAACCGCGACACGCTTTCGGCAAAAATCGATTTCGAGAAATGGACGGGATTAAAAATAAAGTCGGTCTTGAAATTCAATTCGGCAAATATGCTTTCATGGGTTATGATATTTTTTCAAAAATGATTATTTTTAAAAATTTAAAATACATAGAATGCGGGATTGAAGTCGTTCCAAGTGAGGCACTGGTACGACAGATGTCTACGGGTGTGTCCTCATTTCAACAGCTATTGGTTGATTTCGAGAATAGGGGCGAAAGTAATATTGATATTCCTGTTTTCGTCATCGGTATTGGTTTAACTGAAGAGGAAAAAATTAAATGCGAAGCCCTGCGTGAACTTTTTAAAAATGATAAACGAGAAGCTCTAAAGACAATTAAACTGCGCACATACAATGGGTCAAAGCCTGGCCCCAAGTAATTTTTTTCTGGCTTCTAGAAATTCTTGTGGCAGTTCTGCTAACTTCATTCCACTTTTCGGTTGGAAAATAGGTGTCCCCATGGGACGCCTTTTTAATGTCCCATTAGCAACTCCTTGGATTCTTTCTTTTGCTATATCGAGATACGATTTGGTAATGTCTGATCCGTAACCCTTGCGATTATTGATAATAGCTGCACACAAAGCGCTGCCTACGCCAGCATAAGGGTCTACAACGACATCTCTTTCATTTGTCATCGACAGAACCAATCTCTCAATTAATTCAATTGGAAATTGGCACGGATGATTGGTTTTTTCTGGGTGGTTACTTTTAACATTTGGTATTTCCCAAATATCAGAAGGATTTTTGCCCAATGGATTACCCGATAACATTCCGTATTTACTATTCTTTTTAAAATTCTTTTTACCGGGGTATTTTTGTGGGACACGGATCGGATCGAGATTAAATATATAATCATCTGATTTCGTAAACCACAATATAGTCTCGTGTCTCCCTGAAAACCTATGTGTGCAATGGAGCCCGTGCCCAAAATGCCAAATTATTCTATTCCTTAATTTAAGTCCATACTTTTTTGCAATTGGATAAATGAGTATATCCAACGGGAAAACTTCACCGTCTACGCCTATATGGTTGCCCACCTGCCAACAAAAGCTACCGTTGTCGGCAAGAACGCGCACACTCTCTCTAATTGTATCTTCTTGATCTTTAAGGTATACACTTAAATCTCTTCTCTTTTCATATTCCTTGCCAATATTATAGGGCGGTGAAGTAACAACCAGACGAACGGATTTTTCTGGTAGTGTACTAAGAAATTTCAAACGATCACCGTGGAATAACACAGCGTCAGCATTCTTTTGGTAAGCAGATGTTATTTTTATCTTTTTAGGCTGTGAGTTTAATGCTTCCTTCGGTCTGATAGGTGTTGCTTTTTGTTCCTCTTCTTCAAAGCCTGTTTTATCCGTTTCATTATTTGACTTTATAATATCAAGAACAACCCCTTGTATGTCTATCCTAGCATTTTCAAAAAAAAGTGGGAGCATGGATTGGTTGGCAGGTTGTAACCGAACCCCATTTTTTTCTTTGTAGAATTTTTTAAGTGTGACCTCATCATTATCAATCAATGCAACTACCTTTTGACCATTTTCTGCTGTGGGTTGCTGCTTAACAATCACATAATCCCCATCATTAATATTCTCTTCAACCATACTTTCCCCACTTACGCGGAGAGCATAGATATTACCATTTTTTGGTAATTTATTCTTTGGTATAGCAATAACTTCTCTTTCTTGGATGACCCCTATTGGCAAGCCAGCTGTGACTGTACCGAGCAAAGGTATTTTAACCATTTCTACAACTTTATTTAACTCAATGCCCCGCGCAGAATTACTATTCTTTTTTATAAAGCCTTTTTTAACCAGCTCTTCGACATGTTCGTGTATGGTAGCGATAGCACGTTTAAAACGCCCGCCTATTTCCTCAAAAGTTGGCGCCACACCATGCTTGCTATAATAGGAATTTATGAAGTCTAGAATTTCCTTTTGTTTTTTAGTAAGTGTAGACATAAAACGCTTGACAGCTTTTTCGTAATTTAGCATATTCATTATACCCTAAAATTTCCCGAAAATCAAATATATACTTATCCACAACTAAAAAGCGTATGGAAGATAAAATAAAACATTTAGAAGGGATTTGGCGGCAGCAGTCAAAATAAAAAAATGGCTTGTTAGCCATTTTTTTGATGCGCCAAATGCCGCAACTTTTTCTTAAAACGATAGGCGTCAACGTATCGTGAAGTCATTACCGTTATCCCAGCAACGATGGATTCGCTTGAGCCGATCAATGCCAAAATCCAACCGTTGCTCATCAGGTGCAAAAAAGAACCGATAATACCAAAAAATGGAGCCATCGCCGCGCCGAGCAGCAAACCGAGCCGAGCCGGATTCGTAAAATCTTGACGCAAGGCTAATCTAATCAATCCGATACTCCTGATTTCCATTCGTAATTTATTTTCCTTTTTCAATTTCTGAATATTTTTATAATACATGAAAAAAGACTGTATAGCCGTCGTAATAGATAGAGCCACCGCCGACAACCCAAAAACTACGCCGCCTGTCACGATTCGTCCGGAGGTGAGAAGATGCTCCACCGAATAGGCGCCATAACTCGCAAGACCGAGAACCGGAATGAGAACTAACGAACGACGACTAAGCTCTCTCCAACTAAAACCGGAACCACGCAACGCCGAAAGCTCCGCCGCCTCGCCAAGAACATCATCCGTCGATGCGGCAAAAATTTTACCGATTCCGGCGGCATATTTTTCAAGGATATGCGCGATCGGACCGATGATAAGCAACATCTTGATAATCGCTTGAGCAATTTTTGTCCTCTCGTTGGCATTATCAGCGACGACCCGATGAATCGCGTAATCAACCTGCAGAGGATAAATAATTTCACTCAACTCATTCATAAAATGTTGTTCCTCGGTTTTAATGCCTTTATTTTCTTCATCAATCAAAACCAGATGCTTGAAGCGCAATCGGTCCGCCAAAATCACCTCGACCGCAAGGTCAATATTTTCACCATGACTCAGAGCGCGCGCCCGATCCCGCTCATCGATGACAGGGAGATGCTTATCCCGAAGAAGATTCGGCAGCCAGGTGATAATATAGTTCAGCTGACTGTGGACGCTGATAGTATGAATTGCTTTCAAAATATTTTCCGGCGTTTGCAGTAAAGTTCTGACGCCAATCGCCTTGCCCTCATTCAAAATTTGCTTCACCCGCTCTTTATGTTCCGGATAATGTCTGAAGATATAAACCAATTCCAAAGGAATATCATTTTCAAAATCACACTCCTCCGGCAGAGAAATGACATCAAGCCGATAACTGCCGATTATTTTTCGTCGATTTTCACGATAATTCTTCATAAACTTAACGAAAAAATAAAATTATAATTCTATCAAAGTCTGATCCCCAATAATAAGACGCACAACCTTTTTATTTTTGTTTTTAATGACTTTGGCCTGGTCGCCGATAATACTGTCGGAAATTTTTATTTTTGATTCGATTGAACAGTTTGAAAAAATTATTGAATTACTGATGTTGGCCAAATGAATGGACGAGCCGGAGCCGATTGTAACATTCGGTCCGATCGAACATTGCCTGAGTGAGCAGTGATTGCCGATTATTGCCGGCCCGATTATTTTTACGCCACTGCCGATTTTTGTCCCCTCGCCGACGTGAACGTTCCCTTTGACTTTCGCTTTTCCCGAGCCGAGCATATTAAACTCTTCCTTTTTCATTTCAGAAAGAAGCAAAGTGTTGGCGTGAATTAAATCCTCCGGCTTGCCGGTATCTTTCCACCAACCGGTAATTTCCTTCCAGCCGACCAATTTACCTTTTTTCAAAAAATAGGAATGGACGTCGGAAATTTCATACTCGCCGCGCGCCGATTTCTGAATATGATCAAAGGCCTCAAAAAATATTTTTGGCCCATATAAATAAATTCCGGTGACAGCAAAATTACTAGACGGCTCAGACGGCTTCTCAATCACTTCAACCAATTTGTTGCGCGAATCAAACACCGGCACCCCGAACCGCGTCGGATCATCAACCTTCGAAAACGCCAGCATGCAATCGCAGTTCTTTCGTTCAAAATCCTCGAAAAACGGCACCAAACTCCCCAGGATAATATTATCTGACAAATAAAACATGAACGGATCGCCGCCAATAAATTCCTTCGCGCAATTTACCACGTGAGCAATCCCCTGCGGACCGCCTTCCTGTTCGAAATATTTGATTGAAACTCCCCAACGCGAACCGTCACCCACAACTTTTTGCAACTGCGTGTCGCCTGGATTAGTATTGATAAAAATTTCCTTTACGCCGACCTCGACCACCTTGTCGATCGCATGAAAAATCATCGGCTTGTTTGCAAGCGAGATAAGATGTTTATTGATGGTCGTGGTAATCGGTCGGAGCCTCGTCGCCCGTCCGCCGCCGGTTAGAATTGCTTTGGTTATCTTCATAAGATTATCTGCATATTCTACCAGAAAATCAACACCTGTACAATCGCTTTATAGACGAGCATTAACGGATTTGCTATATAAACGAGGAGAGGATGATTCATGTCTTCCTTAGCCCCGAATTTGACCCTAGATGCCGCTTTATGAATGAGATAGCGGTCCGTGACCGTCCGCAACCGCTGAATTTTCTGGCGCTTTGACAGCCATAATTTCCAATTACTCGCCTTCAGCCAATATTTATAAATCTCCAATTTTTCATTACCCCAGCCATTCAAAATAAAGAAAACCAAAAGACCAAGTTCCATAAATAACAGCGCCGGAATTAATAAAATAAGCGTGGCAAGACGATAATACATGAACAACACCGCGTAGCGATTGCGTTCCATAAAATAAAATTTCGTCTTACTGCGGCTGAAGACATACTTGTGATGAAATAGCGCGTCCCTCACCACCACCGCTTTGAAACCAACAAATTTCAGACGCAATGAATATTCAACATCTTCATGATACGCGAACAAATCTTCATCAAGACCGCCAAACTTTTTCACCAGATCGGCTCGCATCATGAGTCCGGCGCCGCTCGCATAACCAACCTCCTCGACCGGTTTCAAATTTAATTCTGATAATTTTTTTCCAAAATGATTAATGAATGCGAAGCCGAGATAATTGAATGAGTTGCCGGCGGTGTTTACTTTGTCGGTACCGTCGAGCATAATCAGAGCCTGCGAACAGCCGATAGTTTTGTCCGCCTCCATCGCCTCGACAAGTTTCAAAATACAATCATGATCGAGATAGCCATCCTGATTGTGCAGAAAAATATAATCAAAACTGTGTTCCAACGCCCACTTTATCCCGACATTATTTCCGCCAGTGAAGCCGAGGTTTTTTTGCTCTGGCAACACGATCACCTCCGGCAAAGACCCACCCGCTAATGGCGCCACCACTTCATTTATTTTTTTCGTTGACAAACCAAACTCCGGATGAGGATTATCGACGATAACCAATGCCAAACGTTCCTTCGGATAGGTGCAGGATTGCATTGCCTTTACCATATCCTCGAGATACGGATCAGAATGATAGGAGAGGTATACGACCGCGACCCTAGGCATTTTTTTTTCTTTATTTATAATCGTAATGAGTGAGTGAAATGAAAATAAATTTTCATTTCCGAACGATTTAGGTTATATCCTCTATATAATATTTATTGTTACCACGCCATTTCCACATATATTTCAGCCAGCTAAGGACGTGGACGCGCGCTAATTTGTTTTTTATTAAAGCGGAAAAAATCCCCGGAACAGCCGCCGAACTGCGCGAATAGGTGTGCTCAACGGAAACTTTCGGAAAATAATAAACGCTCCAGCCATTCTCCCAAAATCTGCGACAAAGATCACTGTCTTCATAGTACATCCAAAATTGCTCATCAAACTTCCCAACCTCAATAATAGCCTGCCCGCGGATAAACATCGCCGAACCCATCAACCAGTCCACCGGTCGGGATTCCTCATGGTCGTAATCCTTCATTGCAAAATAACGCTGGTATTTTTTACCTTTTTTGTTAACCAATTTAGTCCTGATAAAAAACGGATGCCACAAGGTCGGAAAACGATAGCAGGAATACTGTAGCGAACCATCCGGATATAGAATTTTCGGACCGACTATTCCAATCTTCTTTTCCTTCTCCATGAAGTCAAATAACTTTTTGATTGAATTACCGCCGGGGAAAAAATATGTATCAGGATTTAAAACAAAATAATACTTTGCTTCAGCCGAAGACAGGCCGACATTTTGACTAAAACCAAAACCGCGGTTTATTTCCTGTTCCAAATACTTTACCGGCGGAAAACGTGAATGTATAAATTCACGGCTACCGTCAGTAGAGGCGTTATCAACAACCACAATATTGATATTCAATTGGCTGTCTTTGATATCCTGATACAAAGAATCGAGGCATCTCCCGATGTCGTCCTTCATGTTGTAGTTCACGATAACAATATTTACATCAAACATATATCACATGTACATCCACTGTCCGATTTTTTTCCAGTCCGCCTTGGCCCCGGTTTGGACTCTGTTCCTCTCGCTCTTCAGCCAGACTCTTTCATTCCACAGCTCCCTCAACCCCCTCAGCGCCACGCGATCGAAAAATAATAAATAGATAAACTTCATCCCTTCATACCACAAAATCCAAGGAAAATCAAGGGTAAAATTTTGCCACTGGTCATTCTTAATCAAAGTGGCCAAATGATTTCGATAACTATAATAACGAACCATCGGCGACTGTTTTTGTTTATTGATCGCGGTAGACAATATCCCCCGATTTGCATCCTGCGTACTGCGTTGGTGGTAGGCTACCTTATCAAGTAAAACCACCGAATCAAAACCTCTAAGCTGTAGTTGCCAAGCTAAATCAATATCTTCCTGATAAGAAAAATAATACGGATCGAACAACCGGCCGTTGGTGGCGAGGTTGACCGCGCTCCGGCGATAAATAGCTACGGTAGCGGAGACTCCGAAGACAGTACACTGTTGAGCTGGATTTACCGACTCGGCCTGCAGTTTCCAAGGTTCCCCCGCCATTCGATCAGAAAACCTCCGACGGCGATCAACTGTCAAACCAAGCGAATCAACCGTTCCAGTTCGTTCATTATTTTCAATCCGCATGAGGCGTGGAGACGCGCTCGCGACATTCAAATTTTTATCCAAACAATTTACTAATTTTTCAAAAACATTATTTTCTAAAATTACGTCCTGATTCAAAAGTAAAATATATTCGGAATCGGATTTTTGATACAAAATATTATGACCGCCGGAAAAACCTAAATTCTGTTTCTCTCGAAAAATTTTCAGATTCGGAAACCGAACTTTTTCCGCCTCAATAATTTTTAATGAACTATCAGTCGAACCGTTATCGAGAACGAGTAATTCCCAATCACTCAATGACTGATTTTGCAGTGAATCAAAAAGCGCCGGCAAATGCCTCTCACCATTCCAGACTACAAGTTGCACGACTAACTTCATAAACCCCACTTCAAAAAATACCTAAACATACTTTTGATAAACTGTAGCTGTTTCCAATAGAACGCGCGCTGAGCAAAACTTCTGCCCTCAAAATCAACACAGCTTACAGAAGGAACATACCAAACACCATATCCGAGACGCTTTGCTTCACGGCACAAATCCACGTCCTCGAACCAAATGAAAAACCTCGGATCAAAAAGGCGTCCCAGCTTCTCGTATAACTCTCGTCTGACTAACATAAACGACCCCTGAACGGCATCGACCGGTTGTTCTTTTTCTGAATCAAAACCTTTCATGAGGTATTTATCTAAAAGCGATGGGAAAAAATGCGGAAGTTTCAATAAAATAACCAACTGATCAAAAATTGTCGGAAAATGTCGTGGCGAGGTTTTGGTATTAAAATTCCCATTTTTGTCGACAAGCTTACAGCTAACTATTCCCGCCCCCGGATGCGCGTCAGCCCAAGCGATGAGAGGCGACAAACTTCCCGGCATCATTTTCATATCCGGATTCAGAAGAAGAAAATACCGACCGTTTGCCTTGGTCGCGAGATCGTTATTCGCGGCGCCAAATCCCCGATTGGCCTTATATACGGTGAGCGCCAAATCAGGATACTTTTGGCGAATCGCCGTGATTGTCCCGTCATCCGAGGCATTGTCCGCGATTAATTGTTCGACCGCCAGGCCGCGCGCGGCTTCAGACACGGAAAAAATTTGTCCGGCGATATAGTCGACAGAATTTGAAGTAACTGTGAGTACGGAAACTTCCACACTAAGAATTTTTCAGGGCCGCTTTGAGAAAATTAACATTCGGGATCGCGGTCGGATCGATGCCTTCCAGCATCGCGAGATAAAAACCAAGATAACTACTGAGTACCAGAAATTCCACAGCTTGATTTAACGCCGTTTTTTCGGAACAACGATATGATACAAAATTTAGGTTATTTTTTTGTAAAATTTCTTTAGTCACACTGAAACGCTTCTGGACACGAATGCTATATAAATCCGATTTAATCAAAAAAAATGATCCTAGTCCTTCTTTCGGAAACGACAACCCTTCAAGCAGATGATGATTCAGTTCCGGGATCAAAAAATAACCGCCAAACCGTTTAGAATTTTCATTCAGCTGATTGGCGGCAATATGCGCGTTGCCGGAGAGGTGTTCCGCTCCAAAAAACCAAACACTGCCGGCAAGTAATTTCCCCGCCGCGCTTTTCGCAAAATTTGCGCTCTCGTTATTTTGTTGTCCGAACAATTTTTGATATTTCCTCGCAGTCGCGGCGGCCGAGAGCACGTCAGAACGGGAAACATTTATGATGCCAAGTTTCCCCAAAATTAATAACGGTCCAAAAAAAGTATAACCAAGTCCCATGCGCGGCGAACCGCAGGGGTTATTATCGGTTCTGAAAATTAAGGCCGGAATTTTATTTTTTTTCGCATATTTTTCTAATTCACCGCCAGAGGTAATGACCACGAGTTTGGCCCCGCGCTCGCGAGCCTTTTCCAAAGCCGATAATGTTTCCTCGGTGCCGCCCGAATAACTTACGGCGATGACGAGCGTATTCTTACCGACCGTTCCAGGCGCTTCATAACCATTCACGATTTCCAACGGGAGTTTCAGGTTATTTCTAAAAATCGAGCTAATGCAATGCGCTCCTAAGGCTGATCCGCCCATACCAAAAAAAACGACATTGGTCGCTTTTTTGTAGGAAGAAGGCAACTTTATCTCGTTGGCCTCCGCATCAATTTGTTCAATTTGATCAGCCAATCTTTCAAGACTCCCAAGCATATTTTGGGAATCTAGTTTTTTTACGTCAGAAATTGAATCTAAAATAGAAGACATATGGATTAGCCCAAAAAAACCTTTCAAGCGGCCTGCCTTTATTTTCGTTTTAATTCGTGTTGTAATTTTGACCAGCGTTTCTTCAACTGCCGAACCAACTGTTGCCTGACATCATCAGCCAGTTCTTTTTTGGCGGCATACTCAGCTACAGCGCGCTCAACCAAGGCGTCGTACATTTCCTTGGTCGGACCTTCGAGCTGTTTCAAGCTTACGGTCAGCTCATTGAACAACGGCTCCAAATGCGCGGCTATTTTTTCACGCATTTCTTTGCCCTTTGGTGTCGCATTTAACCACACCAGCGCCGCGCCCAAAAGTCCGCCTAAAAATAAACCTTTTTTAAATCTTCCCATATTATTTTGAACTTAATGAATTAATTAAGTTCCACAGCCAGGATTGGCCGCTCCTCCGGCCGCTCCGGCCTGCGCCAACCCAAACCCGGCTTGAAATGAATTGTTATTAAGCGGCTGTGAACACTCAGACGGAGGATTGATGAAACCAGCGCAAATTGCTTCTTTGATCGCCTCCGGAGTCCTGGCCACCTGCGCCTGCACGCCGTTAATCACTAGAGTCGGCGAACCTTGAACACCATACTTGGTATTCTCGCTATCATGAATCAGATACTGAGGATATCGTCCGGAGAGCCATGATGCCTGGTCGTTGTACTTCGCGGAAATTCCAAATTGTTTGTCTGCGCCGCTTACACAACTGTTCAGCGATGATTCGTTTACGCCGACCGCCGTCAGACAGCTCTTGTAGTTGGCTTCCTCGCCATTATTTTGCCCAGCGCCAAAGTAACATTTGAGATAGGATGAATATTTGGACGGCTGTTCTTTTTCGATGCAGTACTGGCGCGTATTTTCATCGACTTCCTTTTTACCGTGCATCGCGTAATTTACAAATTTGACCGACATGTCGGCTTTGTCCTTCAAGAGATCCAGGGCAGGAACAAACGCCTTTTCCATCTGAAGTCCATAAGGGCAATAAGCCATCACGAACAGTTCAACTTTTGGCTTCGCAGTCTTGGGGATATTTGCCGGAGGCGGAGTTTGGTTCTGCGCCGCGGCTGGCTGTGGTTGTGCCTGGGTCGGATTCTGATTGGTCGCGGTGGTCGCCAAACCTTCCTTACTACTTCCGACCGAAACTTTGCCTTGCAGGACTAAGGTCCCAAGGATGATAAACCCGAGGGTGCCAAGGCATAATACGCCTCCGACTAACCCGACGATCAGGGCGCCTTTGGGATCTAACACCTCAAGCAAGCTCTTCTTTGGCTCTGACATAATATCTGACATAATAAATTAAAAATGAAAAATAAATAATTAGGACAGCAAGTATTATACACTAAGCTTTTTTAAAACGCAAGCGGCTGTATCAGGCCACCCACTTTTGGACAAGTGGACATCTTGGTTGTTTAGAATGAATTGAATTGGTG
>JAKANM010000003.1 GCA_021812425.1 bacterium | reverse complement strand
AGGTAAGGAAGTAAAGGAACTCGATTTGAACGAGAAGATTTTTAATGTTGCCGTAAAGCCGGAAATTATCCACGAAGTTTTTGTCGCTCAGCGCAATAACGCGCGCGAATCATGGGCCGACACCAAAAATCGCGGTGAAGTTCATGGCGGCGGCAAGAAGCCGTGGCAACAGAAAGGTACCGGTCGCGCTCGTCACGGTTCAATCCGTTCCCCGATTTGGAAGGGCGGCGGCGTGGCGTTTGGTCCGCTTTCAATCCGCAATTACGTTACCAAGATCAACAAAAAAACCCGACGCCTTGCTACTCGCATGTGTTTGTCCGACAAGGCCCAAAATGGCGCGCTTTGGGTAGTGGAAGATTTTTCTTTTGCTGAACCGAAGACCAAGTTATTTGCCGCTTTTTTGAAAGCTTTACCGGCCAAACAAAGAACTTTTTTGGTTGTTACCGCCGGCAAAGATGCCAAGGTTTTGAAAGTCACCAACAATTTGAAGGCTGTTAAGACCGCTCGCGCCGAGGATTTGAATGTTGTTGAATTATTGTCAAAGCAGGCGATCATTACGAGCGTTGAAGGGATCAAAAAGATCGAGGAAGTTTTATCTAAATAAAGGCATATGGGAATAATGGATAAATTACGAAAAACCAAAACTGCGAAGGCTCCAAAGGCTGAGGCGGTTGAAGTTGAACAAAAAGTTGTCGCCCCTGCGAATGTTGCGAAAGCGTCTGGTGAAACCATTCGGGTGATTGTTCGACCGTTGGTTACCGAGAAATCCGCTACCGCGCAGAGCGCATTCCGAACCTATTCCTTTATAGTTGATAAGACTGCCAACAAGACACAAATCGTTGCCGCTGTGAAGGAACTTTATGGGGTTAGTCCGACATCAGTTCGAGTTTTGAATGTTGAAGGACACCGCGTTCGTTTTGGCAAAGGCCAAGGCAAACGATCAGATTTCAAAAAAGCGATGGTAACATTGAAACCAGGCGATTCAATCACTATTCACGAAGGCGTTTAAATTTTATGCCGATTATTGTCTACAAACCAACCAGTCCAGGTCGCCGTAATTCTTCTACGGACGCTTTTTCTGATATCACAAAATTTGAACCGGAAAAGAGCTTGATTCAGATTATCAAGAAAAATTCCGGACGCAATAATCAGGGTGTGATTACCGTTCGCCACCAGGGTGGCGGCGCCAAGAAATATTACCGCTTGGTGGATTTCAAACAAGTAAAATACGGAATGGAAGCCGAAGTGAAAGCGATTGAATACGATCCAAATCGCGGCGCCCGTATTGCCCTTATTCAGTATACCGATGGCACCAAATCTTATATTCTTGCTCCGGAAGCCTTACCGGTCGGCGCCAAAGTTCTTTCTTCCGACAAGGCGATCGAAGCCAAAGCCGGCAACCGCATGCCGCTCAAATTTATCCCGGCCGGTTTGTTTATTTTCAATGTCGAATTAACTCCTGGTCGCGGCGGTCAACTCGCGCGCGGCGCCGGATTAAGCGCTCAGCTGGTCGGCACTGAAGGAGAATACGCTCAGATCAAATTACCTTCTGGAGAAATTCGAGCCGTACCGTTTGATTGTGCCGCCACCGTCGGAGTACTCAGCAACCCGGATCGCCGTCTTATTCGCTGGGGCAAGGCCGGACGCATTCGCCATCGCGGTATCAAACCAACCGTTAAAGGAAAGAATATGAACCCGGTTGATCACCCGCATGGTGGTGGTGAGGGTCACAGTCCGATCGGTCAGAGACGTGGAGCCATGACGATTTATGGAAAGAAGGCTCGCGGTGTTCGTACTAGAAAACCACAGAAGTGGAGCGACAAATTTATTGTTCAATCCCGTCGTGTTAAAGCTGAATAATTTTTTTGAAATATGTCACGAAGTTTAAAAAAGGGCGCCTACGTTGATCCGCGAGTACTGAAAAAGGTAGTGGCCTTGAAAAATAGCGGCAAACGCGCGCCAATCAAGACTTGGTCCCGTGCCTGTGTCATCTCTCCAGAGATGGTCGGGGTGACGTTTTTGGTCCACAACGGTAAAGATTTTTTATCAGTTTTAGTTGATGAAAATATGGTTGGACATCGGCTTGGAGAATTTTCTCCAACCCGTAAATTCGTCCGTCATGGCGGAAAGATGGCCAAGGAACAGGAAGCCGCCGCAGTAGCGAAAGCCGCTCCGGCTCCAGCCGCAGCTGCCGCTCCAGCCAAGAAATAATTTATAATGTATGACACAACCGGTAACAGCACAACTTAGATATTATCGAATGGGCCCGAAAAAGCTTCGTCTGATTGCTGATCTTATGCGCGGCAAACGCGTAACTCGCGCTCAGTCGATACTTAGCCTCCTGAACAAAAAAGGCGCGAAGCCGATGTTGAAGTTGCTTAATTCTGCTGTTGCCAACGCGAAACACAATCATAATCTTGGTTTAGAAAATTTGATTGTGAAGTCGATTATGGTTGATGGCGGTCCGATGCTAAAGAGATTTATGCCGAAAGCGCACGGCCGCGCAACACCAGTTCGCGAACGAACCTCGCATGTGAGTTTAGTTCTCGAAGCGCTCGAGGTGAAATCAAAAGCTAAATCTGAAAGCAAGAAAACTAATTAATTTTTATGGGTCACAAAGTCCATCCAAAAATTCATCGCACCCCTTACATTTTTCCGTGGGATTCACGTTGGTTCGCCAAGCGCGATCAACTTCCTGGTTTTTTGAAACAAGAAATTGCGATCAGGGAATTTTTGGTAAAGAAATTAAAGGAAGCCAGCGTTGATTCGATCAGCATCGAAAGAACTCCAAAGGATCTTTCTATTACTATTCTCGCCGGCAAGCCTGGCGTGGTAATCGGTCGCGGCGGTCAGGGGCTTGAATTGATCCGAAAAGAAATTGAAAAGAAAATTTTACAATTTAAAACAAAAGTCAAATTAAATATCCAGCCGGTTCAACAGCCAGCTCTGTCAGCCGCGATTGTGGCGCAGAACATGGTTCTTGATATCGAAAAGCGTTTGCCGTTCCGCCGTGTCATGAAACAGACGATCGAGAAAGTAATGGCCGCTGGCGCCAAAGGAGTAAAAATCGGTATGGCCGGACGTCTCAACGGCGTGGAAATCGCCCGCCGTGAGAAATTAGCTGCCGGTAAAATGTCGCTTATCACTTTGCGCAGTAATGTTGATTATGCGCTTGCCGAAGCTCACACTATGTACGGTAAGATTGGTGTTAAGGTCTGGATTTATTTCGGAGAAACTTTTGCAAAAAAAGACAAGTTTGAAAAAAAGGAAGTAGATGAATCAAAAGCCAAAGAACATAAAGCTTAATGTATGTTGCTACCAAAGAAAGTACAACACAGAAAATGGCATAAAGGCCGCCGACGCCAGAAGGGTGTTGCGACGCGCGCGAATTCGATTGATTTTGGAGATTTCGGATTGAAGAGTCAGGGCTACGGTTGGGTAACCAGCCGTCAGATTGAGTCTGCCCGCCGCGTTCTTACTCGTTATGTTCGCCGCGGTGGTAAGGTTTGGATTCGAATTTTCCCGGATAAACCAGTTACCATGAAAGGCAACGAAACCCCGATGGGTGGCGGAAAGGGAGCTCCGGATCATTATGTCGCAGTTGTGAAACCAGGAACAATATTGTTCGAAATGGTAGGTGTTACCCGCGAACAAGCAATGGAAGCCATGAATATGGCGAGTTACAAATTCGGCGTTAAGACCAAGTTTATTGAGAAAAATTTTATAACCGTTTAAGATATGGATTTCGCGGATTTAAAAGCCAAAAGCAAAGCAGAACTAGGTGATTTATTGAAAGAACTAGATCAGAAGCTGTTTGTGTTACGTCTTCAGGCCCATTTGCGTCGTCTGAAGCAGGTGCATGAAATCAGCGCTCTGCGCCGAACTATCGCCCGCGTTCGCATGTTATTAGATACCAAATAATTTTGTATGGAAAAGAAAATGGAAAAGCAACCTGAAAAAATTTATCGAAGTTTCAACGGTGTAGTGACATCGGCTTCAATGCAGAAGACGATCACTGTTCAGGTTGATTTCATGAAGATGAATGAAAAGTACCAGAAGAAGTACCGCGTTAGCAAGAAATTTCATGTCCACGATGAAAAAGGCGCCGCTAAGGTTGGAGACAAGGTGGTTTTCGTGGAATGCCGCCCGCTTTCAAAAACAAAACGCTGGCGTTTGGTGGAAGTAGAAGTCGAGAAGAAACCATAATATAAGAATAAGAATATGATTCAACATCGCGCAATGCTAGCAGTCGCTGATAATACCGGAGCCAAAAAGCTCCAATGCATCCGCGTGCTTGATGGCTACAAAAAACGCTATGCGAGGCTCGGCGACGTTATCACTTGTGTTGTGAAAGAAGCCGCGCCGCGCGGATTGGTAAAGAAAAGTGATATTGTACATGCCGTGATTGTCCGCCAGCGCAAAGAAACCCGCCGCACCGATGGCACCTATGTCCGCTTTGATGAAAATGCCGTGGTAATTATCGATCGCGCCAGTAAAGAGCCAAAAGGAACACGTATTTTCGGTCCGGTCGCGCGCGAGCTCAGAACCAAAGGTTTCCAAAAGATTATTTCACTAGCCCCGGAAGTTGTTTAATAATTGTATGAAGATTAAAACTAACGACAAAGTAAAAATTTTAAGTGGTAAAGATAAAGGCAAGATTGGCAAAGTTGTTCAGGTTTTCCCGGATGATGGCAAGCTTGTAGTAGAAGGATTGAATGTTATCAAGAAACACCTGAAAACCCGATCAAAGAGCGAAAAAGGACAAGTGCTTGAACTCGCCGCTCCATTTTTCATAAGCAAAGCCGCGCTGGTCTGTCCGAAATGTGAGAAACCGGTTCGCGTCGGATATAAAATAGAAAATGATAAAAAAATACGTGTTTGCCGCAAATGCGGTCAATCAATCGACTAATATTATATAGTTTCACATATAATTCACTTTCGCTCGGAAATAATTAAATAAATTTAATTATTTCGCTCACTCAAGTAAATTATGACATTATACGAAAAATACAAAAAAGAAATCGTTCCCGCCCTCAAGATCGAACTTGGCATGAAAAATGTCATGCAGGTTCCAAAGATCAAGAAGGTTGTGGTTAACGCTGGTATTGGTCGCTTTGTAAAAGAGGCAAATTTTATCGAAAACGTCGAGAAGAATATTGCGCGCATCACTGGACAAAAGCCAATACGCACCCGCGCCAAGAAAGCTATTTCCAACTTCAAAATTCGTGAAGGTCAGGAAATCGGCGTTACCGTTACGCTCCGAGGCAAAAGAATGTATGAATTTCTTGAAAAATTAACAAGAATTACTTTCCCGCGCGTCCGCGATTTCCATGGTATTTCTGATAAAAGTTTCGACAAGCAGGGAAATTACACGATTGGTTTCAAAGAAACAGTTGCTTTCCCGGAAATTAAAATGGATGAAATCGACAAGATGCATGGTCTGCAACTGATTATCAATACTACCGCGAAGAACAAAGTCGAAGGTCGCGCGCTACTTTCTCATATGGGTTTTCCTTTTTCTAAATAATATATGGCTACGTACGCACAAATTGCAAAATCAAGCCGCAAACCGAAATATTCTACCCGAATAGTCCGACGTTGTTGGAATTGCGGACGCCGACGCGGTTTTATCGGCGCGTTCAACCTATGCCGTATTTGTTTTAGAGAGTTTGCGAACGCCGGTCTCATTCCGGGAGTGCGTAAATCAAGCTGGTAATTCCTAACTGACATTATTATCTACATCAATGTATGATGACCGATCCAATCGCTGACATGTTAACCAGAATACGAAATGCTTCTTTAGTACATAAAAAGGAAGCCGCTATTCCGTATTCGAAGTTAAAATTATCCATCGCCAAAATTTTGGAGCGTGAAGGTTATGTGTCCAAAGTTGAGGAAACCAAGACCAAGCCGGCTTTTATTCTTGTTACTCTGAAATATCATGGCCGCGACAGCGCGATTGTTCATTTGGAGCGCCTCAGCACCCCCGGTCATCGACGCTATGTGAAGAAGGAAAAGATTGAAAAAATCTTGAACGGTCTTGGGCTTTCAATTTTGTCCACACCAAAAGGAATATTGACAGGCGCTGAAGCAGTGAAGAAAAATGTCGGCGGAGAATTACTTTGTGAAATATATTAATTTGTAGTTTATGTCCCGTATTGGCAAAAAAATTAGAAAATTACCAGCCGGTGTAACTCTCGAGATCAAGGGTGACGAGCTGATTGTAAAAGGTCCGAAAGGAACTTTGGTTCAAAAGGTTCATCCTCGGGTTACCGTTGTAAACAATAACGGTGAGGTGACGGTGCAAGTTGTAAATGGTGAAAACAAGCGCGACCGCGCTCTTTGGGGAACTTTTTCCAGTCTGATTGAGAATATGATTGATGGCGTTACCAAGGGCTTCAAAAAACAGCTCGAAATTAACGGCGTCGGTTTCAAAGCTAACCTGAAAGGTACTAATTTGAATCTTGAAGTTGGCTTTACCAATTCGGTTGAAATAAAACCACTGACCGGTATTAGTTTCAAAGTTGAGAAAAATATCATTACGGTTGAAGGCGCTGACAAGCAGGTGGTAGGCGAGATGGCGGCCATAATCCGACGCGTCAGGAAGCCGGAGCCATATAAAGGCAAAGGTATTAAATATGTTGATGAAGTAATCCAGCGCAAGGCCGGCAAGACCGCCGCCAAAGCAGCCGCTGTCTAATAAGTTTTTTATGAAACGTTTAGTTAAAACAACCAAAAATTCACTGAGAGAAGTTCGCCACGATCGCATCCGCAGCCATCTTCATGGTTCGAAAGTTGCGCCGCGTCTTTCGGTTTTCCGATCTCTTAGAAATATGACTGCTCAGCTTGTGGATGATGAAGCTGGCAAGACAATTGTTTTTGTAAACAGCGGCAGTCTGAAACAAAAGAAAGTGGAAGGCAAAGTCGGCAAGGTTGCGATGGCATTCCAGGTTGGAGAAAAAATCGCTGAATTGGCAAAAGCCAAAGGCATTAGCCAGGTTGTGTTTGACCGCGGTGGTTATCGTTATCACGGTCGGGTCGCAGCTCTCGCTGAAGGAGCGCGTGCCGGCGGTTTACAATTTTAATTTTATTTTATCACTATGGCAATGAATCGCGGCAGGGGCCGAGGAGACAAAAGAGGCCAGGAAAAATCTGAATTTGATCAGTTCATTTTGGATATTGCCAGGGTGACGCGCGTCACACAAGGTGGCAAGCATCTGAGTTTCCGGGTCTGTGTTATCCTTGGTGATCGACACGGTACTGTCGGATTTGGCGTTGCGAAAGGCAAAGACGTCCAGCTCGGAGTAGAGAAAGCCGTGCATCAGGCAAAGAAGCATATGATCAAGGTGCCAATCGTACGCGAAACTATTCCACATATTGTTGTTCGAAAATATAAGGCCGCCATGGTCATGTTGAAGCCAGCTCCACGAGGTTCCGGTATCATCGCTGGCGGAGCGGCGCGTGTGGTGCTTGAGCTCGCCGGCATTCCGAATGTTTCTTCAAAAATTCTCGGAAAAACTAAAAATAAAATTGCGATCGTGAAAGCTACCTTTGACGCTCTCCAGAGTTTCAAACGCGTACCAGTTTCGATGAAAAAAATGAATTCACCGGTTGTTGAAACTAAAACCGAAGAAAAAGCTAAATAAAGTTTTATGTTACAAGTACACACTATCAAAGCCGCTTATGGCGCGAAGCATCGGGTAAAACGCGTTGGCCGAGGTAATGCCTCCGGTCACGGTACGATGTCGACTCGCGGTGGCAAGGGTCAGACTGCCCGCTCCGGCGGCAGTCGCGGTTTAGCCCAAAAAGGTTTTCGCCGTCTGATGCAGTCCGCTCCGAAATTACGCGGTTTCAAAGCGTTAAATTCCGGTCCGGTTGAGGTTTATTTGATGGATTTGGAGAAACATTTTGCCGCCGGTGAAACGGTTGATTTGAAATCACTCATCGAAAAGCATTTGCTTAGCATCAATGATACCTCCGCTAAGCTTGTTCTAAAAGGCGATTTGACCAAGAAATTAATCGTCGCTATTCCTTGTACCAAGGGAGCGGCTGAAAAAGTAAAAGCGGTCGGTGGGGAAGTAAAATAATTTTTTTCTTATGTGGGAAAAGC
Source organism: bacterium (assembly GCA_021812425.1). Taxonomy (GTDB): domain Bacteria; phylum Patescibacteriota; class Patescibacteriia; order Magasanikbacterales; family GWA2-37-8; genus JAKANM01. Next base: position 26,573 of record JAKANM010000003.1, on the reverse strand, counting down.
TAACCCGTATTTGGAAGATAAAGGATGTACGAGACAACGTATTAGTCGTCCTTGGGCTGTTGGTGATTGTCAGGTTGGTTTCCCATATTCCAATTCCGGGCGTAGATCTCGTAAATCTTCGCAATTACCTCGCCGGTAATCAGATTCTTGGTCTTCTCAATATTCTTTCTGGTGGTACGATGCAGACTTTTTCGATCGTCATGTTGGCGGTCGGTCCTTATATTACCGCTTCGATTATTTTCCAGCTTTTGACCATGATCGTGCCGTCGCTTGAAGAATTATCAAAGGAAGGCGAGGGCGGTCAGCAAAAGATAAACATGTATACTCGTTGGCTTACGGTTCCTTTGGCTCTTCTTCAGTCTTACGGGATGATCCGCCTTCTAAATCAGTCGGCGCAAAAAGTTCTTTTGAATCTTACGCCGTTTCGAGTCATCACGATCATGCTGGTAATTTCCGCCGGGACGATGTTCCTGGTGTGGATTGGGGAATTGATTTCAGAGAAAAAAGTCGGCAATGGCATTTCGCTCATCATTTTCGCCGGTATTATCAGCGGTATTCCAAACGCTCTTCGAACTATCGCCCTGAACTACGACCCTTCGCAGTTTTATACTTATGTTTTGTTTATCGCGATTGCGATTATCACGATTATCGGCGTGGTATTCATTACCGAAGGTCAGCGCAACATCCCGGTGAGCTACGCGAAGCAAGTCAGGGGTAATAAAGTTTTCGGCGGTTCCAGCACCCATTTGCCATTTCGAGTTAACATGGCCGGTGTTATTCCGATCATCTTCGCGGTATCGATCATGCTGTTCCCATCGATGATTTCACAGTTTTTTGTGAACGCGAACTCGGCTTTCCTCCGGCACATTGCGACTGGCACGCTTGGTTTATTTCAAAATCAGGTTTTTTATAACATTTTATACTTTGTTCTTATCTTTGGTTTTACCTTTTTTTACACCTCAGTGGTGTTCCAGCCGCAAAAAATCGCCGAAAATCTGCAGAAGCAAGGTGGCTTTATCCCGGGAATTAGACCTGGTAACGAGACTGAGAAATATCTCGCCAGCACGATGAACAGAATCAATTTCTTTGGCGCGATTTTCCTCGGCGTGATTGCTGTTTTACCGCTTTTAGCGAAAGGCGCGATGGGCACTGACGCTCTCAGAATCGGTGGCACCTCCCTCCTCATCGTCGTCGCAGTCGCGATTGAGACGGCCAAACAGATTGAATCCCAGTTGACGATGCATGAATACGATACGATTTAAACAAGACTTTTAGAAAAATCACCTCAAAATGGTGATTTTTTATTTTATTTAGGAATGTTGACAAATCTACATAATTGTCGTAAGATTATCCATTAGCGATTTAATGCAGTCGCTAAACACGCCGCAGTAATGTGGCATTGCCAGGAGAAAAATCGTGAACGTCGGTGAAAAACTCGTTGTAACCTTTTTGTGTGCGGTGTTTGGGTATGTGGTTGTGGCGGTGTTTATGTTCCCGCTTTTTGTTTACCTAGCGGCCGCAAAAACGCCGGCGCAGAAAGTCTGTGAAACCAAAGCGGTTTATTTCCGTGACCCCGTAAAGGTGAATCTTTGTTATGGAATGTTTGTGGTCCCGATCCCCTGCGATCAGGTGAAGAACGAACTGACGGATTACTTCGCACCGTCGAAGAAGTGAGCGGATCAATCTGCTCCATGAGCCGGATCTTTCGAGGTACCGGCTCTTATTTTTCAAACCTTGAAATTCCTCTTGTTTTTTGCTAGTATACGTTAGTCTTTAGTTAAGCCATTGTGAAAAAGATCATTATTTTTTTAGGCGTTCCGGGATCTGGAAAGGGGACGCAAGCTAAAAATTTAGCAAGGAAATACTACTATTCCCATCTTTCGACCGGTGATCTGCTTCGCGCGCTTGAAAAAAAATCAAAACTTTCCGCAGAGGAGAAGCTTAATTTAGAAAATATCAGGAATGGTCAACTCGCGAGCGATGAGTTTATTTATAAATTGGCATTTTCCGCGCTGGAGTCGCTGTTTAAGAAAGGTGAGGGAGTCGTACTTGATGGTGCGGTAAGAAATTTGGCCCAAGCCAAAGAGTACCAGAAATTTTTTGAATCAAAAGGAAAAATCAACGACGTATTGGCGATTGAAGTGGCGATTCCGGATAAAGAATCATTTAAGCGTTTGGCCGGCAGACGGATGTGTAGCCAATGCGGAGAAATTTTAACTGTTAATTTGAAAAATCCGGAGACTGTGTGTTCAAAATGCGGCGGCAAATTGGAAATGCGCGCTGATGACGCTCCGGAGGTTGTAATGAAAAGAATCGATGTCCAAGGCAACAGAGCAATCGCGCCCATCCTGGAATATTACCGAAAGCTTGGAATTTTGCACACAGTTGATGGTACTAAGTCAATCGCGGATGTATTTAAGCTGATTGAAAAAAAATTATTATAATACATATCGGCTTCGCCGCATATATTCTATTCGCTCGAACTTATCACGATTATGAAATTTAAAACCGAAGAAGACATAAAAAATTTGATCGAAAATGGTAAACGGATTGGTGAGATACTTGAAATGGTCGCTGCACTTTGTCGTCCCGGGATCTCAACTTTTGAGATCGACAAGCAGGCTGAAAAAATGATCAGGAAGGCCGGTGGCAAACCAGCCTTTAAGGGTTATAAAACTTATACGTCTGATGTTCCATTTCCAGCAACCATCTGCGCTTCCTTAAATGAAGAATTGGTTCATGGGATACCTCGCAAGAATGTTTTTTTGAAAGACGGTGATATATTTAGCATCGACATCGGGATGCAGTGGCCAGCGCGCGGCGGTGTTTTTACTGATACGGCTTTGACCGTTCCGATCGGAAAGATACCCGAAAAAACTTCTAAGCTACTCGATGTTACGCGCAAGGCTTTGGAAAAAGGCATTGCGGCGGTAAAGCCTGGGAATTCGATTGCCAGTGTCGGTAAAGCAATTGAGTTATACGTGAAGTCGCAAGGCAATTATGGAATTGTCAGGGATCTTACAGGGCATGGCGTCGGGCACGCTATTCATGAGGAGCCATTTATTCCGAATTATCATGACCATTATTTGGAAAAAATAAAATTTGAACCGGGAATGGTAGTTGCGATTGAGCCGATGATCGCGCTTGGTGATTGGCGAGTTAAAACCATGCCGGACGGCTGGACCATAAAAATGGCCGATGGTTCGCTTGCGGCGCATTTTGAACATACGATTGTGGTTACAAAAGACGGAAATATCGTGGCGACCAGAAGACCCCATGAAACCATATGAACATCCTGGCCGTAGATTATGGTTCGAAACGAATTGGCCTCGCCTGGACTGACACCAGTCTCGGGGTTATATTGCCGTTTGGTTTGGTGGAGAAAGTTAGTCTTAAAAAAAAAGTAGAAGAACTCGCGGAAATAATTTCTAAAGAAAACCCCAAGCAGATTGTTGTTGGTTTTCCACTCGGTCTTAATGGCAAAGAAAATGCAAATACCGAACGAGTAAAAAAATTTGTGTTTGAACTGCGTAAACTTATCGAGATCCCGATCGAATATCATGATGAACGGTTTTCCTCCTATGCGGCGGATGCCGCTGGCGCGGGTGTGAGCCGAGACGAGAGAGCGGCAATGATAATTCTTGAGAGTTATCTCGAAAGTCGAAAGAAGAATAAATAATCAGTATGTTCGCCCTAACTCTCAGTCGTCGTGATTTTCGCGAATATGACCAGCAGATCGGATTTTATACCAAAGAGACTGGAAAGATTGAAACCATCGCCCGTGGTGTAAAAAAAATAATTTCAAAAAATTCATCCGCCTTGGAACCGTTCGCGCTATTAGAAATTGAGCTCGCGCCTGGCCGGGAACTTACATATGTTACTAGGGCGCAGGTAATAAAAATTTTTCACAATATTCGTAATAATTTTGAGAAAAATTTACTAGGATGTTATTGTCTTAATCTGGTTAATGAAGTAGTCCAGCCAGGAGAAAAAGATGAGAAAATTTTCGATTTATTGTTAAGTTTTTTGAATAATCTGGATTTTGCAGAGGAAGTAAATATGAAGATCGCCTATGATTTTATTCTAAGGTTTATGAGTATGCTGGGTTTTGCCCCGGTTACAGCCAAAGTTGCTGATTCCTGGGTAATTCCCTATGCGGAGTATCATTTGAATCGTAAAATCGCTGACGTTGTTAATTTAAGGGAAAAGCTGTGTAGTTTTTCACAAATTAGATAGTATGAATATTTACATCAGTCAATTCAGGGATTTTGTTGGACAGGAAGTGACTATTCGCGGTTGGGTTCACAACAAACGTTCCTCGGGACCGATTTCGTTTCTTGAAATTCGTGATGGTCAGGGTTGGACGCAGGCAGTAGCGGCGAAAAATTCGCTCAGTGATTCAGCCTGGGCGGCTACCGAAAATAGCACACAGGAATCATCAGTCATGATCACAGGCAAAGTAGCGAAACATCCGAAACGTGAGAATGTCTTTGAGCTTCAAGTGACCGATTTGAAAGTTATTCAGCGCTCGGAGGATTTTCCGATTGCCAAAAAGGAACACGGTCCCGATTTTCTCATGGACAACCGCCATCTTTGGCTGCGTAGCAAACGGCAGTGGGCTATTTTGCGAATCCGTGATTCAGTAATTACCGCCATCGGCGAGTATTTGCATCAAAATTTTTTCATCAAAGTTGATTCGCCGGTTTTCACTCCGAATGCCTGTGAAGGGACGACTACTTTATTTCCGGTACCATATTTTGATCTTGGCACCGCTTATCTTTCACAGTCCGGACAGCTTTATATTGAAGCGGCGATCGCTTCGGTCGGGCGTTGTTATGATTTTGGGCCGGTTTTTCGCGCCGAAAAAAGCAAGACCAAACGCCATCTTACCGAATTTTGGATGATGGACGCGGAGGCCGCTTTTGTCGAACATGATGAAAATTTAAATATTCAAGAAGGGCTGGTAAGGTATATTGTTCGTTATGTCTTGCAACATTGCGCAGAGGAACTGACAATGCTGGAACGCGACGTCGAAAAATTAAAAAAAGCCGACGCGCCATTTACGCGCTATACTTATGACGCGGCGGTCAAAAAATTAAATGAACTTGGATCTGACATTAAATACGGCGAGGATTTGGGAAACGATGATGAAGGATTGTTGACGAAAGATAGTTTAGTCCCGGTATTTATTGAAAAGTGGCCGAAGGAAATTAAGCCGTTCTACATGAAGCTGGATAAGGAAAACAAATTAGCGCTGAATGATGATTTAATAGCGACCGACGGCGGGGGAGAGATTATCGGTGGTAGCCAGCGCGAGGAAAATGTTGATGTTTTGATCGAACGTATGAGGACTGAAGGTTTGAATCAGGCGGATTATGAGTGGTATTTGGACACGCGTCGCTACGGTTCGGTGCCGCACTCCGGTTTCGGCATCGGCCTCGAGCGCGTGGTGCGTTGGATCACTGGCGTTGAGCATGTCCGAGAATGTATTCCGTTTGCCAGGACGATCGGCAGGCTAAAACCTTAGGCTTCAGGAAGTAATGTCACCTCAACAATCTCAGGTGGAGTCAGAAATCTGATCGCGAAAAGCGATTCGCCGAGGCCATGAGTCACAAACAGAGAAATACCATGCCAATTGAAAAATCCATCGTAATATTTTTTACCGAGTTTTAATTTTGCATTTCCAACCGGCCCAAAAAATGGCAGACGAATTTGTCCGCCATGAGTGTGTCCGGCAAGCACTAAGCTCGGTTTTTTTATTTTTTTCGGATAGGACAGGATAGTATCAGGATTATGCGTCAGTACTAGAAGCGGTAAATTATTTTTCGCAGATTTTATATTTTCCCAGGAAGTATTCTCCGCCCACAAATCGTCAGTACCATAAAGTTCCAAATTCTGACCGCGTACCGAAATGTTCGCGAACGAATTGTGGAGGACGCTTATCCCTAAATTTTTAAGGGCATCCACCACAGTCCCATGGCGATCGGAAAATATTTTATGGGGTTGGTCTTTTTTTTCGTCGAAGTCGATGCCGTATTCATGATTGCCAAGTACGGCATAGACCGGCAGGTTTTTTGATAGTACCGAAAATTCTGCTAACGATTTGATCTGACTATCATCAAAGAAGTATTCATTTGAAATTAAATCTCCACCGATAAAAACTAAATCCGGTTTTAGGTTATTTATTTTTTTGATCACGCGGTGAAGAAATTTTTTACCCTTTAATTTCTTAGTTTGAAGATCTGCAATAAAAGCTATTTTGATTGGTGTCTTGAGGCCTGGAATTTTGTGGTTAAATTTCCTAACTTTCAGGAAGTACGGTTCGAGATGAATGTAAAACAAACCCGCTAATAATATCCACAAGACAGCCGATAAAGCCGGCGAATTTGAATAAATAAGCAATACTGAAATTATGGCTGTTCCTGCCAATAGTACTGAATACATTATCATATGAAGGTGATCCTGATGTGTGCCGCGAGAGAGAATCGAACTCTCATGGATTGCTCCGCACGATTTTGAGTCGTGTGCGTCTACCAATTCCGCCATCGCGGCCTAAAATTACGTTAATTTTACCGACAAACTGGCCTTTTGTCAATCCTCAGATAATATGATAAACTAAAGGTGTTCAAAGTCTCAAATTATTATGTCAGTGACAATTTCGGTCGTAAATCAGAAAGGTGGAGTAGGTAAGACTACCACTGCTTTGAATTTGGCGGCTGCTTTGGCTGATTCCGGAAAGTTCGTGTTGTTGGTTGATCTTGATCCACAGGGCAACGCCACTTCCGGACTTGGTATCAAAAATCAGGAGCTTGAAAAAGGTCTATACCATGCGTTGATTTCAGAGCAACGATTGCATGATATTGTTATTAATACCGCTCATGCCGGTCTGCGTGTTGTTCCCTCGACGCCCGATCTCGCTGGAGCGAATGTTGAACTCGTAAATGTAGAGGGTCGTGAAACGAAATTATCTGATATTCTGAGTGAAGTAAAGCACGCTTATGATTTTATTGTGATTGACTCTCCACCTTCACTTGGCCTTTTGACTCTGAACGGTCTTGTCGCCGCGGACAAGATTCTGATCCCAGTGCAGGCTGAGTACTACGCACTCGAGGGTCTTGGGCAACTGCTCCGTACGATTGACCTCGTGCGTGAGAATATCAAGCCGGAGCTGCAGGTACTCGGCGCGATACTGACGATGTATGACGGAAGAAACCGTTTATCCGATGAAGTGATGCATGAATTGTATAAGTTTTTTCCAAATAATATTTTTAGATCGGTAATTCCTCGCACTGTTCGCCTCGCCGAGGCTCCGAGTTTTGGCAAGAGTATTTTTCATTATGAACCGAACGGCAAAGGCGCGAAGGCTTATGAGAGGTTGGCGCGTGAAGTATTAGATTATTTTGAAAAAAATAAATAAATTTTTATGTCCATGGGTCGAGGTCTTGGGGCGATACTTAGCCCTACCACAGGTCGAAAAAAACAAACATTCAATACTGGCGACGGTACATCCGCAGGAGCGGAACGTATTTGGCTGATACCGCTGTCGGAGATTACGCCGAATCCTGACCAGCCTCGTCGGCATTTTAAGGAGGAAGATCTGCAGGAACTTGCGGATTCTATCCGGGAACACGGCGTTCTTCAGCCAATTTTAGTTTCAGAAAAATCTGACGGCGGTTATGAACTGATCGCCGGCGAACGGCGTTTTCGTGCGTCAAAATTACTTAACCTTCCGACTATTCCGGCTTTGGTTAAAGAATTTAAGGATGAACAAAAATTAGAAGTCGCTTTGATCGAAAATATTCAGCGTTCTGAACTTAATCCGCTTGAAGAGGCGTTCGCCTACCAGAGATTGATGGAAGAGTTTGGTCTTACACAGGAGGACGTGGCGCTGAAAGTCGGTAAAAGCCGTCCGGCGATTGCCAACGCGGTTCGTTTGCTCACATTGCCACAGGAAATGCAGAACGCTCTAGTGGACGGAAAAATTTCCACCAGTCAGGCGAGAGCTCTTCTTGGTATCGCCGATCCTAAAACTCAAGCAGAAGTATTGCAATCAATGTTGGGCAACAAAATTACCGTTCGCGATCTGGAGCAGAAGGTTCGCGAGAATAAGGGCGCAGTAAGCCGCCGCGATCCGAACGTCGTCTATATAGAGGAGGAACTTCGAGGGAAACTTGGTACCAAGGTTTCGGTTACTAAGAAAGGTGAGGCGGGGACCATTACCATTCATTTTTTTTCCAAGGAAGAACTGGAAGAGATTGTTCGGAAGATTTTGGATTAGTCTTTCTTTTTCGGTAAAATCATCTTCACAAATGAATTGATGGGAGACTGCATTTTGTTTTTTATTTGTGACCGCGCCTGGTGCGTTTTGACAGATTTCAGCCAGTCAGCGCTAGGACTTTTTCGGTTTTTATCAACAATAACTTCGACAATATCACCGCTTCTAAGAGGTGTGTTTAAATTTACCATAATATCGTTGACCTTAGCGCCGGCGTAGTGGTTGCCAATATCAGAGTGAACCGCATAAGCAAAATCGACCGGCGTCGCGTCCTCCGGTAAATCAATGACATCACCCTTCGGGGTAAAAGTAAAAATTCGATTGCGAAAAAAGTCGATTTTTAGAGTTTCGAGATCGGCTAAATTGTGCAGTATTTCCTCCTGGATGTCAGCTAATTGTTTTGCCCAAATAATGTCCTTGGCCGGCAACCGCGCGCCTTTTTCGTCGTACAGCCAGTGTGCGGCGATACCAAACTCAGCCTCATAATGCATTTGTTGGGTGCGAATTTGAAATTCAATCATTTTGCCATCAAGTCCAAAAACGGTTGTATGTAGTGAAGAATAACCGTTCGGTTTCGGCTGTGCGATGTAGTCTTTGATTCGTCCTTTGGCCGGCCGCCATAGTTTATGTATGACGCCTAAGGCAGCGTAACAGTCGGCGATGTCTGCGACGATTATTCTGAGGGCGACGATGTCGTAAATTTTTTCCGTTTCCCAGTTTTTTTTGATTAATTTTTGATAAAAACTATAAAGCTGTTTTTTACGGCCATGGGTATCGATGAATTTAACGCCAGCAGCTTTAAGTTCTTCTCGTAATAATCCAAGCACGCGATCGATATAAGCTTCGCCCTCATCAAAAATTCGGTCGCGGATTTTTTTGGTACGATCGTATTCTTTCGGGTAGGCGAAAGGGAAGGCTAAATCTTCGAGTAAAGCTTTGAATTCACCCATGCCCAGCCGATGGGCGATTGGCGCGTAAATTTCTATGCTCTCGAGAGCGATTCGGTAGCGTTTTTTTTCCTCAAGATCGCTAAGCGTGCTGAGGTTATGAATTCGATCAGCAAATTTTATGATCATCACGCGCACATCCTCGGCCATCGCCACGAACATTTTTCTAAGATTTTCTATGTATCTTTGCGCGCCGCGATATTTTAATTTTCCGAGTTTAGTGATTCCGCGAACCATTCCCGCGATGTCGGTTCCAAAATCTCGTTCGATTTCTTCGATGGTGACAGCTGTGTCCTCCGGGACATCGTGCAGGAGCGCCGCCGCGATGATTGGAACATCGATGCGCATAGTGGTGAGAAGATAGGCGGTGGCAAGCGGGTGGGTGATATAAGGTTCGCCGGATTTTCTTAGTTGGCCATGGTGTGCTTTCTCAGCAAGATCGTAAGCGCGCCAAACAATATCCAACTCAGAAAGCGGCGCATACTTTTTCAGCCCGACGATAATGTCGTTGATGCTTAGCTTGCTTGGAATGGAGATTGTGCGTGACATAGAAATGTTTGTGGACCGTCTTAGATTCTTTTTTTCGTTTTCTTTTTACCCTTTTTTTGTTTTAGGAGGTCTATCGCCTGGGCGAGAGTCATTTCATCTAAATTTGTATCTTTGGGAATCGAAGCAAAAGTCCTGGTTCCGTTTGAAAGATACGGGCCATATTGGCCTTCAAGGGCCTGTAAGGGTTTCTTTGTGTCAGGATCAAGACCAAACTCTTTGAGAACAGTAGTTTTTCGGCGTCGGCTCTTTTTTTCTTGCGCATATATTTCTTCCGCTTCTGCGAGTGTTATGGTCAAGATGTCTTTTTCTTTTGGTATTGACCTAAAATCGTCCGCCTTTTTTAGATATGGTCCGAATTTTCCGACGCTGGCAATAATTTTTTCACCATTACTTTCACCGATATTCAGTGGGAAAGAAATAATTTTTCTAGCAAGATCAGGCGTAATAGCATTGATATTTATTGTTTTGCTGATCGGTAAGTGTTTTGGGCCGTAAGACAGAGCAACTTTTTTGGCCTTCTTTTTTTCCGCATCTTCCCCTAGTTGTAAATAAGGTCCATATCGTCCGGTGCGCCTGGTAATTTCAAAACCGGTGTTCAAATCAGTGGTTACTACCTCAGGACCTTGCGGCTGGCTCAACAGCTCAAGCGCTTTTTCTAAATTTAATTCTGATGGCGGAATATTCTCCGGTATAGAGGCGGTATTATTTTCACCGCCTTCACCGCGTTGGATGTATGGCCCGTATTTACCGCTTTTTATTACCAAAGGTTTTTTTGTTTTTTCATCTATGCCTATCTCGAGTGTCGGGTAGCCTTCGTCCTCGGAAGCATGTTTTACTTTGGCGTGGAAACCGTCCTTCACATCCCCATAAAAATCCTTTATGTACGGGATCCATTTTTCTTTTCCTTCGGCGACATTGTCGAGGTCGTCTTCCATTTTGGAGGTAAAATGAACATCGACTAATTTTGAAAAATATTGTTTTAAATAATGATCGGTAATCATCGCCGTGTAGGTTGGGACCAGGGCCTGGCCTTGTTTGACTGCGTATTCGCGCTCAGTGATGGTGTCCAAAATTGTTGCATAGGTAGAAGGACGACCAACTCCTTCAGCTTCAAGTTTTTTAATCAAACTGGCTTCCGTATATCGGGCCGGTGGCTGAGTGGCGTGGCCTTCTTTTTCTACAGTTAATGCCCTGACTTCTTGCTTCTCCTTTAAAACCGGCAAATGAACTTCCTGGTTTTCCAAAGCCGCCTCCGGATCGTCGGAACCCTCAACGTAAGCGCGCATGAAACCGGCAAATTTAATTCGTTTTCCTTTGGATTCGAAAACCGCTTTTTCAATATTGATTGTTACGGATTGAGTGACTAGCTCTGCATTTTTCATTTGGCAAGCAACGGTGCGTTTCCAAATCATGTCATACAATTTGGCTTCGTCCGCGCTCACTGTCTTCGCGACGTCTGACGGATGTGCGAAATGACTTCCCGCCGGACGGATCGCTTCATGAGCTTCCTGCGCTAATTTTGATTTATTGGCGAATATTTTTGGAGTAGCGGACAAATATTCATCGCCAAATTCCTTCGCCGCTTCGCGCGCGGCGGTTATTGCCTGTTCAGATAAATTTACCGAATCGGTACGCATGTAGGTGATGTAGCCGTTCTCATACAATGACTGAGCAGTTCTCATCGTTTGGCGCGCCGCCCAACCAAGTTTGCGGCTGGCTTCCTGTTGTATGGTGGAAGTAATAAATGGGGGATAAGGATGTGTTTGATAAGGGGTCTCGGTAATTTCAGACACGAGCCAAGGTTTAGTTTCTAATAGTTTTTTCGCCAATGCGGTGGCGGCTTCTTCGTTTAGTAAAGTAAAATCTTCCGGTTTTTTTATTTTGCCGGTATTTTCATCAAAATCTTTTCCTGATGGAATTATTTTTTCTTCATATTTTATCAGATGTGATTCAAAACTATCTTTTCCTGCTTCCAATTTCGCCATCAAATCAAAATAGGCGCTCGATTTGAACCGAGCGCGTTCTTTTTCTCTTTCGACAATTAAATTTACCGCGACCGATTGCACGCGTCCGGCCGATAAGCCATAGCGGACCTTTTTCCAGAGGAGCGGGGACAATTCATAACCGACCAGGCGATCAAGCACTCGTCTTGCCTGTTGAGCGTCCACCAAATTCATGTTTAATTCCCTCGGATTCTTAATGGCGTCTTCGATTGCGGTTTTGGTGATTTCATGAAAAACCAAACGTTTAACTTTTTTGGGATCAATCTTTAACAGCTCAGCCAGATGCCAGGAGATCGCCTCTCCTTCACGGTCGCCGTCAGACGCGAACAATATATCATCAGCCGACTTTGCGAGTTTGCGCAGCTGGGCGACGCGTTGTTTTTTACTGTCCGGAATTTCATAATTTGGTTCGAAGGTGCCGCCTTCGATATCCACCCCCATATGGCTCTTCGGCAAGTCGCGGACATGTCCAAATGAGGACTCCACAATAAATCCTTTTCCTAAAAATTTAGAAATTGTTTTGGCTTTAGTAGGCGATTCCACGATAACCAGAGTTGACATAAAGCAAAAAAATTAGGTTACTCATTATATATATACCTATTCAAATTACACGGATTTTCACTCAGTGTCAATTTTTAGGCCCATTGATAGGTCATTCCGCCGAGATTTTGGATTTTGGCCTTAAGTTCGAGAAGTGTTAAGGCTCCAGTCAAACTGCTAGCTGGAATTTGGGTAAGTTTGATGATTTCATCAATATGCTTCGGACCCGCGCTGATGGCGGCAAAAATTTTTTCTTCAACGGCGTTTTCCGGCGCTGGTCTGGAGAAAGTTTGCGTTTTGAAACTGTCGAGGTGAAGAAGTCCAAGAATGTCAGCGGCCGAGGTGACGAGCGCCGCGCCTTTTCTCAAGAATTCATTGCCACCGGCGCCAAGTAAGGAATTAATCGGATGTGGGACTACCAAAACTTCGCGGTTGTAATCAAGGCAACGCGCGGCAGTAATAAGCGCTCCCGACTCAAGCGGAGCCTCGGTGATCAAAGTGGCCATCGAAAGTCCGGCGATAATTCGGTTACGGGCGGGGAATGAGTAAGCAGTGGGTTTGAAGCCGGGCGGATATTCGGAAATAATTCCGCCGCCGCTCGCGACGATTTGATCGGCCAGCCCAAGATGAGAAAGTGGTGAAACAGTTGGTCGATCAACGCCTGAACCTAGCACGGCAAAAGTTTTACCGCCAACTTCGAGGGTGGCAGAGTGAGCGATGCCGTCGATCCCGAGCGCAAGACCGCTGACAATGGCGACGCCGGCGGCGGCCAATTCTTTCACCAGATCCTCGGTGACTTTTTTACCGTAAGGCGTACAGCGGCGAGTGCCGACGACGCTTAAAATCGGGAGATTGCTTTCCGGCAATTTACCTCGATAAAAGATTATTGCCGGCGGATCAGAAATTTCTTTTAGAAGTTTTGGATAATCAGAATTATTGATCGAACTCGTCTGAATACCGGCCTCAACCAGCTCGTTCGTGATTTTTTCAACCGGCGCGGTTTCGCGCCAGCTCATAAATTCGTTCGCGATGGCTGGGTCGAGTCCGGCGGCAACCAGCTCCTCTAATTCTGCTAGCCAAATTCCTGCTGGATCGGGAAAAGCCTTTAGCAGGCGTTTTCCTCGGCCAACTGAAAATTTCGGAAAGTAACAGAGGGCGGCAAGGAAGTTCATCATACTACGAGGCGAGCCAGGTTTTGACGTCGCTCGCGACATTGTTGAGGATTGTTTTAAGTTCAGTCGTTTCTTCCTTAGTAAATTTTCCAAGAACAAAATCAGCCGTGTTAATAATTTTCTGGTCGTGCGGGCTAACGCCGATGCGGATTCGCATAAAATCTTCAGTCCCAAGCTTTTCAATGATGGAGCGGACGCCGTTGTGTCCGGCTGGGCCGCGGCCTGTTTGCATACGGGTTTCTCCGAGCGGAATATCTTTATCGTCGTGAATGACGAGAAGGTCTGCCGGGGTAAGTTTATAAAAACTTAAAGCGGCCTGAACGGCAGTGCCGGAGTCGTTCATGAAGGTTTCAGGCTTAATCATAATTATTTCTTTGCGGCCGATTTTTCCTTTCAGGGCTCTCGCAAAAATTTTTTTATTTATTTTGAATTCGTCCTGGAGGTCTAGCGCTTTGATTAATGATGAAAGCGCACAAAAGCCGACGTTATGCCGTGTTAGTGTGTATTCATCACCTGGATTTCCAAGTCCGACAATGAGTTTCATATTCGAATAGTATTTATTGCGGAGTATAGGTGTGGTGTTTGAGTTTGCTGAGCTTCATGACGATCGGCGCGGCGAAAAATCCAAATTCCTCGCGCAGGCGGTTGCTGACGTAATGAACATAGGAAATATGGACAGAAGTGTTTGATTTGATGATCAATTCAAACATCGGCGGATTGTAGCCAAGCTGGTTGATCGCAAGAATTTTCGGATGTCGGACGCCGCGGTCTTTGGTCGGGAGTCGGCGGCGGGTGATGCGCTGGAGGAAATCTTTCAGAACTTCTTCGGTCAGGACGATTTGGCGTCCCTCCCAGGCTTGTTTAATTAGGGGGAAAATTTGGTGAACGCGGTAGCCGGTCTTCGCGCTGACGAAGACGATCGGCGCGAAATCAAGATGGGGGAACGAGCCATAAATATCTTTCTTTTTTTCATTTCGGAATTCGTCGGAATTATCCTCGGCTTTGTCCCATTTGTTGACGACGATAATCACACTGCGTGTGTGTTCACGGAGGAGACCGGCAAGTTGTTGATCCTGATCAGCGATCGGTTCGGTTGAGTCAAGCACAAGGAGAACAATGTCACATTTGTTAATGGTGGCAATGCTTTTTTGAATGCCGATTCGCTCGAGTTCACCACTGACTTTGGCTTTGCGGCGGATGCCGGCAGTATCAACAAATTGGATGAGGCCCTCTTCGGTCTCGACTAGGGTATCGTGCGGTTCTCTAGTCGTATGGGCAAGCGGATTCACAATTACTCGTTCCTCGCCGATTAGTTTGTTAAACAGAGAAGATTTTCCAACATTAGGACGACCCATGATCGCGACTTTGAGCGGTTTGGTTTCTTCATAATTTTTGGGAAGACGCTTTTGCTTGCCGAGCTGTTTGTAAATTGCGTCGAGTAGATCGCCGAGATTGGCGCCGCTGGTAGCCGAGATTGGCAGAGGTACCCCAAGTCCCAATCTTCGCCATTCACCTTCATGGATGCGTAAATGCAAGTTGATGCTGTCGGCTTTGTTTGCGACGAGCAGGATTGGTTTGTCTTTGGCTTTGGTACGCAGGCGTTTCGCCAGCTCGACTTCTTGTGGCAGAAGTCCGCTCTGAATATCGGTAACGAAAACGATCACATCAGCTTCCTTGATGGCGATCTCGGTTTGTTTGATGATGTCTTCCTCCAGTGGAACGTCTTCGGAAAAAGTCAGCCCGCCCGTGTCGACGAGTCGGAATTGTTTCCCTCGCCAAGAAGCCGCGGCGATGTTGCGGGTGCGGGTGGTGCCGGCGATCGGGGAGACAATCGCCAGATTTTGTTCAATCAGTTTATTGAACAGCGAGGATTTTCCGACGTTCACTCTCCCAATGAGCGCGACTACCGGCAGGTCATGGTCGATAATTTTTGTGGGCATACTATATTCGAAATGAGTGAGCAAAATGTTTAAATAAATTTAAACATTTTCGAGCGAATGAGAATATATGTGACATAGTCCCTATTCTTTAGTATCAGTGCCGAGAATTATTAGAATATCGGCGTCTTTATTGTATTTCATACCGGTTTCGTCCTCGGGTGTCGAGGTGTTGTCGTAGGTCTCGGATAGCCAACCAGGCAAGGTCCTCGTGCTGGCGGCTTGGAGTAATTTCGAAAGTTCAGCAGTGGAAGCAACACTGACCTTATCGGAAAGCAGATAGATCACTGAGTGTTGAATCGGGCGGATCAGACTGTTGCTCACCATGATAATATGATAACCCTTGTCTTCTAATTTTTTCTCAGTGCGCGCGGCAAGACCGGGGATCCAGGTGCCATTTTCGATTTCAATTTTTATTTTATTCAGATTTGAAGCAGGCAAAGAAATTTCAAAATCGTTTTTGATCAGGCCCGGCGTTTGTTTGGAGGATACAATTCCGAAAACATTTTGGATTGCCGTGTTTATTGTATCAAAATTACCAGTTTTGGGCGAAAGCATGAAGGCGCCGTTTTCACCGGTGGTGTTTATAAGGTAGCCGTCGTTACTGCTGTCGAGAACTAATTTTTTGCTAGCAGACGCGTTTTTAGCGGTTGAAGCTAGGTAAGTCAGCTCAGCGATATTCATGTTGGTGCTGATATGCTTGACTGCGGAATCGTACATTTTTTTCAACTGAGTTGGGTTCGCATAAGTTCCGAGTGAAAGCATTTTTTCTTTTACCGCCTCAAGGATAAGTTGCTGGCGTCTAGAGCGAGCGAAATCCGAACCCTCGCCGTCATTGCCGTGCCGGGAGCGTGCGTAAATCAGGGCGTGTTCGCCGTCCAAAGTTTGGGGGCCGGTGTCAAAATGGACGGTAGTATATGAGAAATTTGGCCCGGGGTAATTGCTGTCGGTAAAGGCATTTGGAACATTAACATTTATTCCTCCGATCTCATCAATCAGTTCCTCAAAGGCGGTAAAATCGACGCGGAGATAGTAAGGGATTTTAAGATTGAAAGTTTTTTCAAAAATTTGTCTCGCGTACTCCCCGCCATTTCCAGGTTGTTCAGCCTCCCCGAAAGCATCCGCGCTGTTAATTTTGCGCCAGCCGTGGCTGGTAATCTGTGCGCCAAGATCTCGCGGGACCGATATCAATGCTACTTCGTTGGTGCTGGGCTTGATGCTCGCAATAATATTTGTGTCGCTGAGGTAAGGGCCGTCGTGTCCGGGTCCGCCGATGCCAAGCAGGAGGATGTTGATCCGATCTTCATCCTGTCCAATCAGGACATTCTTCGGCTGAAAGATGAAATTTTTGACGGTTTCGAAAAAACTTAATTTACGGGGCTCTAGAATGTTTGTATATTGGTTTCCCTCGGTCTTAACGATGGTGCGTACTAGGAAAACCCCCACAATTATCGAGATAAAAATGAAAAGCCAAAAAAAGACTGGTCGTTTTGTTTTCGCCGGCGCCCCGGATATTAGTGAATCTTTCGGATGCAGTGAGTTTAGGAGGTTGATCGGTTCATGTTCCATACAGTTTTTATCGTCGATATCTGGTGCATTATAGCATAATACCGATATTTTTTCAATCTTGATTTAAGACCGGCCTTATGTTATAGTAAATGCATAATTAACCAGTCTCGGCGCTGAACAAAAATGGATGATTAGCTCAGCTGGTTAGAGCGTTGCATTCACATTGCAAAGGCCACTGGTTCAAATCCAGTATCATCCACAAGGAGAATAATATGCCAAAGGATCTTACCAAAGAACAGGTAAATACCGGCCGCGTGGTATTTGAATGGCGGATTAAAGAATATGAGCAGTACGATCGTAGCCGCCGCTGGTATTTTTTGATGATTCTTTTTAGTTTACTGCTGATCGCGTACGCTCTCATCACCGCAAATTATTTATTTGCTCTGGTAGTTATTTTGTTTGGCATTGTGTTGTATGTTCATGAGATGCAACCGCCAATTGAAGTATATTTTGGCATCACCGAGACCGGGATAATCATCGGCCGGAAGTTTTACCGTTTCAGCGAGCTGGACGGATTTTGGTTGATCTACAACCCTCCTGAAGTGAAAAATTTATATTTTCGCCTAAAAAATGTCGTTCGTTTTCGTGTGAAAATTCCTCTGTTGGACTATGACCCGCGTCCGATTCGGGAATATGTCAAACAGTTTTTGATGGAAGAAACAGAGCACGAAGAGGAACCGCTCTCTGACCGTTTAGCTAGAGTTTTGAAAATTCATTAGTTTCAAGTTTAACCAAAAAAACAACCCACACTGTTGGTTGTTTTTTGTTTGTGCACCCGTTAGGAGTCGAACCTAAATTTTCGGCTTCGCAGGCCAATGTCCTATCCATTGAACGACGGGTGCATTTTGCGCTAAAAGCAATGGCAGAACTATATCACATCCTTCGACTTATTTCAAGGGGTAATCATTGACTTTATTTATCGAATCGGGTTATATTTGGTGCCAAGCATTAAACAATTATTTCTGCAAAAAGGAATAACGACAAATGTTCAAGGAAATCTCCATAGCAGTGTTTTGGGCAATCAGTTTCGGTTTTGCCGCCGCGTTGTTTGTTCTGTCGTTCGTCCGCGGCAACTTTGTGGCGGCTTCCATCTTTCTCGGCGTCGCGTACGTTTTGTCCGGCGATTTGCTGATAAGCTCGGTTGCCCTGTACCGTTTTCTGAAGGCTGGTCGCTCAGACAATCAAAACGCGAAGTAGTAGTCACCCCACGCCCAGTGTTAGGATTCATTTCCACCTGGGCTTTCTCTTTTTTTATGGCAGCTGTTATAATAAGCTCGCTATATGGGCTACGTCGCGTTTATGAACCTAGAAACACGAATTGAGGCTTTGAACAAAGTCGGAAAGACCACAGCCAAAAGATTGGAACGGCTTGGCATTTTTACAGTTAATAATTTACTTCATCACTACCCTTTTCGCTATGAGGATTTCAGCCGCGTCGCGCCGATTAAGGAGTTACGGGAGGGTGATGCGGTCACAGTGAAAGGCGCAATCGAATTGATCGCCAATCGTCGTATTCGCAATCGACGTAGTCTTACTGAAGCGCTGCTTACCGATGAGACTGGGAGCATTAGATTAGTTTGGTTTAATCAGCCGTACCTCACAAAAAATCTTGAGACCGGCACCGAAGTTTATATTTCCGGAGTGGTAAAACGCGATTCGCTTGGTCTGCAGTTTGTAAGTCCCGCTTATGAATTGGCCTCACGGCGTAATATCCATACTGCTCGTCTTGTGCCGATGTATCCTCTTACCGAAGGAATCACGCAGAAGCAAGTTCGATTTTTGGTCGAGCAGTCGTTGCCGGCCGCGTCCAATCTCGTAGATTGGCTGCCGGAGAAAATTAAAAAAGAAAATAATCTTATCACGTTGGGAGAGGCGATAAAGCAAATTCATTTCCCGGATTCTGACGCGCAAATTAATTCTGCGACTGAACGTCTGAAGTTTGATGAATTATTTTTAGTCCAGCTGCAGACGGAGCTCGCACGCCATGAACGGACCGTGCTTCGGGCTCCGGCTTTGACTTTTCATGAGGAGGAAATTAAAAAGTTTGTGGCTGGTTTGCTGTTCATCCTCACCAAGGATCAAAAAATCGCGGCCTGGGAAATTTTAAAAAATATTGCGGAAGAAGCGCCGATGAACAGGTTGTTGTCGGGCGACGTCGGGTCCGGCAAGACGGTGGTCGCCGCGGTCGCTCTTTATAATGCCGTCCTTTCCGGTTTTCAGGGGATCATGATGGCGCCAACGGAAATCTTGGCATTTCAGCATTTTGATTCGGTTTGCAGATTATTGCCCGACCAGACGCTAGCCTTGTTTACTCGTTCACAACATTTAATATTTAAAAATCAGGAGAGGTCCGAGGTCTCAAAAAAAGAACTGCAAAAAATAATCACCTCAGGCGAGGCGAATGTGATCCTGGGGACACATGCTTTGCTTTCCGAAGGGGTCGAATTTAAAAATGTTGGCCTCGCGGTCGTGGATGAACAGCATCGCTTTGGAGTTTTACAACGTAAGGTAATCAAAGAAAAAGGACGTGGAGTGCATTTTCTCAGCATGACGGCGACACCGATCCCGCGTTCGCTCGCCCTGATGGTCTACGGAGATCTTGATGTCTCGATCATCAGAGAGATGCCGCCTGGCAGAAAGCCGGTCACGACCAGGATCGTCGAGCCGCGAAATCGCGACAAGGCGTATGAGTTTATCCGTAAAGAAGTAGAAAAAGGTGGGCAAGTATTCGTCGTTTGTCCGTTGATAGAAGACAACCCTTCCGCGCAGATCGAAAAAAAATCCGTCCTCACCGAATACAAAAAATTATCCGAGCAGATTTTTCCAGAGATGCGCGTAAGTTATTTGCATGGAAAAATGAAAGGTGAAGAAAAAGAAAAAATAATGGCGGCGTTTAAAAATAAGGAAAATGATATTTTGGTTTCGACTTCGGTGATCGAGGTTGGGGTGGATGTGCCGAACGCGACTGTCATGATGGTCGAAGGCGCGGATCGGTTTGGTCTTGCGCAGTTACATCAGTTTAGAGGCCGAGTCGGTCGCAGTGACAAGCAGTCTTATTGTTTTGTTTTTTCGGATAACGGTTCGAGCAGGACCCTGGAGCGGCTGCGTTTTTTTGAAAAACATCAAAATGGTTTTGAACTGGCTGAAAAAGATTTGGAGTTGCGTGGCCCCGGGGAAGTCTATGGGACTACTCAGAGTGGAATGATGCAGCTCCGCCTCGCTAAACTTTCCGACACTGCTTTAATAAAAAAAGCCCGTGAGTCGGCGCGAGTGATTTTATCTCAACTTTTAGAATTTCCGGAACTCGTCAAAAAAATGAAAGAGTGGAAAGAATCGGTGCACCTTGAGTAGTTTAGGTGTGTTTGATTATCTCCTGGATATTTTTGATGTCCAGGATTTTAAGTTTAGACGAGGTAAGTTTTTTTGATCCGGTATTGGTTAAAATTCGTTTCATACCCAGCTGTTCACATTCCTTTATTCTTTTTTCTACTTGAACGATTGGTCGGACCTCGCCGCCAAGTCCAATTTCTCCGAAGACGACGAGGTCGCCGCCGAGCGGTTTGTCTTTGTAGGCGCTAGCGATGGCGAGAGCAATGGCGAGGTCAGCGGCTGGTTCGTCGGCCGTAAGTCCGCCGGCAATGTTGATATGGATATCATAGCTTTCGAGCTGGAGCTTCGCGCGTTTTTGTAGCACGGCTATTAGAACGTGCAGACGGTTCAAATCAAAACCACTGGCTTTGCGAGTCGGATAGCCAAAGGCCGTTTTGGTAACCAACGCCTGCACTTCGACAATGAGGGGGCGCGTACCCTCGATCAGACAGGTCAGAACATTTCCTGGAAGATTTTCTCCTCGTTCCGAGAGAAAAGCAGCGGAAGGATTTTTGACTTCGCGGAGACCGCCTTCATGCATCTGGAATACCCCGACTTCATCGGTTGATCCGAAGCGATTTTTTACGGTTCTAAGGATTCGATAAAAATGATGGCGGTCGCCTTCGAGATATACAACCGTGTCGACCAAATGTTCGAGGGTTTTTGGTCCGGCGACTATTCCTTCTTTGGTGACATGGCCGACGATGACAGCGGTGGTCTGGGTTGGTTTCACTGCTTCGAGGAGCTTGGTGGTGCAGGCCCGGATCTGGGTGGGGGAGCCGGCTTCGCCCTCGACTTCAGCAGAAAAAATCGTTTGCATTGAGTCGATGATCACGAGCGTTGGTTTTTTAGTGAGAATCGTCGCGATTATTATTTCGATGTTTGTTTCATTGGCTAGTTCAAGACTTTTGGAATTTATGTTGAGCCGATCAGCGCGAAGTTTTATTTGGCCGATTGATTCTTCGCCGGAAATTACCAGCGCATTCTGAATCTTCGCAGCCATTTCGATCGTCAGAGTGGATTTACCGATTCCAGGTTCGCCGCCAAGCAGGATTAGACTGCCGGGGACTAGACCGCCGCCCAACACCCGATCAAGTTCATCGATATTAGTTTTCACTCGTCTAACACCTTCACTTTTTATTTCTTCAAGTTTCACTGTCTTCGCCGCCGGTACGGTGGATTTGGAAATTGGCGATTGGGGTTTTGAGCTTTCAACGATAGTTCCCCATTTTCCACATTCTAAACAACGCCCAGTCCATTTGGAATACTGAGCGTCGCAGGAGGAACATTTGAATATTGAAACATTCTTGTTCATGCCGGATCAATTTTGAACGTAATATAATTTTTGCAGATTTGCATCGTTGAGATCGTTAGTGCAGAAGCCAGAAACCGGTAGGCCTGCTTTAGTATATTCAAAGTGCCAGGATTCTCGCAAGCTCAGACTGCTAGCTTTTAGTCCCACGCAAAAATCATTATTTAACATCGCTTTGATTAATTTTTGTTGCTCTTCAGGAACGCAGGTTGTTGCATTGTTAATTGTGGTCGGAGTCATAACAACATTAATACTTGAATTAACGTTAGCATCCGAGCCAGTGCAATTTGTCTTGGAGCCTTCCGCGGCGGAAGCGATATCGACGGTGTTGCCGGCAAAGTGGCTCATAGCCGGCGCCTGAAAAACTCCGTTTACTCTAGTTAAGTCGCAGGCAGCCTGGCAGCCGCTACATGACGTGCAGAGCGCGCTCAACGCCGACATACTTAGGTTAGGTGCGAGGGTCGATTCAGCTGGGCAGCCGCACATGCTTTGCATCAGAGAGTATTGAGTTGATGCTGGTCGGAAGCTACTACTAACGATTATTTTTACCTGAGAATCATCTACGGCTCTTTGCAAAGCAGTTACAACGTCAGGCAAGGCCTGCTGAGTTCCTTTGTTGGTAATAAGGGTTGAGTCCGGAATTTGCATTAAGCCAGTGGGGGCAGGGCCAGTAGTGGCGTTTCCAGTTGAAATACTTGTTTCTATCTCGGGGAGAATTATTGGTTTTATAAATCTAACCTTCAGCGCCTTAAATTGCACCAACTCGGGATTGATCGTATAGAACAAAAAATATGAACTCCAAAGGATCACGAGTCCGATGACGGCTTGGGTTATATGTTTGACCCCGATATTTTTTTGTTCACCGCCGGCCGATATCGAAATACGAAAGCCGTTAACCACGATCATGATCGCCGCCACGATACTCGCCGCCGCGAGCGCGAATTTATAAACTGCGGCGAGGTATTCGGCAAGAGAAGTAAGATGGAGGTAACCCTCCGAATCAACCGTTTGATCGATTGGCTTAAAATTTAGTCCGGGGATTTTTATTTCCAGCGTGGGATTGCTTACCTTCACCACCTCACCGATCCCAAGGACGCCGGTTTGGTTATCTTTTGACGCCAGCGCCGCCGCATCGAAATAGCAGACGCTGTGCAGGCATTTGGCCACTCCGGTTGGGCTTCCGACCATCTGTCGGCAATTATCTTCGGTCGTACAATTTACGCCGCCGGAAGTAAGTCCATAATCTTCACAACTGGCTAGCGAGCACGTATTGTCAGAGCAGAAAACACAATTCATATATTCGCCACTGCTTGAATCGACCAATCGGCCGGCGCATTCTGAAGCGTTATTTACGGGGTTTGGGTAGCAGGCATCCGGGATAGTAGTATTATCGACGTTCGTGAAGCTCTTATCGCACTTACATGATCCCGCGAAAACGGATTGGGGTCGATAAAAAATCACCAATCCGATGCAAAGAATAAAAAATATAAGACGTTTCATAGCTATTTGGCAATTAAGGTCGAGAGCAAGTCGGAAATATTTATATCAAGTTTCGTATTTAATTTTTTATTGTTAATGAAAATTAATGGGGGCTCGCCAAGCTCAAGGCTTTTCGCCTCATCGTAATCTTTTTTGATGGCAGCGGCGGTATTTTCCGACGCAAGACAGGTTGACCACAAAGGCAGGTTAAGTCCGGTTTCCTCCGCCGCTTTTTGGACTCCGGACTCACGCAGATCGTAGTCGCGTGAAATCAAATTATCCAAAAATGACCATAGTTTATGCTGTAATCCGGCGCAGTAGGCGGCTTTGTGGGCGAGGACGCCGTCAGAAAATAAATGCGCGATCGGCGCGTGTTTGAAAACAAGACGAACGCCAGGATTTTTTTCCGCAAAACTGGTTAGCTCTTGATGCAGGATTTTTGCTTTAGAATTTCCTAGGTCTTGGTATTCGACGACGATTAGTTGCCCGCCGGGATTCAGGCTTTGGTCGGAGGAAGAAATATCGAGCGGAGTGCTATTGTCGGCGATGAGGGGTTCGGTCGAGGCGGAAGTTGTGATTGACTCAAAATTTCTAATTTCTCTCCAAAGCAGGAGGCCGATGATGGTCGTTAGAATAAGAAGGATAGCGAAGAGTTTTCGGTTGGTAAATGTCATAAGGTTAGAGAGCTACCTGAAATGCGCCAGTTTGATGGTGGTCGGTGAAAATGACTTTTCGGCCGGTGGCATCGTATGAAATAGAATCAATCGTGTAGTTCCTGTCGAGCGGCAGGGGGGTCCGAATGCCGGTCTTGATGTCGATCCGGTAGAGATCGTCGGGAGTATCGGCTGCGATGGCGGGTGACATACCAGCGCCCTCAGGGAGAGACCGCGGTACCCCGCAAATGAGCGTACTGTCATCGGCGAAAGCGCATTTTTTGGCCCAGGTGTTTACCTGCAGAAGCTGACGGCCCGCGCCAATATTATCTCCATAGGAATTTACGATCCAGAGTTCCGGTTTGAAGTCGCTACGCGCGCTGTCGACGCTATAAAGCAATTTTTGCCCGGTGGGCGACCATTGCGGTTGGAAATCAAGACCTTCAACTATAATAGATTTGAAATTCTCACCATTTAATCCGAGGAACAAAATTTCTTTGCGGTCAGCGCCTTGCGCTTCGCCGGTTTGGGAGAAGGCAACCGTTTGTCGGCTTGGCGACCAATCCATGGTTACTTTGTCGGCGTTATTGCCGAGCGGTTCGATAAGTTTAGCGCCTGAGCCATCGTCTTTGGTGGTAATAAGCCAGCGGTTTTCCGGCGCTAGACCGAGGCTCTTGGCGGCTATTTCTGTGCTATCAGGGGAGAAGCTAAAATCCTCCCAGTGTTTCGGGAGTGTAGTCTGAGTTTTGGTTTCAAAATTGTAAATTATCTTGCTGTTGTCGGGATATTCTATGACCGCTTTGTTGGCAGTTTTTGCCCAGACGACATTCTGGACATTATAGAATACTTGGTCGCTTAGCGATCGCATTTTTCCGTCCGGTCCCAGGGAATAAAATTTACCGTCAGTTTCGTTGTGAAAGCGGACGCTTCCGTTTGATAGAGAAGGAAAGACCGCGTTTTCGGAGATGAGTTTGGTGACGGCCGCCGGACGATAATAATTTTCATTGGCAGAACCGATAACAATATTCGCGCTTGGCAGTATTCCTGGTCCGCTTACGCCCTCGCCCCCGGTAGTGGTGGCGCGAAAACCAGCGCCTGGTAAAATTCCACTCGGTACACCTCCAGGACCGATACCGCCCGGCTGAGTAGGCGCTCCTGGCTGTCCTTTTTTGAAAACATTATAGAGCGCGAAGCTAATCACAAAAGCAATACCTAGGAGGCCGACGATGAGGAGGAAGCGTTTGAGGGTGGGGTTCATAGACGAAAAATTTCAAATATATACATTTACTTAAAAATTACGCGGCATTTTCAACTTGTTCACGCGCGGCGGAAATTTCTGCTCCTCTTAGATCATTCAGCGCCGCTTTTCGTTGCGCATTTTGTTGGACAAGTTTTTTTAGCATCGACAACGTTTTGTCGGCTTTTTTTGTAACTTGGTTAATCGTTTTTGCGGTCGGACCAAGATCAAAGATGACGCTGAACATCACCCACGGGATGAAACCGATCACCAAAAAAATTGGGATGACAATCGTTTCGCTACTCGCCGCGACCGCCTCTGACCATCGTCTGATCGCATCGACAATGGCCGCTGTAGTTTTCGCCAGTTTTAAACGTCGTTTCATTTTTTCAAGTGTCTTGATTTTACTTTCTAAATCGGCGGATTTTTTAAATCTGTTTATCAGCATGCCGACCCCGGGGATTTTTTGTAAAATCACGCCGGTTATGCCGCCAAAAAGCTTGCCGCCTGCTTCCGCCCCCGCTCCTTCTCCGGTAAGTTTTGCTTCCGCTCTTTGAATTTGCTGTAGACGTTGTCTTTCGGCGCCGAGGCTTGTTTGGATATTTTGTTGCTGGCCTTCTCCGACTTCTGCTTGCGGACCAGCGGACCTTTTTGAGACCGATGTTATATCGCCGGAAATATCACCCTTCATGAGGTCAGAAGCCACCGCGCTTTGATCGTTCGCGGCGAGGCCTGGTGGGTTTGTCATGGCTTGGTCTCCTTCGGCCATAATAGACATTATTTAACTAGTAAAGCATTATCACTGACTGTCAGCAGATAATTATTTTTTACTTTTTTTCGGAGGATAATTTCGGTCATTAATCCTTCCACTTGCTCGCGAATAAATTGTCGCACCTCGCGCGCGCCGCTTTTCGCTCCCGGAATTTGCGAGACGACCCACTCCAAGACTTTGTTGTCGGTAGAAATTGAAGTGTGGTAATGGCGGAGCTGTTCGTTGAAACGTTTGAGTTCGAGTTCGGCGAGTTTCTGAAGCGTAACTGCATCCAGCGTATTGAAGAAGCAGATGCGATCAAGCCGGTTGATAACTTCAGGTGAAAAATATTCTTTGAGTTTGTCGACAAGACGCTGTCTGGTTTCTTTGGCGTTGACGGCCGCGTTTCCAAAGCCAAAAGCATTTTTTTTCATTTCTTCGGAGCCGTAGGAAGTGGTAAGAATAATAACAGCGTGGCGAAGCGAGACAGTTTTGCCGGTCGAATCGGTAATTTGTCCGTTCTCCAAAATTTGTAGCAGTAACCTGACAATATCGCGATGCGCTTTATCAATCTCATCAAACAGAACCACACAGTGCGGGTTTAGTTTTATTTTGTCGGTAAAATGGTTGCTTTCTTTGTATCCGATATATCCCGCCGGCGAGCCGAGAAGTTTCGAGACGCCAAAACTTTCGTTGAATTCACTCATGTCTAATTTTATAAAGGCTTCCGGATTGGCATAGAGGACTTTGGCTAGAGTCTTGGCCAGTTCGGTTTTGCCG
>JAKANM010000032.1 GCA_021812425.1 bacterium | reverse complement strand
AACCTCCAAAGCATTGGTTTTGCCAATGTAATGCTTGCCAAGTTTTTCGCTATATAAATAATAAACGAAATCCATATTTAACACCTCAACCTTCCCGACTGAGTCGGGACGCTCTAACCAGTTGAGCTATCGATCCGCTAACTATTCCATTAATACGCCGTTTTGTTTTATGTACCACTTAACGTATTTTGGGTTTTTTGCCTTTTTTAATCGGTTCTCTAATTTACTTGCTTCACCGTTGTCTTCACAATTTATATAACCAACGAGCTGCCATGGCATTCCTGTTTTGGTAAAGGTATCTTTGCCAATGTTATGTTCGTATAGTCTAACCTCCAAAGCATTGGTTTTGCCAATGTAATGCTTGCCAAGTTTTTCGCTATATAAATAATAAACGAAATCCATATTTAACACCTCAACCTTCCCGACTGAGTCGGGACGCTCTAACCAGTTGAGCCCCGCCCGTACCGAACGATACGTTCGGGCGGGTACCGATCCAAAGAAATAGTAGTCACAGTGTATCCCGAAATCATCCTTTTGTCAATCTCACACAAATGGTTCAGAGTAAAGTGTTTTAAAAAATAACCCCGCTAATTCTGCGGGGTAATGTGTTTCATTGATTTTTTTGGCCTGCATTTTTTTATCCTCCTATTTTAGTGTGAAACCGCTGATCGATTTCGTAATCTCGTCAAAAGTTTCCGCTAAACCCTCAAGACGAATTAAGTACTTACTTTTTTTATAGCTAAGTGGAAAAACATCGACAATTTTGTATGCCGTCGAACTTACTGTATATTCATATGATTTCGCGTTCAATCCGCCCCAGGTTGAAGTGGAGGTTAACGCCGCATCCTCCGGCACGCTGACTTTCATCTTCCTGATACTGAATACCATCTCGTTATCGCCCCGAGTAAATGAAATGCTGTCCTCGCCATGCGCAAGGTGCCAACTGGTTGGGTACAACAAACTAAATTTCACAAAACTATCCTCATCATAGACTGTTCGCGCTGACAGCAGTTTCTCAACCAACTGTTTATCAAATCGCTGTTTAAGATCACGTGTCGCCTGCAACACCTGGTCCGAGACAATCCCCTGAATCTGCTGTTCAATCTGAGCATTATTAACGGTCTGACAGGTAAAACCAACCAACACCAGCGACAAACTGACGAACGCGAGGAGAGAGGCAATCTTCATTGGTAAATTACGTGGAGTCACGGCTACCTTGGCGCCGATCTTCTTCTCCATCGCGGCGATACGCTCGCGAGTTTTCAGCACAGTATCAGGATTCAATGAAATACTATCTATCCCCTCCTGCACTAAAAATTCCGCAAATTCAGGATAATCGCTTGGCGCTTGCCCACAAATACCCACCTTGCGCTTAGATTCATGAGCAGTTTTGATGACTTCGCGGATTAATTTCTTCACCGCGGCGTTATTTTCATCATAGACATGGCTGACCAAAGCCGAATCGCGATCAACGCCGAGCGTCAGCTGAGTCAGATCGTTGGAGCCGATGCTAAAACCGTCGAAAATTTCTGAAAATTCTTTCGCCAAAATCACGTTGGCCGGAATCTCGCACATCACATAAACCTGAAGGCCGTCCTTGCCGCGTTCGAGGCCGTATTCTTTCATGGTAGCCAAGACTTTTTGACCTTCCTCGACCGTGCGGCAAAATGGCACCATCACGATTAGATTTTTCATCCCCAATTTCTCCCGGACTTTTTTGATCGCCTCACATTCGATCTTGAACGCGGGCTTGAAGTGCGGATCATAATAACGCGAAGCGCCACGCCAGCCGATCATCGGATTTTCTTCTTTCGGTTCATATTCAGCTCCACCGATAAGGGTCGCGTATTCATTGGTCTTGAAATCGGAAAGTCTGACAATCACGTCATTTGGATAAAACGGCGCGGTGATGAAAGCGATGCCTTCAGCCAACCGGTCTACTGCATACTGGACTTTATCCTTATACCCGATTGTCAGGGCATCAATTTTCTTTTTTACTTCTTTATCTTTAATTTTTTTGTAATTGATCAGCGCCATCGGATGAATTTTGATGAAATCCGTATAAATAAATTCCTCGCGCGCGAGACCGACGCCGTTGTTTGGAATCATGGCGAACGAAAAAGCTTTTTCGGGATCGCCAACATTCATCATTACCTTGGTACGCATTTTCCCAATATCTTTAATTTCGGTTTTCTCAACTTCAAAAGGCAGCTTTCCGTCATAAACATAGCCGATTTCTCCTTCAGCGCAGGAAATCGTGACCGGCCGGCCGCGTTTCAGCAACTGGCGCGCTTTGTTCGCTCCCACAATGCAAGGCACACCTAACTCACGGCTGACAATCGCCGCGTGCGATGTCTTGCCGCCCTGCTCCGTCACGATCGCGCCAGCGATACGCATGATCGGCTCCCAATCCGGGTCGGTAATCCTCGTCACCAGCACATCGCCGGCCTTGAATTTTTTCATTTCACTTGGAGAGTTGATGATCGAGACCTTGCCCTGGCCAATTCGCTGGCCGACGCCCGTGCCGGTAACAAGCACTTTGCCGCGCTTACCAAGTTTGTATGTTTCGATAGAGGTAGTCGACTGATTGGATTTGACTGTCTCGGCCCTAGCCTGCACGATGTAGAGCTGTCCGGTCGCGCCATCTTTCGCCCATTCGATATCCATCGGACGCTTATAATGTTCCTCAATCTGCATACCCCATTTCGCGAGAGTCAAAACCTCATCGTCGGTCAACGAAAACAATCTCTGATCTGATAATTTAACTTTTACTTGCTTAGTGCCTTTACCGGCCGTACCATATGTCAATTTAACTTCCTTGCTACCAAGCTGTTTGCTAAAGAGCGACGGGAAACCGCCCCTCATGCCTTCTTTAAAAATATAGAATTGGTCAGGTGTTACTCTGCCCTTCACCACATATTCGCCAAGTCCGTAAGCCGAATTTATGAGCACCACTCCCGGGTAGCCTGATTCCGTATCAAGCGTAAACATCACACCGCTGGAACCAATATCCGAACGTACCATCTGCTGAACGCCGACCGAGAGCGCGATCGCCATGTGATCGTATCCTTTGTCTTCACGATAAGAAATCGCTCGATCCGTGAATAATGAAGAGATGCACTTTTTTACCGCGATCATTATCTCCTCACTACCGCGAACATTGAGATAGCTTTCCTGCTGTCCCGCAAAACTTGCGTCCGGAAGATCCTCGGCCGTAGCGCTACTCCGAACGGCTACATCAACATTTTCTTTTTTACAAAATTCACTGAGGTCCTTGTAAGCCGACAAGATTTCATCCTTCATCGCGACTGGAAATTCTGACTGCAGAATCAAATTTCGAATTTTTACTCCAGCAATGTGCAAGGCGCGCACATTTTTCACATCAAGTCCGGCTAGAATATTTTTTATTTTTTTATCAATTTTATTTTCCAAAATAAAAAAACGGTATGCCTCGGCGGTTAAAGCAAAACCGTTCGGAACCGGTACGCCACGGCTCACGAGCTTGCTGTACATCTCTCCGAGCGAGGCGTTCTTACCGCCGACCAGAGGAATATCGTCAATCGTCAAATCTTTGAACCAACGGATATAGCTGGACATAGAAATTTTTTGTCCTTCCAACGTAAGCGGGAATTTACAAGACTGAGTGATTATATCACAATTTCAACAATTCGATAAACTCTTTTTCATCCACAACCCTAACCCCAAGATTCCGCGCTTTTTCCAGCTTGCTTCCGGGGTTTTCTCCGGCCACGACCGCCGCAGTTTTTCGGCTGACCGATTCGCTTACTTCCCCGCCCCGCGCTTTTATTTTTTCTTTTGCTTCTTCACGGCTAAGCGTTGAGAGTGTTCCGGTAATTACAAATGTCTGACCGGACAATTTACCGGCGGATTTAACTTCCGGTTTCAAAATTACGACTCCATTCTTCAATAATTTTTTTAAAAATTCCTGATTGCTTTTTTTTGCGAAAAATTCCAGAATTGACTTCGCCACCCTTTCACCGACGCCATTTATTTTAAAAAGTTCTTCCTCCGTCGCCGCCATTAATTTTTCCAGCGTTAAAAAATGAACAGCTAAATCTTCAGCTGTTTCTTCGCCGACATGCGTAATGCCGAGCGCGTTGATAAATTTTGCGAAAGTAATTTTTTTGGAATTTTGGATTGACGATACCAAATTGGCGGCGGATTTTTCCGCAAAACGCTCCAACGGTTCGAGATCCCCGACTTCGAGGGTAAATAAATCCGCGGCGTCTTTCACCAGTCCCACCTGCACTAAATTTTCAACAATTTTCTCTCCGAGATGGTCAATATCAAAAGATTTTTTTGAAACAAAATGGATGATGCGGCCAAGTTCCTGCGCGAAACAGTTGGGATTTAAGCAATAGACCGCTACACCCTCACCGTCCCTTTTTCCAACCTTGCCGCCACAGAGCGGACACTGCTTTGGTAGCCGAACAGACTTCTCTTCGCCCGTACGCAATTTGTCGAGCATGCGCATCACTTTGGGGATAATATCGCCGGCTTTTTCCACCACCACCGTATCGCCAATCTTGACGCCAAGACGCTTAATTTCATCAAAATTGTGCAAGGTAGCGTGCGTTACGGTAGTACCGGCCAACTTTACCGGCTCCATCAGAGCGACCGGCGTCAAAGCACCGGTACGTCCGATTTGCCAGTAAATATCCTTGATTTTGGTCGTACCCTGCTCGGCTGGAAATTTGAATGCGATCGCCCAGCGAGGCGCTTTGCCGGTAAAACCGAGTAAATCCTGATATTTTCTTTGGTTAACCTTAATGACGACGCCATCAATCCAAAACGGCTGGGAGTTCTTTTTGTGAATCCACTCCGCGTAGAATTTAAAAATCTCCGACAAAGTTTTACAAACCCGCCAATTGCTGTCGGTTTTGAAACCAAGTTCTTTCAATTTGAGAAGCTCCCTTTCCTGAGTCTCAGGCACATTCGCGCTCGAAATATCATAGGTAGTCAGGGAAAGTTTTCGCGCCGCGACAATCTTCGGATCGAGCTGGCGAATGGTGCCGGCCGCCGCGTTGCGAGGATTCGCGAACAACGCCTCGCCGTTTTTCTCTCGTTCTTTATTTATGGTCACCAGCATATTTCGAGATAGCCAAACCTCGCCTTCGACGATAATATCGACCGGCTCCCGAAGGGTCAGCGGCACACTTTCGATCGTTCGAATATTTTGAGTGACATTCTCACCCACTTTGCCGTCGCCGCGCGTGGCGGCAGTGACCAACGCGCCCTTTTCGTATGTCAAAACCATGTGCAAGCCGTCAATCTTAAGCTCGCACACAAAACTTAAATCTGCCGGACGCCTTCCCAGTTCCTTTTCCAAAATTTTCAAAATTCTTTCTTCCCAATCCCTGATGTCCTTTTCTTCAAAAGCATCATTGAACGACCACTGCGTCACCTGATGAATCACCTTCTCGAATTTTTCAAGCGGAAGGCCGGCGACGCGCTGGGTCGGTGAATCCGGTGTCACGATTTCTGGATGCGCGACTTCAATCTTACGAAGTTCATCCATGAGACCATCATACATTGCGTCCGTTACCTCCGGATCGTTTAGAACGTGGTAACGATAACGGAGATCATCGATTTGCGAACGTAGCCGTGCCACCTTATCCTTTAGTTCTTTAGAAATCATGCTTATCTTAGCCAAATTATAAAATTATCCACATACAAATTATACCAAATCATTGACAAATGGACAAGAATTTGATAGTATGTTTTTAACCATTTTATGTTATTTTTACGGAGAAGCAAAGGGATACACGCTAGTTGTAGGTGTACGCCGCATCCGTTGGGTAGCTACCTGATGGATCCCGTCTCCTAAGCGGAGTGGAACAAAGGGATACCCTAATTGGGTACACCGCATCTATTCGGCCTAGCAACCGGCAGACTCCCCTTTTTCGGGAGGTGGGTGGTCAGTACGACCATCCACCTCCCACCCTATTTCTATATAATATCAGTCCCCAATTGGGGATTTTTTTGTTTTAACAATACAATTTCGCCCTGTCGGGCGGTGCATATGCACCCCTTTTGGCAACAAAAGGTGTGCCCCCAAAATTGCCGAGCAGATGTTCGACTCGGCAACTCACAACAACTCAGCGAGCTGTGACACAAGACTCGTCGCGTGGCTCCTCAAACATTGTGCCACCCACGCTCGCTTTCGTTGTGTCGAGTTGCTTCGCCTCACATACGCTCGGAGGACAAAGTCGATGACCGAGCCTTTGGCGAGTGAGTGCAACTGGTCCAGCGAACGAAGATTTTTTCCAATGTGATTATGCTGATTTGGAAAAAATCGCGAGTGAGCTGTAGACAGTTGCCGAGTGAGACAACTGCTCGGCGCTTTTGACTACTTTTGGCGACAAAAGTAGTCGCCGCCCGCGTAGGGCAAAAAATTATCTCAAAAACCTCAAATACCACCTCACAATCTCATTTCCGAAAAGCATTGCGACTAGAGTCCCAATAGAAAGAAAAGTCCCAAACGGAATCGCGGAAGCGAAGGTCTTGCGCCGAAGCGCCACCAAAAACAGTGAAACAACCGCGCCCACGATATAACTTACAAACAGCCCAACTAAAATATTCGGCCAACCGAGGAGGACCCCCATCATGAAGCCAAAATGCATGTCCCCGCCCCCGATCCACCTTCCCTTGGAAACCAAATACTGAAGCAAAAAAAATCCGCCGCCGACTAACGCGCCGAGCAGGAGTGAAGTAAAATTAAACCCAAAATATTTAAGATTCATGAAGGCGGCGACGATCGCCCCGAGCCAGGTAACTCCTAAAACTATTTCTCCATATTTCGCATCGTAAACAAAAATCACGACCAGCAAGGCGGCAAAAAATAAATCGCGAAACATGCGCACGGGCGCAACGCCGATATTGACGTCGATCATCGCCAATAAAAGAAACAAAAACGCCGTCGAAAGTTCCACAAAAAAATACGATGTTGGAATCTTTATTTTACAGGTCCGGCATTTGCCCCTCAAAGCCAGAAAACTAATCAGCGGAATATTTTCATACCAAGCCAAAAACCTACTACAGCCCACACACATGCTTCGGCCGAGAAAAAAATACTTATCCTCGTGAACCCGCCACATCCAAGAGTTCAAATAACTACCAAGAATAAGACCGAGGATAAAAATAAACGAATACGCGAACCAGGATTCAAACGAAAACATAATATCAAATTTCGTCTTAATTATAACATTAAAACGACAAAACCAAAACCCCCCACCAATTTTGGTGAGGGGCAACTTTTCAAAAAGTTTTTACGATCCGACTATGGTCCGGCGCCGGCACTGATACCAGACTGGTTCAAATGAATCACTCCGGTAAGACCGTTGACCGTACCTTCCAAAGATGCATTGATATAGTAAGTGTTTGTAGTAGCCGTGTATGTATACACGTTAGGACTTGCATTCGTTGGATCAAGAGGAACACTACCCATGTAAGCGCTCGCACATCCCGTCGTACTCCATCCGCTGCTGCCTAAACAAGCGTAGCTGGCAGTCCCTAGAGAAATAGCAGAACCCGGTGGATAAGAATTTTTATCTGTGTAGTACAACTCAAGCGCGGTCTGCAATTGTTTGAGGTCGGACATGCGCTTGGCATCTCTTGCTTTCGTTCGGGCGTTGCCAAGAGCAACTACCGCGAGAGTGGACAAAAGACCAATAATCGCGATCACAACCAACAGTTCGATCAATGTAAAGCCTTGTTTTTTCATATGTCACCCCCTTTCAAAGTATAAATCATATTTTACTATTTACCGATTTTTTCCCCGGTTTCAAATATGGAGAATTTTCCTAACTTTATCAACGATTTCCGATGGCTTGAAATGCGCTTTAATCAAATAATCAGTCGCGCCAGCCGCAAGGGCCTTGTCAACGTCATCTTTCTGTCCTAGATTGGTTAACATGATTACCGGTATGTCCTTTAATTCATTATCCGCCTTGAGTAGAGCCAAAACGGAGAAACCGTCT
>JAKANM010000031.1 GCA_021812425.1 bacterium | reverse complement strand
AAGATCTGATATGACGTCAGATCACTTGGGAAGAAACCAAGTCAACAGCAAGGAGACGGAACATGTGGAGCAAAACAACGTTCGAGTGGAATGGTCACGGACTCTGGAATTTGGAAGTGAAGAATTTTGGATCGTCGGACAAGGGTACGGCCTTTCTCGTCAGAAATCTCGATGTTTGGATTGAGAACAACCGGAACGGACATCTTGATGTCGAGTTTGGGCCGGTTGGTCGTGGTGATATTTCAAGAGGGGTGATTGAGCTTGTCGGAAAATTGTTCGTCAAGTTTGGGCCGTGTTCCTACGTTAAAGTCGATGGTTCGCTGTACAAATTCACGTTTGGTCCCGTCAATGGCGAGAACATCACGGTCACGATGGCCAAGAATTTGTTTCTTTTCCTTGAGATGTGTGGCATTGCGGCCCCGATGACGGCGCCTCGCATCGTTACGGAGAATTTCAAAGGACGGTTTTGTGGCGACATCCGGCCGGAAAAAAGCTATGGGCAGAAGTTGTTCGAAGATCTTCAGCCTGAGCTCAAAGTCAAGTAGGAGTAAGGCAGTACAAAAACGTACCGCGAACTCCCCGACGCGTAATTCGGGGGGAATAAAAAACAGCTTTGCGAAAGACTGTTTTTTTGTTTGCGTTTAGGGATGACTTAAACTGGCCTTGTAATTATTTACTGAACAGCTGGGAGAATTTTAATTTCAAAATGGCAAAAAGATAGATAATTTCGAGTATGCCGATAGTATTAACAACAAGAAGAATCACGAACCACCAAGCATTGCCCTTTCGTCCGGAGTGCCACAGAGCGAGTCCTTTCCAAAAAATGACCCATAACATCAGCAAAGGGAGGAACGGCGCGTACCCATTCATCCAGGTTGATCCGTAGTTCGCGTAAAAGTTCATCATATAATTAATTTGTTAGTTTATTACAATGAAACTATATCATAGAAATGTAATAAAATACAACCGGTTGAGGCGGTTGTATTTTGGTGGGATCAGGGTTTTGTCGAAGTCCGAACTATTCTCTATTGTAAGATGTTTGTTTAGGCGTCATCTAATTATATTTATTGCGGAAGATAATCAGGTCGCTCAACACCACACGCTTCAAAGATCTCTCTGAAGAAAGGTAGAAGTATTGTTGTGACTGACTGTTTAACTTCAATTGTTCCTTCAGCTTCGATAAGATCGCTCGCGCAAATTGGTCCTCTATTTTCTAGCCATTGCTTCTGAGGTGGTGGCGGATAACTCAACTGACGACCTTTGATACCAATAATGCCAACCTTCCAATGATAGGGGTCGTCGATACCAAGTTCTTTGAGAAATTGGGTATATCGTTTCATTCCTTCCACAAAAGATTGTTCTATATCAGTCATGAAGAGGCGACCTTTATCGTAGCTGAGAAGAGAGGT
Source organism: bacterium (assembly GCA_021812425.1). Taxonomy (GTDB): domain Bacteria; phylum Patescibacteriota; class Patescibacteriia; order Magasanikbacterales; family GWA2-37-8; genus JAKANM01. The sequence goes on along the minus strand of JAKANM010000031.1, from coordinate 7,204 downwards.
TTCAATACTCCAGACCTCGCCCGTCATAAATGCAAAGGCAACTGAATCTATGTTGAGATGCCTTTCGTCAGTGTTGTTCCCTTTTGTGCGATACATGCCTACCCCATCTGATGCTCGAAGATAGGAGTATCCACCGGATGGACTTATAAGTGGCATTAAATAAGAGTTTTTCATTGCAATTTTTCTCAACTCTCTGGTCGGCAATTTTTTCTGTTGGTTTATTGTTGGCATAACGCGTAACCACATAGCTGGTCCGCGGGTCAAGAAGACTTCCTTGTTATTGTCGCCAAGGCGGTCATCCTGAAATCCGATCGGTTCTTTCGAATCTCGAAAATATGCTTTACCATCTTTCGGCTGTGCCGCTTGGAACTTTGGTTGAGGTATGACTTCAGACGATGGAACAGTTTTCAAACATAATGAGATTGCTTCTTTGAGGGTCTTTTTGAGTTTTTTCTTTTCTTGTTCCCTATATGTGGTGGTTGCATCCACCGGAAGATCATATGTGATGGGCCACCGAAGATGCGCCAAGTCGAAAGGCAAGTCCTCGGAGTTCGGTTTTCCATACGCAGTATTCATCACACAAATCACGCGCTCACTTGTCAATGATTTTTGCGCCCAACCGTATTCAATAAGTACGTTTGGATTCGGAGTCGGTCGATCGTCCAGTCTTTTCCCAGTAAACGTGACATCGGCTACAAATACGGCCGCCTTGTCTATCTTGTTAAAAATGGTTTGTGCAATTGGTGGTTGTCCTGCAACACCTTGTGTATCACAATCAACGGCTACATCACGTAGTGCCTCTTCAAGAGAGGTTTCCGAATTTATGTCTGAGCACACTTCAACGAGGGCTTCCTTTAGAAAAGTGCGTCCTACCTTATTTTGAGTGTCTGATTGCCAGGAGAAGAATACGTTTTTTGCCATACATAAAGGAGATAAAGAATTCGAACTTTGTTTGATCTATAAAATACAAATAAGATTAGCCAAATGTTACCACGCAAAATGATAAATAGTCCAGCACGAAAACAGTTCGGGTTTCTGCGAACCAACCGCCGTAATATTGGAAAATCCTTGCCACACCACCCCACTGTTCGATCCGCAGTCTGAAATTAAAATAATAGACTCCTTTTTACGTTGAAGATGGGGTAAGCGCGGGCTTTAGCGAAGGATAGCTCCCAAGGCGGGAATCTCACTCGCTCACTTCGTTCGCTCTCACGAAAGGGCTTCCGCCCTCTCGTGAACTCTCCTCGGCAGAAGTGGGAAAACCGCTAAGCAGTTTTCCCAAACCCTTTCGGTTCGATCCCAAACTCTAGAAATTAATAAAAACATCCGCGACAGGTGACTATGCTCTTCAGAACTCTTGAAGATTTTGTTGTTTGCATGTATATTTATTGCAGTTCTTTTATCGTAACAGAAAAAAAGGAAGGTAAAAGTGAACAGGCAAAGAGAGTTGCTGACCGATGAAAAATTGGTGCGATGCGTGCGTTGGCCTCGTGATTTATCCGCGAAGGAAATTCTCGCAAAGCTGCTACTGGTGGAACGTTTCATTGATTTCGACAACACGTTAGTAGTCTATCACCAGTCAAAGCTTCCAATATTGCGTGATCCGTTTTGCGGAAAACCGCTGGCGGAGTTTTTGGCGGAAAAACCGTTTGCCATACAAACCTGGCATGGCGGTATTCTCCCCGAAGCGCTGTTCGATCTAGACGAAAGACGCGCGTTGACTACTGGAGACCTAGAGCATTACGCCTCGATTTTCAAAACGAGAAATCTGCCTCAGCCGGCGCTGATTTTTACTCCGCCGGTACGAATAATTAAGGTGTCCCGTGACACTATCCCACATCGGGACGATGTCGATGGTAGAAGATTGTGCAAAGATTTTCAAACTCTTGATTTGAGAGAAGGCGCGGAGATATATGATGATGAGCCGAACCATCTCTGTGCGCCCGGATTCAAGATCATTTCAAGTTTTTGACAAACAAAACCTAAAAGGCCCACGTCGTAGAGATGTGGGCCTTGATATTTGGCTCCCAGGGGGGATCTCACTCGCTCACTTCGTTCGCTCTCACGAAAGGGCTTCCGCCCTCTCGTGAACTCTCCCCGGCAGAAGTGGGAAAACCGCTAAGCAGTTTCCCCCAAACCCTTTCCAAGATAATGTCGTAACTGTTTTTTTAGGTATGTTCGTCCCGACCCGCCTTTTAAAAACTTTTCTCTACCCAGCGCGTCTTTTTGATTAAGATAGCACTCAAAATATATCAAATTCCAGCCGATTTTCTTTCCAGTTGTTTTCCCACCATTTCCACTTTGGTGTTCCGCCAACCTACGCTTAAGATCAGTGGTATAGCCAATATACCAACTTTTGTCCAATTTATTTTCTAATAGATACACATAATACATAGTAATAGTAAATCTGCCGCGCAAAACGTCCCACTTGGGCGGGTCGTCGCGCGGCCACGCAAAATTATTTAAAAAAAACTACTGCACTTGCAATAGTTTATCATAGAATGGCCTGCCACGAAAAGTTGCGTCGCAACCTCGTGGCTTGCCACGAAAAGCTCGCGTAGGCGCTCGCCTCGTGGCCTGCCACGAAAAGTTGCGTCGTCGCAACCTCGTGGCTTGCCACGCGATGAGCGTAGCGAATTTTGCGTGGCTCCCAGGGCGGGAATCTCACTCGCTCACTTCGTTCGCTCTCACGAAAGGGCTTCCGCCCTCTCGTGAACTCTCCTCGGCAGAAGTGGGAAAACCGCTAGGCAGTTTTCCCAAACCCTTTCGGTTCGATCCCAAACTCTAGAAATTAATAAAAACATCCGCAACAAGTGCGGATGTTTTTATTAAGCTCCCAGGGCTGGGATCGAACCAGCGAAATCCACGTTAACAGCGTGGCGTTGTACCACTCAACTACCTGGGAATGTTTCCACAGTTTATCGAAAATTTACGCTAGTGTCAATATTGTTTCCAGTACTTCCTCGATCGTGCCGTCCGCGGAAAACCCGGCCGCTTTTTTGTGTCCACCACCATTCATCTTTTTGGCCATGGCGGAGACGTCGATGTCGTTTCTGGTAGTGCGAAAACTGCCTTTGATTTTATTATCGGACATTTCGGTGAGGATGAGCGTGATCGAAGTATTCTCCAAATTACTAAGGAAGTTTGAAATTCCTTCCGCTTCGTTTTCCGCGACGCCAAGTTCGCTCAGGTCTGCTTGAGTCAGATGCGTATAAGTTAAATTTAGGCGTTCGTCTTTCTGAAGGCGGCTGAAAGCGCGACCCCAAAGTTTCAAAGCGCCGATCGAAATATTTTTAAGCGTGTTATTCGTGATCAGATTAAAATTTCCGCCGGACAAAATAAGTTCGCTTCCGACGAGTAGCGCGGCGCTGGAGGTGGCGGCGTTGGTAAAATTTCCAGTGTCAGCGCTAAGTCCGGTCAGGAGCGCGGTAGCCATATTCTGGCTGATGCGGACGCCGTTGTGGCGGAAGTAGCGATACAGGACTTCGGTAGTCGAGGCGGCGGTCGGGATCACCAGATTCAGCTGACCATAATTTTCGTTGGTGGCGTGATGGTCGATGTTGACGATGGTGGCGCTGTGATTTGCGACGTGCCCAGCGATGCCGGCGTAACGCAGATCGCCTGAGTCGAGAGTAACGATGGTATCAATTTCCGGATCCTTGAAAATCTCCGGATCACTCTCCACCGGAATCCCGCGCGGCACAAAATGAAGCCTGGAGTTGACTGGTGTCACGCAAAAAATCACCGCCGGCTTGCCAAGACCGGTGACGTATTCATGGAAAGCCGTTGCTGATCCGATCGCGTCGCCGTCCGGATTTTGGTGGGGCACGATCATGATTTTTTTGGCTTTGATTATTTGTTTGTGGATTGTTGTCGCTCTGTGCATATTCAAAAGAGAACCGGTTATACTATCTGACTTGAGCAGTTCTGTCAACTGTGATATATTGATCCGTATATGTACCTGAAGCGACTGGAGATACAGGGATTTAAATCTTTTGCTAATAAAACGATTTTGGATTTTTTACCGCCGAAGGACGGCGTTTTTAGTTTGACCGCGGTGGTGGGGCCAAACGGCTCAGGAAAATCCAACGTCACCGACGCGATCCGCTGGGTGATGGGTGAGACCAGTCTGAAGAATGTGCGAGCGAAAAAAAACGAAGATGTCATCTTCAATGGCTCGGAAATGAGGGGGCCGATGGGTTCGGCCGAAGTTACGATGATGCTGGATAATACCGGCAGTGATTTTACCGATGAAACTTTACAAAATTATCCGGAAATAACCATCACGCGCCGTTTATATCGGACTGGTGAGAATGAATATCTCGTGAATAGTGTTCCGGCGCGCCTTATCGATGTTCATCTCCTCCTCGCGCGCGCGAAATTTGCCCAGCATGCCTATAGCATCGTCGGGCAGGGGATGATCGATCGTCTGCTGACCGTCACTCCGTCCGAGCGCAAGGATTTTTTTGACGAGGCGTGCGGAATCAAAGAGCATCAGATCAAACAGCATCAGGCTAGCCTCAAACTTGCTCGTACCGAGGAAAATATTAATCAAGCCGAAACATTGCTAGCCGAAGTTGAGCCGCGCTTGAAGTTGCTTGGGAGGCAAGTTAAGAAGTTGGAAAAACGTCAAGAAGTAATGGATGAGCTCACCGGCACGCAGGAAAAATATTATTCCAGTTTGTATTATCGCGGCAAGAAAGAATTGGATGGGCTGAAGCAAAAGCTACAGGTATTGAACAATACTTATCGCGAGGCCTTCGCCGCGCTTGAGCAAACGCAGAGCGAACTGGCCGAGCTTGCGAGGGGTTCTTCGCGTCAGCAAGTTTTCGAACAGTTGCAGAATAAGTACCAGGCGGTTGTGAAGGAAAAAAATGAATTGGAACGTCAGTTGATGATCGTCGAAAGTCAAATGCAGACGAGGTACAGCGAGATGGGTCAGCAGAACGTCGGCTGGCTTGAAAATAAAATTTCTCAGCTGAAATCAGATCACAGCGGCGTCAAAGGCAAATTTGATGAGGCGAAGCTGGAAGCGGAGACGACCCGTCAAAAATCCATGTCATCGAAGAAATTGATTGATGATCTTTCGGTAGAACATACTCAGCAAAAATTAAAAATCGCGCGCCTCCAGACTCAACTTTTACATAATCAATCCGAACAAAATTACCGTGATATCGTGGGCCTCACGGCCGTGAAATCGGTCCTCCAAAATCGCCAGCGCTTTGGCAGTGTGTTTGGCATTGTTTCCGAGCTTGGTGAAGTGGACGAGGAGTATCGCCTGGCGCTTGAGGTTGCCTCCGGCAGTCATCTGTCTTCGATCGTGGTGGGCGACGAGGGTGTTGCCAGTTCGGCGATCTCTTTTCTCCGCGAAAACAAATATGGCGTCGCGACTTTTCTGCCCCTCAACAAAATTAAAGCCCGAAACAGCTTCTCGGATACGCAAAATTTATTGAATGAAGACGGTGTGCTTGGCAAGGCTATCGATCTTTTGCGCTTTGATCCTAAATTTGAAAATATTTTTTCGATGATTCTCGGCGACACGATCGTCGTGAAGAATCTGAAAGTCGCGGAACGGATCGGTATCGGACGCGGAAGGATGGTGACGCTCGACGGCGACCTGGCCGAACAGCGCGGCGTGATGCGCGGCGGCTATCGCAATCGCCAGAATCGCCTGACTTTCTCCACCAAACTTACTCTGAGCAACGATGAACAGCTCGCCGAGATGCAATCGGCTCTCATTCTCGAAACCAACACCCTGATTGACCTGGAACGAAAGATCGAGAATGCCAAAGGCAAGACCGTAGAGCTTTCGGTTGCCGCGGAATCAGCGGCGGCGAAAGTTCGCGCGATCGAGTCCGAGAACGCCAACAGCGAGACCGAGATCGCGCGCCTCAGCCGGGAACTTTCTCTTTGCAAAAGCAGTCCGGAGGAATATGGCCAGCAGTTGCAGAAGCTTTCAAAAGATAAAGATGTTTTTGTAAAGAGGATTGCTGTTTCGGATAAAGCGATTCAGGTCGCCGGCGACACAATCGAAAATTTTAATCGGGAGGAAGAAGAAAAGAAACAGCGCGTATTTGCCCTGCAGATCCAGATGCAGAAAGAGCAGGAAAAAGTAAACGCTATTTTGAATGAACGCAACGACATCAGCATTGAAGTCGCGAAGCTTGAGACTAAGCAGGAAAATTTGGCGCAGGAAGTAATGAATGAGATGAAAGTTTCGATTGATTCGGTCGTGGAGCGGGTGCCGATGAAGGAGTTGCCTCCCGAAGCGCTTGCGATCCTGGCCGCTGATATTCAGAAATTAAAATATCAGCTCAGTCTTATCGGCGGCATCGATGAGGAAGTAGTCAAGGAATTTTCCGAAACCAAGGAACGCTATGATTTTCTCACCGGCCAATTGACCGATCTGAAAACAGCGATGATCGATCTGAAGAAGATGATAGAAGAGCTAGACATGCTGATGAAAAAACGCCGCGCGGTTGCTTTCAAAAAAATTCGTCAGGATTTTGGCCGTTATTTTCAAATTTTATTCAGCGGCGGCAAGGCCGACCTCGAGGAGGTTTACGGAGAAGTGGAAGATGAGGAAGAACAGCTTGCCGAGGCCGGTGGCATTCCCGTTCAGACTGAAGCGGAAGAGGCAGAAGTCAAAAAGAAAAAATCTGAAAAGATTCTCACCGGCATCGAAGTTATGGCCAATCCGCCCGGCAAAAAAGTTAAATATCTTTCAATGCTTTCCGGCGGCGAGCGCACCCTTACTTCGATTGCTTTGATCTGCGCGATTCTTTTCAACAACCCTTCGCCGTTCGTAGTGCTCGACGAGGTCGAGGCGGCGCTCGACGAAACCAACACGCTTCGTTTTGCGAAAATTATGAGCGAGCTGGCGAAGCATTCCCAGTTTATTATTGTGACTCACAATCGCGTGACCATGCACGCTTCCGACGCATTATATGGAGTAGTGATGGGTGGCGACGGTGTTTCCAAATTACTCAGCGTAAAGATGGAGGATGTGTCAAAGTTTGACACCGGGACTTCTAAAAGATAGGATTCAGCTAGAAAGGAGGCGCGTGAATGGCAGATCATGATTGGTACGAAGTATTGATGATGAACCCGCCAAGTTGGCAACGGCTCATGGAATCGATTAACAGTCGCCATGATGTGTACAAGCTGATCGAATACACCACAACGGAGGAAAATGCGGAAGTGC
>JAKANM010000030.1 GCA_021812425.1 bacterium | reverse complement strand
GCTCACAAAATAACCCGTCTTGTATAGGGTTATTTTGTGAGCGGTGCCTTTTGGTTAAAATCCGAACTTTTTTTGCCGAAAATCCTGATTTTGACTTTTAGACCCGCCCCAGCGTTTCCGCCCGCCGGAAGTAATATCATCTCCGGTAAAAGTGGCCGCGAGCATTTTTGTGGCCGTTTCAAAATATTCGGTCCCAATCGTTGCCATGTTGCCGCTATCTTTGTTAATTTCTTTAGCCGCTTTCGTTAAGGCCGCCATAAAGGCATTCTTGGTCGCTAAATTAAGATGCCCGAGTGGCTCTTTTAAGTATAAGATCGGCGCGTTGACGGACTTATAATAAGATGTAAAGTCAATATCAACATTAGAGAACTGCTGTAGTTCTTTGCTGATGGCCTGCTCAAGGGTCGACCTAATTTTTTGTTTATCCGCGGAAACGGCATTTTGCGCTTGCCGAGCGGCTTCGCTGGTATTGGATGTAGTCGTGGTTTCTGCGCCGACGTTTTCTATTGAACTAAGCAACTGCGCCAGCTGTTCCTTTCTTTTTTTCGCAAAATCAATTTGCGCTTTTGAATCAGTGCGCGCTTCAGCCAGCATTTTTGTCTGCTCGGCGAGCATCGCAGTTAATTCAGGCATTGCGGGCGGCGCGGAGAGCCTGGCAATAACTTGCCTCCGATATACCTTCTGCCCGATATTTACATTCCATTCGACGATAGTGCCGCCGCGGCTGGGCTGAACTTGCGTATCTCCAAACGAAATAATCTCGCCCGGCCAAGTGTTTTCCAAACTGCCGAGTTCACCATTTTGGGTCGCCACGGTTTTTACTAAAACCGGAATAGCTTCCGTGGACGATGCGCTGGCCGAATCCGTCATACTCATCGCTCTTAAGTGTTTCGTGGGATTTTTAGCAATCAATATTCCTCCGCCTACAAGGAGCAGGACCATTGCGGCTAACAATATCGTAGTAACTTTTTGACTGTTCATATGATTTATATAAATTAAATACAAAAAAATCGCTTCAACTAAAGCCCGGTCGTCACCAAATTAACCCACCGCGGGGGTGATAACCAAAGCTAAAGATTGTAAGCGATAGTGCCGCCGAGCAAATTAAGCCAGCGTTTAAATAAAGTTTCTAATTTTGGTTTTATTAATATACGATACCTCTGCCTATAGAATTTTAACTTTGTTGAATATGCCCACTTTGCCGCAATCAGCAACTGGAGTGTGACAAAAATTGTGACAAAAATTAAGATAGCAAATAATAATACTAAATAACTGACGACCGTTGCGGGACTGACGGCACCATGATCGTCAAGGCCCGAATGACTTCGGGACGCGCCGGAGTCCGCTCCGCTCGCATGGCTGGATGCCGACATTGCAAAAGCGCTAGCTGGAGTTGTTTCAGAAGATTGTGGAGAAGCGGTCGGGTTTGGACAAAGTAAAAGAATACTGCTGATAAGCAGGATCGTTATAAATAATTTTGAAGTTGACTGACGTAAAAAACGATACATACTTTTCTGCTTACTGCCATTTTGGATTAGAGAATCAAATTAATCTTTTTAGATAATTTATAGACTTTCAGCACTTCCGCCACCGCTTTTGAGCGCTGGCCGGACTTCATCTGTTCAACTACATGGGTGGATAAATGATTCTTTAACATCTCATTCTCAAAACTGGAAAGGGCTTTTTTTACCGCGTTTGCCTGTGTGATTATATTTACGCAGTATTTATTTTTGTTCACCATTCCTTGCAGACCGCGTACTTGCCCCTCGATTATTTTAAGGCGTGTTATCAACTTGCTTTTTAAGGCTTTTTTCATATTATTAGCATTATACCCCAGGGGGGTATAGGCTGTCAAGAAGTTGCGCTTGCGACCAAAAACACTTCTAGCTACTCGCTATGGAGTGTTTTTTTGATAATTTCATTCGAAGATACGGCCAAGTAAAGGCCAAGATGTACACGCACAAGACCACCAGCGTCAGATTCCGGTATCCGACCAACATGGCGCTATATTCGAGCGCGCCGCCGATCGCGGCGCCAAGCAGGTTGGAAGCAAAATTTAGCGAATTATCTTTTGAGTCTTTGAAATAGAGCGAGAAGATCACGTTCGCCAGAAAGATCGGCAGGAATGCCAGCGTGCTAGCGATAAGATATTTTGCCGTCATCGAAAGTCCGAGTAAGGATTGGAGCGGGAAAATATATTGAAGCAGTAGCGCGAGGCCGAGCGCGAGATACCAATGATTGATATTTCCGTTTTTCATTTTGGACACGAACTGGATCGCGGCGAGTACGGAAATCAGGATCGCCGTGAAGACCATGGAGTTTACAATCCAGGTCGATCCGAAAAGAAGGGAAAATTGCGCAATACTTTTTGTTTCGACGAGCATGAACGCTACGCCTAATAAAAAGTAAGTCGGTTCGATGGAGGACAAGACGGCTTTGTCCAGAATTTTATTCAAAATAATATATAACAGCATCACAATCACGGTGAAGACGATCAGATAGCGAAAGGGGAGGCTTGGTTGAAGAAGGTATAAATATGGCCAATCGTCGGTCGCCGCCATTACGGATTGCGTGATTGGTTTCGACGGCGGCAGGTCGGGTCGGAGATCGTCTAGTTTATCGCCATTCATTATGATGCCGAGATATGACGCGCCGGTGCTATAAGCGTATGACGAACGCCCGAATACGCCCTCCAACATCAAGGAGAGCTTATCAAAAAGCCATGGCGTGCGGTAATAATTATACAGAACCAAAATTCCGTTTTTGTTAAGGCGCGCTTTCGCCTGTCTAAACGACTCCATCGTAAAAAGGAAACTCTCAAGGCGAAGAGTGCTTTTGCTTGAGGAAAGCACGAGAGAGTCAGGCAAGGCAAAAATTATGATGTCGTATTTATTGTCAGTTTTTTCTAGAAATGAGCGCGCATCGGTGTTGAAGGTATTTACGATCGGGTTCGAGTAAGGGGCGTCAGGGTGAATTTTTCGTCCGAGCTCAAGGATTTGCGGGTCAATTTCGACCGCATCAATTGATTTAACATTATTTCTGATAGCCACCGCGACGTCATTGCCGGTGCCGGCGCCGATCACCAAGGCGCGGCTGAAATTCTGGTTTTTGAAGGCGTGATAGGGGAAATCGTAGATCCATTCTTTGTTTTTATTATTTGCTACTACCGATTGATGAGCGACATTGTTGGCAAAAACGGTTATTTCTTCAACGCAAGTGTCGTCAGTTGGCAATATTTTTTTGCATTCTGTCCTGGTTTGAAGTTTTTGATAGGGCGACCAATAAGTTTCTTTAGTGGCGGCGCAGACAATAGTTAAAATTATGACGTTTAAAATGACAGCTGATATAAATATTTTTCGGGAAAGTGTTCGTCGTGTTAAAAGTAAATATCCGATCCCGATGATAGCAAACCAGACGAACGGACCAACCGCAAAATATGAAAATAATGAAAACGATGCGATGCCAAAAAGACTTCCAAAAATATCCCAGGTGTAGGCTTCTAGCGGACTAAGTTCGTGGAATAATTTTCCTAAAATTTGCGCGAGAGGTATAAAGGAGAGCGCCGTGATGATGAAAATTATCGGAATAAACATCATTTCCGGAATGATTATGGATGAAAAGCTCGAGCTGAAGTGAATTTCTCCGGTAGTGTCAGGAATAATCGAAATTGAGAAGGCCGAGGAAATAAAAATTAATACCAGTAAAATTTGGAAAAACCACGGTGAAAAGTCCAGGCGGTTTTTGACAAGGAGCATGCCAAGACCGATGCCGACAAAGCTCGCAAGAAGAATAAAATTTGAATAGTACCCGAAGTAAGCCACTTCTCCCGTTAGATACCTGATAAGCGAAAGCTCCAAAAAAAGGATTAGGAAGCTGGTAAGGAATATCCGGAGTTTTATATTGGAGAACATAATAAATTTTAGGTTGTCTTATTATATAAGAGTATGGCCAAAAAAACAATCTGAAGTAATTCGGCAAATGGACGATTTTATATTTATGATGTAAAATAGAGCGCATGAAAAAAGCACTAAGCAAAATGCCGCCAAATGCCAAGTCGGTATTCAAAGGAAAAATTTTTGAAGTCTGGCAATGGAAGCAAAAAATGTTCGACGGTAGCGTCGAAATTTTTGAGCGTCTCCGCCGGACGAACAGTGTTATCGTCATCACCACGGTCGGTGATAAGATTTTAATCCAACGCGAAATACAGCCTGATCGTGAAGTTCCTTTTCTTACTCTGCCGGGCGGGCGCGTTGATAGCGGAGAAAAGCCGATGGAGGCCGCCAAACGGGAATTGTTGGAGGAGACAGGCTATTCATCATCAGATTGGGTACTTTTCAATGAATTTCGTCCCTATCACAAGATTGATTGGACAGTTTACCTGTTCATGGCGCGACAGGGCCGAAAAATTCAGGAACCGCATCCTGATGCCGGCGAAAAGATTACTTCTCAGTTGGTTGATTTTGAACAATTTTTGTTGCTTTCCGACGATGAATCGTTACGCAACAAGGAATTGATGGAAATATTATTGCGCGCTCGTATTGATCCGAAGAAGAAAGCAGAGCTTCATGATCTGCTCTTTTTAGAGGGGTAGTGTATAACTGTCTGGGAGAAAGGCGGGGAAAATGCTATACTCTACAAGAGAGGAGGAACTATGAATAATCGAATTGCAAAGGTTATCAGCCTCGTGGTGATAATTTTTGCCATTTTAGTGATGGTAGGCTGGTTTTTGGATATTACTTTTTTAAAAAGCATTTCTCCAAATTGGGTGTCGATGAAGTTTATTACCGCGATTTGTTTTGTTCTGAGCGGAGTAATCCTGTATTTGACTGCCAGTAGCAATAAAAAGAACAGTGACTGGCGGGATTTAGTTTTATCTTACACTATTTACGTTTTACTCTTGGTAGTAATGGGACTAGGACTTTCAATTTTCTTTAATACACGCACTGGTCTCGAGGATCTTTTTGTTAAGGAACAGGAAGGTGCAATATATACGACACTACCCGGCCGACCAGCCATCTCGACATTATTCGCATTCTTGATTATATGCGTGTGTGGATTGTTTAGTCTGGTGAAAAAGAACTACTGCAAACGAATACCACCATATTTGGGAGTAATGTTAGTGATAATCGGTTTGGTGGCGATACTAGGTTATATTATTAATTATCCTCCGCTTTTTTTTCAAATAAACCACATTAGCACGGCGATGGCGTTTCATACTGCCGTTCTTTTTGTATTATTAGGGATTGGTTATTTATCAGTACGGTATATTGATTCATAATTTTTCGTCGATATGTTATGAAATTAAAGAGCAAGCTGACAATTAGCCTTATTTTTACTAGTTTTGTTTTGCTTGCTTATACTATTTTATTTGAATATACAAATTCTCGGGACCAGCTTATTCTTATTCAGAAGCGTTCATTGGAAGTAGTAGCTGATTTGAAAGTTTCGGCGATTAATAATTATTTTTCAAAATTTGTCGATGAGGTTGTCATTGCGCAGGATTATTTAAATTTGAGAACGGAATTGCCCGTCATATCCCGTCTTACTGATCAAAGAAATCACCCTGATTATTTACGAGCGAAACAGTTGTTGGATTCACAATTGCTTTCATGGGTTACAAAAAGGAAGAGTATAGTGGACGTATTGTTACAGAACGAGGCCGGGGAGGTGGTTTATTTGCTGAATGAGAAACATCAAGTGGAGCTGGAAAAAAAATTTTTTGATCCCAGCGGGGAATGTTTTTCGAACGGACGGAACGGTGTTTATATTTCCGATATTTTTCGCGGACAGGATAATGAGTTTTATATTTTTCGTATCTTTGCTCCAATCCACGATCTCAACAATAATTTTATTGGCGAAATAATTTTTGAAGTTAAGGCTGATGAGTTGTACGCGTTAATTGGCGGGGCTGAAGGGCTCGGTAAAACAGGTGAGACATTCCTTGGAAGGCTGATCTCGGATGGTTCTGTAAACACCGCACAAAGATGTTACTATAACAACCAAGGAGATAATGTTCTGTTGATTAGTCCGATGCGATCGGACCCCAATTCATTATTCAGTCAATTAGTGAGGGTTGGCGGCGCCTACGGGCAACCGATTCAAAATGCCGCGGCTGGCAAAAATGGGAGTGGTATTAGTTATAATAACAGCGGCCAAACGGTGCTGGCAGTTTGGCGTTACCTGCCTGAAAGGCATTGGGGGTTAGTGACGGAAATAAGTCATGATGAGTTGCTGTTACCCGCTCTTAAAGTTGTCGAATCGTCCCTGATTTTCGGTCCGTTAATGTTCCTAGTTTTAATAATAATAGCCGTTCGATTGGCTAGTACGATTTCTTTGCCAATTGATAAGCTTACCAATATTGCAAAAAAAATCGGCAAGGGAGACTTGAACGTAAAATTTGACGATGATTTGATGCAGTCCGATAATGAAGTGGGAATTTTGTCAAAAACATTGGAAAAGTCAATCGTAAATTTGCGCGATTTATATACCAATTTAGAAAAAAAGGTTCAGGAACGAACGGCGCAGATTGAGGAGGCTCATGCCCGAGTAGAAGCGATCTTGCGCAGTATTGGTGAGGGTGTGATTGCCGTGGATGAGGAAGGTAGGATTATATTCATCAATAATTTGGCGCTCGACCTGCTTCATCTAGGGCGTATAGAAGCGGTCGGAAAAAATATCACTGACGCCGTTATTATTCAGGACGAGAACGGCAGGACACTCGCGAGTGACGAGGGGCCTATTATCCAAGCTCTGCGACTGGGGAAAACAACCGTTTTAAATATCTATCCAAAAATATACTACTTTTGCCGCAGGGACAAAAGTCGATTTCCAGTCGCTTTGTCAACGACGCCGGTTAAACTTCAAAATAAGGTCATCGGCGCGATCGAGGTTTTTCGCGATATTACAAATGAACATGAGATTGACAAAGCTAAAACGGAATTTGTTTCCCTGGCGTCTCATCAGCTTCGATCTCCGCTTACGGCGATTAGCTGGTACGTTGAAATGCTGTTGACCGGCGATCTCGGCAAACTTTCGAAAGAGCAGAAGAAGTATTTGAATGAAATTCATCAAAGAGACCGGAATATGCTGGCATTGGTGAACGCCCTCCTCAACGTATCCCGCCTTGAAATGGGCACGTTCATGATCGAACCGGAACCGACCGACATAATCGCCGTCGCGCGCTCCGTTATCTTTGAAATGAAACCCGAAATCAAAAAAAAGAAGATTAAATTTACGGAAGATTTTAGCTCGTCGTTGCCAAAAATAAATATCGATCCGAAACTGATAAGAATTGTTATCCAAAATTTGTTATCGAATGCGGTTAAATATACGCCGCCAAAAGGTAATGTCGTCATCAGAATCAAAGAAAAAAAACCGCACGTTCTCATCACGGTGACCGATACTGGCTTTGGAATACCGCAAAACGTTCGAGCGAAAATATTTACTAAATTATTCCGCGCTGACAATGTTCGAACTCGGGTGTCAGAGGGTACAGGTCTCGGGCTGTATTTGGTAAAATCGATCGTCGACTTTATGGAAGGAGTAATTTGGTTTGATTCAGAAGAAAACAAAGGCTCAACATTTTACGTCACTTTTCCTCTGGCCGGCGTGAAGCCAAAAAAAGGCGCTAAAAGATTCGAATAACTCTAAAACATTCGCTATTCTAGTGTTTTTGTAGTATAATAGGTCGACAAATTTATATGATTGATTCAATTTGGTATTATGTTTTATTTCAGCCGCTATTCAATGCGCTGATTTGGATTTACATCAACATTGCCGGATTCAATTTAGGTTGGGCGGTTGTCTGGCTGACAATATTTTTACGAATTTTACTGCTTCCTCTGTCGATCATTTCCGTATTGACGGCAGATCGCCGGGAGAAGGCCGCGGCCGAAACCAACAAAGCAATGCTGGCATATAAGAACGATCGTATTGCTCAGCGTGAAGCGACTCGCCGGGTGATGCGTAAATATCACATCTCGCCTTGGGCATCGGTATTAAATCTTACGATTCAGCTGTTAGTTTTAGTTTTGCTTTATCAGGTATTTTTGCAGGGGATCACCGGCGAACATGTAATCAAGACGCTTTATCCGGTCATTGATTATCCCGGAAAAATTGATACGAATTTTTATGGTTTTGACGTCGGTGTCGGCCACAATTCCATCTGGGCCGGCTTAGCTTCCTTATATTTGTTGCTTTCGACGTTGATAGCGACGCGGCGGCAGAAACATTGGGATAAATCGGAGATGTATTTTATTATTTTTTTCCCAATTTTTACTTTTTTCGCCCTCTGGTATCTTCCGATGGTGAAATCATTATTTATTTTGACGACCATGATGTTTTCTGATATAATCAAGATTATCCATTATTTCGCCCATCGTCCGGAAAAGAAGGCAGTGGCCACTCATAGCTAATTTATTTCTATGGCCGAGTCTAACGATTTAGACAAATTGGTTTATTCGTTCGTTGTCGACGATGTCCTCAAGGGTTTATTTATTTATGTACCGCCGGGATACGTTGCTTGTGTTTATGATCTTGGTCGCGGTGTTTTAAAAAAAGTTTTGACTCCAGGTTTACATCTGAAAATTCCGTTTTGGCAGAAAGCAAAATTATTTAACGTTCAGACCCTTGAGTACAGCATTTCGAGGCAATTTAATCCTGAGCATGCTAACGCGCTCGGCGATATTCCTATTGCCGCGGTGACGCAGGACGGCAAGAGAGTTGGGGTGGAGGGGACAATATTGCTTAGGTTAGACATTCATCAGGTGCCGTCGATTTGGCAGACGGTCGGTGAGGATTTTGTGGCGAAGATTGTCCGTCCAGCTATTCGTAGCCGTATTCGGATGGTTTTCAGTCGGTTCGATTACGCGAATATTATCGGTTCTCATCGTGATAGTGTTGAGATGGAATTAAAAAATGAACTGGAAAGGATATTTTATCCCCGCGGAATTTATGTTGAAAATGTGCTTCTTAGCGAGATTTCTCAGATTCATCAGCCTTAGCTAATGTCTGTCTAATCATCAAAATCCCTATTTGTAGGAATTTTT
>JAKANM010000002.1 GCA_021812425.1 bacterium | reverse complement strand
GCGGATTTTGCGACTTCAAGGAAATTTGCGAATACCGAGTGTGATAATTACGACTAACTATTATGATGAATTTATTTGCGGACATTTTAAAAAATAGAAATTTTAACTCACCTCTGGTGCGTGGTGTTCGGGCGTCACAAATTATCGCCGAGGCGGAAAAAATCCTGGTCAGTCGGTTCGGCGAGGGGATCAAAACTGTCGCCGCTCCCGCATATTTCAAAAATCAGACCTTAACGATCGCTTGCCTAAGTTCCACCGCCGCCGGAGAAATCAAGCTTTATGAAAACTCAATAATCGAAGAAATCAATAAAGCCGTGCCTGGCGGCCATGTCCTAAAAATCCGTTACTTATCATAATACTGCCCGCCGACAGGCAGGCTTGCTCAAAACTTAATAATCAGCTAACATAGCTAAACCTATGACATTACGTTTGTATCTTTTTTTAATGTTTATCGGCAGTCTGCTTTCCTGGACGATCTGGATTTTTGTATTATTAAATATCTCACCGCTTAGTGACAACCTTATCGGCCTGATTTCCTTTTATCTAAGCCTATTTATGGCGATTGTCGGGACATTCTCCGTGGTTGGTTTTTTGATCAAGCACCTCAGCATGAAAAATGACGAGGTGGTATTTCGACACGTGCGGCGTACTTTCCGACAGGGGATTCTTTTGGGCCTGGCAGTTATACTGATTCTCATTTTACTTTCACAAGGTTTGTTATTTTGGTGGAACGCGATTATATTAATCATATTTTTTATTTTTGTTGAGCTAATAATTTTTTCCAACTACAAACACAGTAACAGTAACTATGTCTAATTTTTTCAGAAAATTCAGAAAAGAAATCGGGATTGATCTTGGGACCGCGAATACTTTAGTCTATGTGAAGGGTAGGGGAGTGATAATCAACGAACCGAGTGTAGTCGCGGTAAACACCAAAACCGAACAAATTCTGGCGGTCGGCCATGAAGCGAAAGATATGCTTGGCAAGACTCCGCCCCACATTGTGACGACGAGGCCGCTCACGCACGGTATTATTTCGGATTTTGAAGTCACTGAAAAAATGCTTCGTTATTTTGTCGACAAAGTTTATGAGGATACCTCTCTCAATTTTTTGTCGCGGCCAAGGATCGTCATCGGGGCGCCGGTTGACATCACGGAGGTGGAACGCCGCGCGATCGGTGACGCCGTGATAAACAGCGGCTCCCGCGAAGTATGGATCGTCGAAGAGTCGATGGCTTCGGCAATCGGCTCGAGGATGCCGGTTCGAGAACCGCTCGGAAACTTAATTGTGGAAATGGGCGGCGGCACCTGCGAAATCGCCGTAATTTCACTCAGCGGCATTACGACCAGAAAATCGATTAAAATTGCCGGTGATGAATTAAACAGAAATATTGTCCAGTACGCCCGCGATGTCTTTAATTTACTGCTTGGCGAGCGGCAGGCGGAAGAAATAAAAATTAAAGTTGGATCGGCGATTGATCTTTCCGAGCCACTTCAATTTCCGATGAGAGGACGTGATCTTCTAACCGGTTTGCCACGCGAGGTCATGATCAATGACACACAAGTTCGTGAAGCGATGATCAAATCTCTGCGTGTAATTGTAGACAGCATCAAGGATATTATTGAAATTACTCCGCCGGAATTAGTGGCGGATATTCACGAACGAGGGATCTTGCTCTCAGGCGGCGGCGCGCTACTGCGCGGCTTTGACCAACTGATTCACCGCGCTATCGAGATTCCGGTGCGAATCGCTGACGACCCACTGACTTCGGTTGTACGCGGCCTCGGCATGTTGCTTGATGATGACAATCTTCTCCGCGATGTAGCTATTTACCCCATCCCTGCCCGGCCTCAGAAATCATAAATAGCTCTAAAGCATAACTATGCTTCCCTCAAAGACACGAAAAATATATCTAACCGTAGGGGTTGTTTTTGTGTTGGTGGTTGGTTTGCATTATTTGGGCTGGCTTCGGCAGTACGAGAACTGGATAAGAAGCTTCTCCATACCGGCGTTGGGGGGAGTTCATGGACTTAGCATCCGCATGACAGACAATTATCAATTTTTTAAAAACCGCGAGGATTTTATCAAGGCCTATAACGAGTGTAGCATCGACGCCGAAAAATACCTGCTTCTTACTTCTGAGTTAACCCAACTAAGCGCTGAAAATGCCGAATTACAAACCCAGCTTAATTATTTTAAAAAAAAACAAATTAAGCATATTCTGGCTGAGGTCGTCGGCAGGGAAATTATCGGCACTGACAAAACCATTATTATTGACCGCGGTGGCAATGACGGAATAACGATTAACGATCCGGTTGTGGTGAATGACGGCATACTGATTGGGAAAATTATTAAAATCGCTGATACTATTTCCATAGTGAGACTCCTCAACGATAATTCCAGTCGAATTGGCTCCACGATCCTAAACCACGACAAAAGCCTGGGCGTTATCGAAGGTGGTTTCGGCATCAGCCTGAAAATGAACCTGATACCCCGCGATGAAGTGGTGCTGGTCAATAACCAAGTTGTTACCTCCGGACTTGAGACCACGACTCCAAGGGGACTACTCATCGGCACGGTCGCGGAAATCGAGAACGAACCATACAAACCTTTTCAACAGGCAATCATAACACCCGCGACTGACTTTTCTAAACTCACGTCAGTGAGCGTACTTCTCACCCAATAATATGCTCCAAACCCTAAGAACCCTGGCAAAATTATTCGGGGCGCTGTTAATGATTTTCTTAGCACAAATTACGGCCGTTTATCTTTTGCCGTTTCCATTTAATCGAATAAACATCGCGCTCCTGACGTTCCTTTGGTTAATAGTCTACCGCAACAATCTTTCAGCCCTTTGGCTTGCCTTGATCATATCCCTTACCACCGACCTGTTCTCGTCGTTGCCGTTTGGGTTAACCGCGCTAGCGATGATATCGACGATAGTTGTCACCCGGCGGATATTTGAAATTTTTTCAAATTTTTCATGGTATAATATTTTTTTTCTTGGCGCTCTCGGAATATTTTTCTACGAAATTTTTTCCTACGCGCTTCTCCTAACAATTTATTTTTTTTACAAAAAAACCGATGTGCTTCAGTTGCCTAATTTGACATACTTCGCTTCGGAAATTTTTATAAACGCGTTGTCGCTGTTGATCGCCTACGCGATCTCCCTTCTTTTCACGAAACGAAAAATTACCTACCACTCGCTGTAGATAAATATGCCGCAAAATCCGTTCAAAATTGAAAAAGGCCTCCTCGGAGACAATAATCTACATGGAAAATACAAAACTTCCTGGGTAGAAGAGTCCTTTGATCCGGAAGGGGATGCGCCCGGTAAATTGTCAATCTCACACACAAACAACTACATCGGCACCGGCATCAACCGAAAAAAACTTTGGTTCTTTTTATTGATCATCAGCATCGGAATTTTTTCGATTTTTCTTCGGGTCTTCCAGCTGGAAGTTATTAATGGTGATTACTATCGAATGTTAGCCGAAGGCAATCGAATTCGTTTACTGCCAATTTTGGCTGAGCGGGGGATTATTTACGATCGATTCAACCGTGACCTGATCAAAAACATTCCAAATTTTTCCTTAGCAATCGTGCCCCAGGACTTCCCTCGTGACGCGCTGGAGCGCGCGCAGATCCTGGACCAGCTCTCACGTCTCACCGGCATTAACCCGGCCGATGTCGAATCATTGTTAAAAAAATTTGGTCCATATAGTTATGAATCAATTACCATTAAAGATCACCTGGACTACGATACCGCTCTTAGTCTTTATGTTAAAAACGATTCCTTGCCGGGAGTCATCGTTGAGGGGGGGACTAAGCGCGGATATTATTTTACGACCAACACCACGTCAGAACCGCTTCTGGTGCCAAGTCTTTCTCATATAATAGGTTATGTTGGAAAATTGAGCGACAGCGAACTTCAGAGCAACCGATCAAACGGCTATTCAACATCCGATCTTATAGGCAAGACTGGTCTTGAAAAAAAATACGAATCTAATCTGCGCGGCGTTTACGGGTTAAAAAAAATTGAGGTAAACGCGATCGGCAAGGAGCAAAATGTGCTCGCGATGGAGCCTCCGATGCCGGGAAATGATTTGATAGTGTCGCTTGACCTGGATGCTCAAAAATTTATGGAAAAACTAGTCAAAGAAACAGCCGACAGTACCGGAAAGCATCGCATCTCCGCGCTCGCCATGAACCCGACTAATGGAGAAATTTTGGCGCTGGTAAGCTGGCCGGCTTTTGACAATAATGAATTTGTAAATGGTATCGATAAAAATAAATATTCATCCTATTTGAACAATCCGGACAACCCTCTTTTTAATCGCGTAATCAGCGGCCTATACCCGCCGGGATCCACCGTTAAATTGCTAGTGGCGGCGGCGGCGCTCGAGGAAAATATCGTGACAAAAAATACTGTTGTTAGCAGTATTGGAGGAATTGAAGTCGGGGGGACATTCTATAAAGACTGGAAAGCCGGAGGTCATGGAATTACGAACGTCACAAAAGCGCTTGCCTGGTCGGTAAATACTTTTTTTTACTACGTCGGCGGCGGGTATAAAAATTTCATCGGCCTCGGAATTGATCGTCTAAATAAATATTTTTCAATGTTCGGGCTTAGCCAAAAAACCGCTGTCGACCTGCCCAACGAGAGCGCCGGATTTATTCCGAGCAAAGATTGGAAAAAGAAAACCAAAGGCGAAACCTGGTATGTCGGCGATACCTATAATGTTTCAATCGGTCAGGGAGACCTCCTCGTGACCCCTCTGCAGGTAGGCGTTTGGACCGCGGCAGTCGCGAATGGGGGATATCTGGTCACTCCGCATTTAGTACAGAAAACCGTCGACCCGATGACCAAAAAAGTTACCGACCTAGATTTTCCAAAAAAACATCTTAATGGTATTTCAAACAGTAATTTAGAAATCGTCCGCCAAGGGATGCGCGATTGTGTTACCCTTGGAAGCTGTAAACAACTTGGAGCTTTATCTTTCCAATCGGCAGGCAAAACCGGTACCGCCCAATGGAGCAAAACTCATCCGACGCACGCTTGGTTCACCTCGTTTGCTCCCTACCAAAATCCCAAAATTGTAGTCACCGTGCTAATCGAGGATGGCGGCGAAGGATCGGCTGTTGCTGAGCCAATCGCGGAGAAGTTTCTTGATTGGTGGGGTAAAAAATATTTGTGATTATTGTCTGTTTGACTCCGACTAACTTTGTGTTATACTAAAGCAAGTTTTAATATACAATTTATTATCATATCCCCAGAATATAATATCTATGGATGAAAATATACATTACCTTTCCGCTGACAGCCTCGACGAATTAAAAAAAGAATTTTTAACGCTAAAAAATTCGACGATACCAGAAATTGCCAAACGCATCGATGAGGCGAAGCAACAAGGTGACTTATCCGAAAATGCCGAATACCACCAGGCGAGAGAGGATATGGCCTGGGCGCAGGGTCGACTGATTGAGGTTGAAAAGATCATTAACAGCGCGAAAATCATCGTTAAACAAAGCACCGGCATGATATCGATCGGGGACACGATCACGGTCGAATTGAACGGTAAAGAAAAAAAATACACTATCGTCGGACCACAGGAAATAAACCCCACCAAAGGCTTAATCTCGAACGAATCTCCCCTCGGAGAGGCGTTCATAGGCCATAAAGTTGGTGAAAAGGTAGAGATTGCTGTTCCTTCCGGCAAAATGGTTTACCTGATCAAGGAGATCAAATAAAACTCTATGCAGCATCAAACCGAAGAAGCCGCCCGACTTGAACATCTGGATGCCATTCAAAAAGCCAACCTCGATCCATACCCCGCGCGCGTCGACCGCACTTTTACTCTTCTCGAAGCAAAAGCCTTGCCAGAGGGGACTCCGGTAAAGGTCACCGGCAGACTCATGTCGAGACGAGAAATGGGAAAACTTACTTTTTGCCACCTGAGGGATGAATCTACCAGTCTGCAAATCGTCCTGTCAAAAACTGATCTAGGAGAAACAGATTACGCTTTTTTTAATAAAAATTTTGATCTCGGAGATTTTTTTGAGGTAGACGGCAAAATGTTTACCACCCACAAAGGGGAGATCAGCATTCTGATCAAAACAATCCGATTGATTTCGAAGGCCTTACTGCCGTTACCAGAAAAGTGGCACGGACTTACTGATCAGGAACAGCGTTACCGCAAACGTTACCTCGATTTGTTGTCAAACGAAGAATCCATGCGAATTGCCAAGATTCGGAGCAAGCTCGTCCGTGAATTGCGACATTATTTCGATGACCACGGTTTCTATGAAGTCGAGACGCCGATCCTCCAGACACTTTACGGCGGGGCTTTGGCAAAACCATTTGTCACACACCACAACGCGCTTGATATTCCGCTCTATCTTCGCATCGCACCCGAGCTTTATTTAAAACGTCTTATCGTCGGCGGATTTGAAAAGGTGTACGAGGTCGCAAAATGTTTTCGAAATGAGGGTATCGATCAGAATCACAACCCGGAGTTTACGCAGATTGAATTTTACTGGGCCTACGCCGATTACAATATGCTCATGAATCTGATTGAGGATCTTCTACCGAAACTTATTGCCGCGGCCGGACTCAATCTAAAATTCAAAACCACCGAGGGTGAAGTTGATTTTACGCCGCCGTATCCGCGCGTCACGATGCGGGCTCTACTCAAACAGCATGCCAAGTTTGACATCGAGGACTTTGCTGATCAAAAATCAATGTACAAAAAAGCCGTTGAGCTAAAAATTGATGGCATTGATAAAAATAATGGACGCGGAAAGTTAATCGACGATATCTACAAAAAATTTGCCAGACCTTTTATAATAAACCCAATTTTTGTCACTGATCATCCGGTGGAATTGTCACCGCTAGCCAAACGTAAACCAGAAAATCCAAATTACGTCGAACGTTTCCAATTGCTTTGTGTCGGAGGCAACGAACTGTGCAACGCCTTTTCGGAATTAAATGATCCATTGGATCAAGAACAGCGATTCATCGAACAAAAGCAACTCAGTTCAAAAGGTGACGAGGAAACCATGCCATATGATGAGGATTTCATCGAAGCGATGAAACACGGCATGCCGCCGACCGCTGGCCTCGGGATGGGCATCGACCGCCTGGTAAAACTTTTGGTTGGAGCGCAAAATCTGAAGGAAGTAATTTTATTTCCGACGCTTCGTCCCGAAAAATAACATTGCTTATGAAAAAAGTGATGGCGTTTGGAACTTTCGACACTCTTCATCCCGGACATGAATATTTCCTAAAAAAAGCGAAGAAACTTGGCGATAGCCTTGTGGTGATCGTGGCGCGGGACCGGACTGTTAAAAAGGTGAAAAATCACGCTCCACTCAACACTGAGGATAAGCGCGTCCAAAATCTCAAGGCGCTCAACCTCACCGACAAGGTTTCGCTCGGACGAATCGGAAACGATAAGTATGCGGTAATTCGCAATGAAAATCCAAATATTATTGCGCTCGGCTATGATCAAAAATTTTTCATCGACGGACTAAAAAAAGCTTTTCCGGATGTGAAGATTGTCAGAATTAGAGCCTTTCACCCCGAAATCTATCATAGTTCCTTACTAAAAGGACATTCTGTCATTTGAATAAAAAATGTGTACAACCAAATTTATGCTAGATATTAAATTTATCAGGGAGAACAAAAAACTTGTTGAAAAAAATAATCTTTCCAGGAATGTTAAAGTTGACATGGAGAGGTTGCTTTCGCTTGATTCCGAAAAAAATGATTTGCAAAAAAAAATCGAGTCCCTGCGGGCAAAAAGAAACGAAAAATCGAAAACAAAACCGTCAGCGGCGGAAATCGCCAATATGAAGAAGGTTGGGACTGAGATCAGTGAGCTAGAAGATGGGCTTAAAAATAACGATACCGAACTTCTGCAGTTGCTGATTAAAATCCCGAATATTAATGATCCTTCGACGCCGATTGGTAAAGACGACAGTGAAAATAAGGTAATTAAAACTGTCGGCAAAAAACCTGCTTTTACTTTCGCGCCGAGGGAACACTTCGAGGTCGAACATGCTAAGGAGGGGATAGATATGGAACGCGGCGCCAACACATCCGGCTCAAGATTTTATTATCTAAAAGGCAAAATTGCGATTCTCGAGAGGGCGATCATGCAATACGCGGTTGATTTCATGGTCGCGCGCGGATTTGAATTAGTTTTACCGCCGATATTGGTGAAGGAATCCGCTATGTACGGCACCGGATTTTTTCCGGCTGATAAAAATGAAGTCTACTCGGTAAATCCGGGCGAAGACAATCTATTTCTAATCGGAACTTCCGAGGTGCCGATGATTTATATGCATGCGGACGAAGTGTTGGAAGAAAAGATGTTACCCAAAAAATATGTGGCCATTACGCCGTGCTTCAGGCGCGAATCTGGCAGTTATGGAAAAGATACCAAGGGACTGTTTCGCGTACACCAATTTTATAAAGTTGAAATGGTGGTTTTTGCTTCCCCTGATCAATCAGCGAAATTGCACGATGAATTACTAAAAGCCGAGGAAGAATTTATCAGCTCGCTCGGACTGCACTACCAGGTGGTAAATGTTTGCTCGGGCGATCTGGGTTTTCCGGCGGCAAAAAAATTCGACTGTGAGGGTTGGTTTCCCGGGCAGGGGAGATACCGCGAGCTTACTTCTACCAGCAACACCACCGACTACCAGGCAAGACGAAGTAACATCAAATTCAAAACTAGCGACGGCAAGCGTCAATTTGCTCACACGCTAAACGGAACTGTTTCAAGCGATCGACCAATGCTGGCTATTATCGAAAATAATCAGCAATCGGACGGCTCGATAAATATTCCTGAAGTTCTTCAAAAATACACTGGCTTCGATAAAATTTAATAAGAATATGCTCAGCTGGGTGGAAATTTCACGCTCCGCGATCGAGCACAATCTAAAGGCCTTTCGGGAATTAATTGGACCATCAGTCTTATTAATTCCCGTCGTCAAAGCCAATGCCTATGGGCATGGGATTCTTGAAGTCGCACGCATCTGTGAGGAAGCTCCTGAAGTTGATCGGCTGGCAACGGTTAGCCTAGACGAAGCCTTGTTGCTCCGCGCCGGCGGCATAAAAAAACCGATCCAAGTATTATCATTCTATCCGCTCGATGAAGACGCGATAATCGAATCATTGAAAAAAAATATTATTTTGCCGATTTATCGACTTGATCAGGCAAAATTTATTGATCGAGTAGGGGAGAGAGTTGGTTTGACCGGAGTCACACACCTCAAAATTGACGCCGGCACCACCAGAGTCGGCATTACTCTCGATGATATGGAGACCTTTGTTTCCGAAATAAAAAGACTTTCACATCTGCGGCTGGAAGGCATCTGGAGTCATTTTTCTTCAAGCGAAGCCTCCAGCACAATTACAAAAAAACAATTATCAATACTAATGCAGGCGGACCAAATAATAAAAAAACATGGGATCGACGCGCCAATCAGGCACGTTGCTTGTACGGCCGCCTCATTATTATACCCAGATTCCAGGCTTGACGCGGTCCGAATCGGACTCGGCACCTACGGACTTTATCCTGCTCCATTTTGTCGAAAAATTATTAAACTGCGACCGGTATTAAGCTGGAAAAGCACATTAATTCAAGTAAAAAAGGTTAAAAAAGGAACAAAAATCAGTTATGGCGGTACCTACACCATGAAAAAGGCCGGTACGATTGGTATTATTCCAATCGGTTATTATGACGGCTACGATCGCGTCTGGAGCAACAAAGCCGAGGTAATCATTAAAGGCCGACGCTGTCCGATTCGCGGTCGCATATGTATGAATCTGATGATGGTCGAAATCAATGGCGAAAGTAATGCCAAAGCGGGGGACATAGTAACCATGATCGGCCAGTCTGGAAAAGAAGAAATAACCGCTGATGAGCTCGCGGAACTATCGCCTGGAACGATTAACTACGAAATCACCACAAAAATTAATCCACATCTTACAAGAATCGTGGTATAATAGAATCAGAGTAAATATTATTCAGATGCATTTTTACGGCTCTGGGAAAAAACATCGTGAACATAAGTCAGTAACCAAAGGCTGGCACTTTTTGGCTCGAAATAAATCAAACCACAGTCACTATCGACAGCATGAGGATGCGGAGGCTATAAGACTATACAATCCGTATAAAACTAAAAATAAAAAATCTCGAATAAAAATCAGAGGGACGATTTTACCGATTTTTATTATCTCCTGGATTGGTCTTTTGCTCTATTTACCGTACTTCAGAATAAATAAAGTCAATTATTTAGGTCTAAAAATTATTACCGAGTCCGAAATCGCCAAAATCGTAAACGATCGGCTTACGCCGCATAGCGCAGTCTGGCCGGTGAATAATTATTTTCTTTTTAACAAAAATTCTCTGGAACAAACTCTAAACAATAACTTTTTATTAAATTCCGTTACCGTAACTAAAGTTTTTCCAAACAGTTTGGTCGTACAACTTCAGGAAAAAACCACGGCTGGAATCTATGACAATGGCGAAGCGTATTATTTACTGGACGGAGAGGGAATGAATATAAAATATCTCCGTAGCATCAGTTCAAGTGAGTTTATCTATCCGACTTCAACGATAGCCACCACCACGAGCGTCAAAACACCAACTTCCACTTTCATTGCCGGCATTCACGTGCCGAATTATCAGGGGATTACGGAGGAATTCG
The DNA here is from genome assembly GCA_021812425.1 of bacterium. GTDB lineage: Bacteria > Patescibacteriota > Patescibacteriia > Magasanikbacterales > GWA2-37-8 > JAKANM01. The sequence goes on along the minus strand of JAKANM010000002.1, from coordinate 29,476 downwards.
GCGATTACCCGGTAATTTATGACCAAAAACCACAAAAAACCGGCGAAAATGATCGTTTGCTGGACAATAAAACCATGCAAGGCGTGGTGGCGCTGTATAACGCCCTTCAGCGGGTCAAAACAATAAAGACGGCCTATTTTATCAATGACATATCAGGAGCGGGGATTACAGCCATTACCAATAAACCGTTTAAGGTCGTCTTCCAACCCAACGACAATATTGATGAACAAGTTTCAAAGCTACAGATATTTTTGAATAATAATCATCCGTTGGAATACGTTGATCTTCGGTTCGGCGATCGAATTTATTGGAAGTAACGGGAGAAAGGGCAGTGTGAATAAAATAGTTTGACTGTAATATTGCGGTATTATATAATGTCGTATAACATAGATTAAGTGGCTTGTTAAGCACAGTAAAAACCATCTATATGGACAAATCAAACAAACCCATCATAAAGCACATCCCCGATTTCCTGGATTATTGCGAGGTTGAGAAGGGTTTATCGCCGGTATCAACGAAAAACTACCATAACTTCCTAAAAATATTCACCCTCTGGCTAGATCATACCAACCAATCAGATTTAAAGCCCCACGAGCTAACCAGTGAGCATATTTGGAACTACCGACTATACTTATCGCGCAAACAGGACGGGGGCGGCAAATATATCATGAAGACCACCCAGAACTATTACCTGATCGCCTTGCGCAATCTATTGAATTTTTTTGCGACCCGGGACATCGTTTCGCTTTCCGCGGAAAAAATTAAACTGCCAAAATTAACCGACAAGGACAAGGCGATAAAATTCCTGCGTTTTGACCAAGTTGAAAAAATGCTTAACATGCCAGACCTAACCACGCTTGAGGGTAAACGCGACCGCGCGATTTTGGAGGTCTTCTTCTCCACCGGTATGCGGGTATCAGAACTAACGTCGCTTAATATACGGATGTTCAACCTAAAAGATCTCCTAAATAAAAAACTAACGGAGCTCGAATTAAATATTTCCGGCAAAGGAGGATCAACGCGGGTAATTTTTCTATCTTCACGCGCCATAAAATGGCTGTCCGGATATCTGGCTACCAGGAAGGACCTCCTACCTCCCCTATTCATTAACTACAAAAAAGATAAAAATGATAACGAACACCGCCTGACACCGCGTTCAATAGAAAGGCTGGTTCGAAAATATACCGCCATGGCCGGATTGCCGATTGAAGCGACGCCGCACACGTTGCGTCACAGTTTCGCTACCGATCTCTTAACGCAGGGCGCCGACATGCGCTCCGTCCAGGAACTTTTGGGACACAAAAATATCATGACCACTCAGATTTACACCCATGTCACCAATCCACAATTAAGAAGCGTTCACAAACGATTTCACAGCGGAGAAAAATAAAATTACTTCTAGGGAGCCATGTAAGGCATCGGATTTACCGGAATGCCGTTTTGACGGACTTCAAAGTGCAAATGCGGACCGGTCACAAACGGCCCGGCGCCAACCGTCCCGGGCGTACCACCGGAATAACCGATAATATCTCCTCGATTTACGAATTGATCTTCAGTCACGTTAATTCCGCTCAAATGACCATAGACGCTCGAGATGCTTCCGGTATGAACAACTAAAATATAGCTATAACACGAAGCGACACTACAACGTCGCGCGCGCGCCACATAACCGGATGCGGCCGCCTTGATTGGCGTGCCATAGCTGGCTTTAATATCGATGCCGCTGTGCTCAAACACCCGCTTAAAAGGATAACTTTCATCATGAAACACGGCATTGATGACGCGGCTTGAAGCCGGCCAACTCATGATAACCGATCCGGTCGCGACGATTTTTTGTTCTTTCTCCAATTTTTTTTGCAGCTGCTGTTCGAACGTGCGCTGTTCGGTTTCGATTACCTGGTACTGTTCTTTTAGGCTCGATAATAAAGTCCTAAATTTAGCCTCGGATGATTTGGTTTGAAACAACAAGGTTTCCTTGGCGGTTTCCTGACTCACCAGTTCACCTTTTTTTCCTTCTAACTCATTCTGCAAATTCTGAAAAACCAGCTGTTTGGTGTGCACCTGTTTTTGACGCTCGGACAGATCCTGCATCGCGAGGCGAAGTGTCTTCACGGAACGTCCAAGATCGGCATCGATGCTCTCAATTGAACGCAGGTCGTTATAAAAATCAGCGAAATTATTATAGGTCAACATTATTTCCAAATAATTTTTCTGCTCTCCGAAATGAACGCTCTGAATTATTTTCGCGATCAGTTTTTTCTGTTTATCAATAATTTTTTGTTTATCGCCGATCGAAATATTGAGCGCGTCTATTTCGAGCTGATTTTCTTTGATCTTTTCCTTAGTTAATTCAATATCCGTCCCAATTTGGGTGACGCGGTTACCGATAATATCAAGTTGATTTTTCAACGACACCGCCTGAGTTTCCTTCTCACTGATTATTTTTTTATAATTACCGATCGTATTCTCGAGTTCCCTAATTTTATCTTTCCTTTTGGAAATTTCCTGATTCAAAACCTGGATTTCGTCGCTTGACCCGCCGACATTCGCCGCAGAAACAAAAAAAGCACGACTCAAAAACATGCTCATCCCAGCGAAAATAACAAAATAAAAAATATGCTTGACTTTCATATCTTCAGTATAGCATATTTTTAAGGATTGAAAAAACCGTCCTCAGACTTTTTGAAGAGCGGTGGTTATCCTAGCCATTGATTCATCCTTTCCAAGCACTTCGGCGATCTCAAACGGTCCCGGCGAATTTTGCTGGCCTGACAGCGCCACCCGCATTGGCCAAAGCACACTACCGTTGGAATAGCTGTTTTTTATCACCCACTCCCCTACCAACTTCTCCAGATCGGATTTGTTCCATTTTTTTTCTGCTATGCCGGACAAAAATTTATGTAATTCCGGCAAAATTTTTCGCACCTCTTCGATCGAACCCTTTTTCCAAATCAGAAATTCTTTCTCGTACTCGGGGAGTCTTACGGCAAATGCCAAAGCCGCCGGCAACTCGGAAAGCGTCGTCACGCGCTCGCGTTCCAAAGGAACTATTTTTTTCAATTGTTCCAGACTTAATGCGCCTCTAAAATAATTTATGCTTCGACCAGCCAGTTCAGCGTCAGACAATTTTTTGATGTATTCCTTGTTAAACCAATTTAATTTATCAATATTAAAGACCGCGCCGGTCTTGTTCACTTTTTCCAGACTAAACTCTTTCACTAATTCATCGAGCGTGAAAAGCTCCTGTTCGGTCCCGGGATTCCAGCCCAGAAAAGCCACAAAATTTATCAGCGCTTCCTTCAAATAACCTTTTTGCATATATTCATGGACAGCCACATCACCCTGGCGCTTGCTGAGTTTTGATTTGTCGGCATTAAGAAGAAGCGGCAAATGCGCGAACTCCGGCGGCTTCCAGCCAAAATATTTATAAAGCTGAAGATGTTTTGGCGTACTGCTAATCCATTCTTCGCCGCGAATAACATGCGTTATTTCCATGAGATGATCGTCGACCACCACCGCCAAGTGGTAGGTCGGATACCCGTCGGACTTCAGGAGTACCTGATCATCAACCAGTTTGTTTTGAAAGGTCACAGGGCCTCGTATCAAGTCGTTAAACACGGTTTCACCTGTCTTAGGCATCTTTAGGCGGATGACATTTTTCTCACCGTCTCGCGCCCGTTTTTTGGCTTCGTCAATCGGCATCGTTTTGAGGCAGTGCTGATCATAACCGGTGGGCTGTTTATTCTTTTGCTGAGTATCACGAAGTTCCTGCAAACGTTCAGGCGTACAAAAACAATGATACGCGTTCCCCGCCTCCACCAGCTCGTCAGCAAATTTTTTATAAATATCAAGTCGCTCCGACTGAATATACGGACCTTTATCACCCTTTTGTACCAGCTTGTCTAACTTAAAATTCACGACGCCCTCATCAGGAACAATCCCGGCCCACTGAAGCGAATTTATAATGTTCTGCGTCCCGTCAGCCACGAACCGCTCCCGATCCGTGTCCTCAATGCGCAATAAAAATTTTCCGCCTTGATTTTTCGCAAACAAATAAGAATACAAAGCCGTACGAAGACCGCCGACATGAAGGTAACCGGTGGGGCTGGGGGCAAAACGAGTTCTGATCACACTTTTTCTTTTAAAATTAAATAAGAAAACCTCAGCGTGGCGTTGAAAATCCTGCCAAAACGCCTGGGCTGATTCAATAAACGATACAGCCATTCTAAACCAATTTTACGCATAAGTCTAGGAGCGCGCGAGACAGTTCCCGACAAATAATCAAAGGCGCCACCTACGCCCATGCCGATTTTTACGCTTGGCATTTTCGATAAATTTTCCGCCAGCCATTTTTCCTGCTTCCCCATGCCAAACGCCACAAATAAAATGTCCGGCTTAGCCTCATTAATTCTATCGATCACAGCCTGATCGCCGCTCATTTGTCTCCCCGGCCCATCTGCTACCATCGGCCCCCTGTCATACCCGGCAATAATTAATTCTGGAAATTTTTTTAATAGATTTTTACTCGTCATTTTAAGAACTTCATCACTTAAACTACCCAATAAATAGATTGAATACTTTTTTTGTTCAGCTAGCTCGCATAGGTCAACCATAAAATCTACTCCCGGCAATCGCGAAATTTTCTGGCCAGACAGACGACCGGCAAACACCATACCTACCCCATCGCAAAGGTTCAACGATCCCCTATTCAAAATTTCTTTGAAATATCCGTCTGACCCTGCCTTAACCAGCATTTCCGGGTTGGGGGTAAAAACCAGACGCTGTTCTCCAGAGATTAAAAACTCTTCAATAACCTGAAGAGCTTTTACTTTGCTGACTATGTCAATTCGCACTCCCAAAATATTCAGGCTCATGATTATTATTTCATTAACGGAAAAGTTTTGAGCATTTCGTAGATTGCCCCTTCCGGCGTAAGCGTACTATTATATAAATCCAATTGCTCTGCTTTCCAGGCAGTACCATCGACCGAATATTGCTCAAAAAAATTAACATTTAACTCCGATGGTTTCTTAATGCGGCCGATCGTGATATGAGGAATCCATGATTTTTCATCCGGCGGTATTTTGTTTGCAATCAACCTTTGCTGAATCCTGCGTCGTAGTTCATAACTGACATTGCCATCTTTTTCCTTTACTCTAAGAATGAGAACCTGAGGTTTAATAAAGTCCGGCACGCAATCCAATTTTCCCAACTGAAATTCGAAGGCTGGTGTTTTGGAGACTTCATCATGTATAATATCGTTGAAAACGAGAAGTTGCGCCTGGTTGATATCACCCAAAAATTCCATCGACACGTGTAAATTTTCGTCGCGAATCCATAAAACCGGCAATTTAGGAAACGATTTTACGAGTTGCGAAACCGCTTTTCGCGCCACTGCCTTAACCTCCTCTGGTAATGGAAAAGCAAGAAAAATCCTCATATTTTAGATTCAAATTAAAGAATACGTTAAAATTGTACCATAATTGACAAAAAAAGCTAGCATTGTTATACTAATTTTATCACTCCATATATGCGAGTGATAATACCAACAACCTATGATGCCACAAAATTTTACCCATAAATCACAAGAGGCAATCCAAACAGCGGCGCGCCTCGCCCACGAAAATGGCCAAGCGCAAATCGAACCGCCACATCTTTTTTTGGCTTTTATACAAGACAAGGAAGGTACAGTCCCCGCGATCATTAAAAAACTCGGCGGCAATACATCACACCTCGAAACTGCCGTCCAAAATTTAATCAATCACCTCCCGAAGCAAGGAACAGCCATGGATGAGGGTTCGGTCGGCCAAATTATCCTCAGCCAGTCAACCATGAATCTGTTTCAAAACGCGTCTCACGAAGCAAAAAAGATGAGCGATGAATACATCAGCATTGAACACCTATTTTTGGCTTTTTTGGTTGTAAAAAATCCTGTTGCTGACATTCTCGTCCCGCAAGGAATTAACTACGATTCCGTTCTAAAAGTCCTCGCCAGCATCAGAGGCAATCAAAGAGTTGATTCGCCCGAACCGGAAAGCAAATATAACGTACTCGAAAAATATGGCAAAAATTTGACCGACCTTGCCCGCAAGGAAAAAATTGATCCAGTGATCGGCCGCGATGATGAAATTAGGAGGGTGATGCAGATTCTGACAAGACGCACCAAAAATAATCCTGTTCTCATCGGCGAACCCGGCACCGGCAAGACCGCCGTAGCCGAAGGACTCGCTCAACGCATAGTGAACGGCGACGTTCCCGACTCGCTCAAAAACAGAGAAATTATTTCTCTCGATATCGGCTCTTTAGTGGCCGGGACAAAATTCCGCGGCGAATTTGAAGAACGCCTTAAAACAGTTTTGAAAGAGATCAACAACGCCGCCGGCAAAATTATTTTATTTATCGATGAACTGCACACGATTATCGGCGCCGGCGGTTCTGAGGGCGCGATCGACGCATCAAATCTACTGAAACCAATGTTGGCGCGCGGTGAACTACACGCCATCGGCGCGACGACTCTGAAGGAATACCAAAAATATATTGAGAAGGATGCCGCGCTTGAACGCCGCTTCCAGCCAGTCATGATTAATGAACCAAATGAGGATGACGCGATCGCTATACTCCGCGGAATTAAAGAAAAATATGAAATACATCATGGTGTTCGCATCACCGACCCGGCCATCGTGGCGGCCGTCAAACTAAGCTCTCGTTACATCTCTGACCGGTTCCTTCCGGATAAAGCCATCGACCTCATCGACGAGGCGGCCTCTGCGCTCCGGCTTGAAATAAATTCGATGCCGGAAGAGCTCGATAAAATGAAACGAACTCTAATCAAACATGAAATTGAAAAACGCGCCCTAAAAAAAGAAACCGACGTCGGCTCTCAAGAACGCCTTACAAAACTGGAAAAAGAAATCGCCGATCTGAATGAAAAAATGCACGCTATCGAAGTAAAATGGAAAAACGAAAAAGATCTCATTGGCATGATTCACAAAAGCAAGCGCGAGATCGAACATCTGAAGCAACAGGCGGAAATCGAGGAGCGACGCGGCGATCTCCAAAAAGTCGCTGAAATCCGCTATGGACGAATCCCGGATTTACAGCGCAGCATGCACGAGGAAGAGACAAGGCTGAGCGTTGCCCAAAAAGAACACGGCATCCTGAAGGAAGAAGTAACCGAGGAAGATATTGCCCGCGTCGTCGCCCGCTGGACCGGAATTCCTGTCAAAAAAATGCTTGAGAGTGAAGGTAGTAAACTCGGAAGTCTTGAAAAAATTCTTGCCGGCCGCATCGTCGGACAAGCCGAACCAATTAAAGCCGTCGCGAACGCGCTCCGCCGATCACGCGCTGGTGTTTCCGAACCGAACCGACCGATCGGATCATTCTTGTTCCTCGGACCGACCGGAGTCGGTAAAACCGAACTAGCAAAAAGTCTCGCTGAATTTATGTTCGATACCGAGGAAGCGTTGGTGCGCGTCGACATGAGCGAATTCATGGAAAAACACAGCGTCTCCAAAATTATCGGCTCCCCTCCCGGCTATGTCGGCTACGAAGAGGGCGGCCAATTGACCGAGATCGTCCGCCGCCGGCCATATGCTGTTATTTTGTTTGATGAAATCGAAAAGGCCCATCATGATATTTTTAATATCCTCCTGCAAATTCTGGACGAAGGGCATGTGAAGGACGCCAAAGGCCGCAAAGTCAATTTCAAAAATACCGTCATCATCATGACCAGCAATATTGGCAGTCAACTTATACAAAATTCAAAAAAACGCGGCGAATTTGGATTTCACGATGAAGGCAAGAAAACCGCCGACGATTCGATGCGGGATAAAGTTATGGATGAGCTCCACAATCATTTCCGACCGGAGTTCCTAAATAGGATCGATGAAATAATTATTTTTGATTCCTTGACCGAAAACGACATCAAACGGATTGTTGAATTACAACTGAAAAATGTTGAACGACGGCTAACCGCGGAAAAAAAGATTTCCCTGGAGGTCGACGAAAAAGCCAAAAAGTTTCTCGCCAAAGCCGGTTTCAACCCCGATTACGGCGCCCGACCCTTGAAGCGCGTAATGCAGAATAAACTTCTCGACCAACTCGCTTTGAATATCATCAACGGCGCTGTTTCCGAGGGAGACACTGTCGAAATTTCCGCCACTAAAACCGGCCTCACCTTCGCCACAAAGAAGCGCGCCGCTTAACAAATTATTCCTGCTGACTTCCCTATTCACAAACCGCCCACCATGCTATAATTATTAGAGTATGCTATTTTCGTTTATAAAAAAATTTACTCCGGGAGTGGCGGTTTTTTTCCTTTTGTCGAACGCTGTTCTCGCACAAGCCGACTTTAACCCGGCTTTTATAATTTCAGATCCGGAGATGCAAGACTACCGCAGTCTGGATCGGAACGATATTCAGGCGTTTCTGAACGACAAAGGCAGTTATATTCGAACCGGACAATTTGAAGATGCTAGCGGCACGATGAAAAATGCCGCCGATATTATTTATACTGCTTCCCAAAATTACCAGATAAATCCTAAATTTTTACTGGTAACGCTCCAAAAGGAACAAAGCCTCGTGACCGATGACTCACCGACTCAGCGTCAGCTAGACTGGGCCACCGGATACGCGGTCTGCGATGGTTGCTATCTCAGTGATCCTAGAGTTCAAAAATATCGCGGTTTGGGCAAACAGATCGACGGCACAGCCGGCGTCATCCGCTGGTACTATGACAATCAGGACCGTCCGTTGGTTAAGAAAAAAGATACCCCGATCCGCATCGACGATACTGATGTTACCCCGGCGACTTGGGCGACCGCATTTTTATACACATACACTCCTCACCTGCACGGCAACGCTAATTTTTGGCGCATTTGGAACACCTGGTTTTCGCAAGTTTATCCAAACGGAACCTTGCTCCAATCCGCAAGTTCAAGCGATTATTGGCTGATCGATAATGGCACCCGCCGAGAATTCAAAAGCAGGACCGCCCTTATCACGCGCGTCGATCCGCGACTAGCAATCAAAACCAGCGAAATCGATCTGCAAAATTACAAAATCGGACCGGAAATCGCCTTCCCGAATTATTCGCTTTTACACAGCGAGTCATCGACCTACCTCCTTGACTACGATACGCTCCGACCGTTTGCCTCCGCCGCGGTTATCGCAAAACTCGGTTTCAATCCCGACGAATTGATCGATGTCGCGGAATCAGATCTGGTCGGATACGACATCGGAACACCAATCACTACCTCATCGACTGCTCCGCAGGGTATAATTTTCAAAATTTCCGACGCTCCAAATACCTTTTATCTCATGAAGGACAACGTCCTATACCCCATTATTGATCAGGTTATTTTAGAGACTAATTTCAAATCCCTGCCTGTTGAAAAACACAAACTAAAAGAACTTTCCGCCTACCAAACCGCGGATAACCCGATTAAATTTAATGACGGCGTCCTTATCCAAGTTCAGGATAGCGATATTATCTACGTGATGGATAGCGGAAAAAAACGCCCGCTCGCCGACGATGACACATTCCTCGCGCTTGGTTATAAAAAATCGAACATTATCACCATTAAGTTGCTGACTGCCATGAACATCCCAACCGGCGACCAAATTTTTGTGAACAACAATCTGACATCGGCGCGCAATAAATATTTAGGTGACAGCGGAACCCCGGTGACCGATCTGTACGGCAAAGCCGCTTCCGCTTCGTATCTGGTTGCCGAATATCCAAGCGGGCGAATTGTTTCCGGAAAAAATATTGACACCAGACGTTCCATCGCCTCTCTCACTAAACTCATGACAGCCTATGAGGCTGTTCATAAAGATTTCAAATTAAAAGGCGCCACTATTTATGACGAGAAAAAATATAGCTCCGGGGCCAATACGCTGAATCTAAAAAATGGCGATAAAGTCCGCAACGAAGACATGTTCTATACAATGCTTGTCGGTTCGGACAACAGCGCGGCGCGATTGGTCGCTCAAAATACCTCCGTTGGTGAAGACAGTTTAGTCCGAAAAATCAGTCTTCGACTTGAGGAGTGGGGCGCGGATTACACCAGTGTGAAAGATGTAACTGGATTGGACGCCAACAATAAATCCACCACCCGCGATCTTCTAAAAATTTTTACCAAGGTACTGGAGAACAAAACCATCAAAGACGCTCTTAGCTCGCCATCTTATACCTATACTGAACTTAAATCCCGTGATAAAATATCTACGCACAGCCTCAAGAATACCAACCAGATTCTCACGAACATTCCGCTGAGGAAAAGGGATTACCGTATTCTCGCGACTAAAACAGGCTCTGCTGACGAGGCGGGCGGAGTTATGATAATGCTAGTCGAGGCCAAAAAGACGAAAAAACAATACGTTGTTGTCACCCTCGGAAACCCAAACTACAAAAAAAGTTTTGAGGAACCACATAAAATCGCCGAATGGATTACTACTTCAAATTTAACTCTTTCTAACAAAAAGAAATAGTATATGTCGTTAGTTTTCGCCGCCATCACCCCGCACCCGCCGTTGCTTATTCCGGCAATAGGCAAAGACGCAATTAAAAAAATTGACCACACGCGCCAGGCATTTTTGAAATTAGAAGAGGATATCTATACCGCTCATCCTGATGTCATCATAATTATCTCTCCGCACGGTCAACATTTTCCCGACGCTTTTGCCATAAATATGGCGCCAAAATACGAGAGTGATCTTAAGGAATTTGGAGATCTTGCTACCAAAATTTCTTTTAATGGCGATATTACCCTACCATACAACATTCGCTCCGCTTGTAATATAGATCACACCTGTGAAACCGTGATCATCAGCGAGCCGAAGCTTGATCATGGTATAGTCGTTCCGCTTTTATATTTAACCAAACATCTGCCTGACACGAAAATTTTACCGGTCAGTTTTTCAGAATTTGATGAAAAGACGCATCTCGAGTTTGGCACGCTTCTCAAAGAACAGATCATGAAAAGTAATAAACGAATAGCGGTAATTGCATCCGCCGACTTATCACACGCGCTTTCAAACGACGCGCCGGCAGGCTTTAATAAAAACGGAGAAATTTTCGACAAAAAAATTCAGGAGGCGCTTGCGTCACACAATACCGCCGGATTGCTCTCGCTAGACAAGGAACTCGTCAACGGGGCCTCGGAATGTGGTTTTCGTCCAATTCTCATCCTGATGGGGATACTGCGTGATGTAAATTACCGCTATGAATCCTATGCCTACGAAGCTCCATTCGGCGTAGGATATCTCACGGCCAATTTTATAATCTAAATATGATCGCCGCCGTGGTACCGGTCAAACGGGGGAAAATTACTCTCCCCTTTTTTGATTATGTCGTGCCTGACGACTTAGCTGACAAAATCAAAATCGGCCAGTTGGTTGAGATCCCGCTTCGAAGCAAGAATGAGTCAGGGGTCGTCCGATCGCTTGCACACACCTCATCGATTAAAAATCTAAAATACATCAACAAAATCATTCACGAAAGACCTTTTTTTAATCCGGAAAGCCTAAAATTTCTCGAGGAAATTTCAGAACTATACCATACCTCCCTCGGCAGTATTATTAAGTCCGCTCTTCCACCGATGCAAAAAAGGATGTTGAACAAATTAATTGTTCAAGCCACCGAACCGATTACCGGCAAAAAAATATTCCAAAAACCAAAATTGTTCATATACAATAATCTCGACGATAAAAAATCGTACTTGAAAAAAATTATTTCGACCGCTGGTCAAACCCTCATCATCGTACCTGAAGCCGCCGATGTTAATGAAATCGTTGAGTTACTTCCGAACCAAAAATCAATCGGCATTGTCACCAGCTACCTTTCCAACAAAGATCTATTCAGTGCCTGGATAAAAATCTGGCAGGGTGAAACGAAAATCATTCTCGGCACTCGCCGGGCACTTCTGATGTCTTACGCTAACCTCGAAACAATTATTATCGACGAAGATTGGAGTCCTAGCCATAAAAGTTGGGATTCCGCGCCACGCCTGCACGCCAGAGACGCCGCCATCATCGCGGCAAAATATTTTGGAGCAGCTGTCCATATCATCGGCCATACCCCGACAGTTGAAAACTACTTTTTCGCGCGGCACAATGTCTATGACCACCAGAGGGAAGCTATTCTTCCGAGACCTCTTTTTCCAAATCTCATCGATATGCGGCACGAAACCGGAATGAAAAATTTTGGCTCACTCAGTTTAATTCTTCAGGATGCTATTACCGCCGCTAAAAACGGCAGTATCTTTCTCTACTGCAACCGACGCGGCAGCGCTTCATATGTCATGTGTCGTGATTGCTCCGCCGTCCTTAGGTGTAGCAAATGCCAACAAGCTCAGACCTACCATGAATCTCGCGGCGAAATGGCCTGCCATTATTGCCGAATCGCTCAGCCGATGCCCGCGGGCTGCGTCGGGTGCGGCGGGGTTAATTTAATGTACTATGGCAAGGGAACGGAAGCGGTCCTTCGTGAAATCAAAAAACTTCTGCCGGATGACAAAAGAGAAATTATAAATATTGAAAATTCTGAAGAGACCCTAAAACTTATAAAACCGGAAAAAAATCAAATAATAATCGGCACTCAACTTGCCTGGTCTCATCTAAATTGGAAAAATATTTCTTTAATGGCATTTATCGACGCCGACACTCCCCTTTTCGTTCCCGAATACCGCTCGGCGGAACACCTGTGGGATCTGCTTCACGATGCGGCCTTCCGAATGAACGAGACTGGCTCTTTGTACGTTCAGACCAATCATCCCGAACATCCGGTTTATGCAAGTCTTCCGAATCCAGAAGCTTTTTATGTCGCTGAACTCGAACAGCGAAAAAATTTCGGTTATCCTCCTTATAAATATTTACTAAAACTGTTCCTTGGCGCCACGACTAAAGAATCCGGTAAGGCGGAAAGCGAGCGACTTTTCCGCCAGCTTAACGGGTTGACTAAAGAGCCGACTGATACTAAAATAACCCCGCCGCTGGAACTTTTTCCTCCCATTCAAAAAGGCAGATATTGGCAGGCGATTATTCTTAAACTTTCCTACACCGACTATAAACGGCAGTTACGTTCGATAATGAAGATAGTCCCGGAAAACTGGAAAGTCGACCCAAACCCTAATACACTTCTTAGTCTATAAATAAATATGGTCTACGACATCGTACTCGAACCGAATCCAATGCTCCACGCGCCTAGCGCGCTGGTTTCCGCGGATGAAATAAAAAGCCGGGAAATGCAAAAATTTATTAAAGACATGGTGGAAACCATGTATGTCAAAAATGGAGTCGGACTCGCGGCCGTTCAGGTCGGAAGGCCAATCCAACTTTTTACGTTGATCAAGGAATATAACGACCTAAACAAGCGCGAGGATCTCGCGCTATTTAACCCAACCTGGAAAAAATTATCGATGCGCGGACTAACCGACGAAGAAGGTTGCCTCTCAATCCCAAGGATGTACGGCCAAAGGAAACGGGCGGCAAAAATTCAAGTCACTGGCCTCGACAAAAACGGTAAGAAGATCGAGTTTGTCGCTGAAAATTTTTTCGCGCGAATTATCCAACATGAAGTCGATCACCTAAACGGACATCTCTACATTGAAAAAGCCACCGACCTTCGGCGTGTTGACCCAAAGTAGCATATGCATGCAAAAATAATTTTCTTCGGAACGCATGACTTCGGCGCCGCAATGTTGAGCGCCCTGATTAAAAATAAAAACTATGACATTGTCGCCGTCGTAACCCAGCCAGACCGGCAGGCGGGACGCAAACATGAAATTTCGAAATCACCGGTAAAAATTTTAGCCGAGCAACACGGACTAAATATTCTCCAGCCGGAATCACTCAAAAATTTGGAACTTGGAACCAAAAACTGGGACTTGTCGGTAGTTTGCCAGTATGGACTTATCATTCCGAAAATAATTTTAGAACTGCCAAAATTCGGTTTCATTAATATCCATACTTCCCTACTTCCAAAATATCGCGGCGCCTCTCCGATCCAGACCGCAATTGTTAATGGCGAAACGGAAACCGGTATTACAATCATGCTCATGGACGAAAAAATGGACCATGGGCAGATTTTGTCGCAGGCAAAAATCCAAATCTCGGCCGATGAAACATACCTCAATCTTCAAAAAAGAATGGAACCGGCGGCTGAGGAATTGCTCATCAAAACTCTTCCGGAATATCTAAACGGGAAAATAACACCAACAGCGCAAACAGAAAACGAAGCGACGTTCTGTAAAATATTTTCCCGCGATGACGGACGGATCGACTGGAAAAAAACCTCTGTTGAAATTTATAACCAATACCGCGGCTTATCACCCTGGCCGGGAGTTTGGACCATGTGGAACGGCAAAAGATTAAAACTACTCGAAATAAAGATTTCTAATTTACGAATTCCGGCCGGTGAAACAAAAATTAACGACCGTAGAATTTTTGTAGGCACAAAAAATGGCGCAATTGAAATCTTATCGTTGCAACTCGAAGGAAAAAAGGGGCAAACCGCCGCCAACTTTATTTCTGGCCAGCCGTTATTTGAATCGACCAGCTTAACATAAATATGTCGAAGAAATTTAGCGCGACTTTCCTTCTTCTCATTTATCTTGGAATTAGAATTTTTTCGTTTTATTTCCAACCCACTACTCCGCTAAACCAAAATTCGCATTTTTTAAATACCTCGGTCGCAATATTAGTCCTCCTCGTTACCATGTTTTTGCTGGTCAAAAAAAATATTTTCGGTTGGTATATAATTGCCGGAGAAATGATTCTGGATGGGTCCGGTAGCTTCCTGCAAATTTCGGGCGTCACACTGCGGTCGCTCCTGCTCCTTACCAGTCTAGCAATCTATTTTTTGCAAAATATCAAAAGCATTCGTCAGATTGATAAAGATAAATTAATTATTTTCGAAATGTTAATTATCGCCACGCTGGGACTTTTGCGAGGTTTGTATTTTTCTAACCCCCGTTCGATCGTTATTTCTGACGCTGCCCCCTATCTGTTCTTACTTTATTATTTTCCACTGCGTGATTTGCTTAGAAATTCGGCTTGGCGAAAGTTCTGTTATTTGGCATTACAGGCCGCCATTCTGGGACAAGCCATATTTCTCCTATTCACCTATATTGGCTTCACCGGCGGCTATTTACAGCTCCAGGATGCGTTTTATCACTGGTTTAGAGACATTGCGAACGGGAAAATCACTCTGATTGAATTTAATTTCTATCGCATCGTACTCAACGAACAATTACTGCTCATCCCCGTTCTGCTTTACTTTATCTACACTGCAATTCATAAAAAAGAAAAATATTTTTATATAATTTTGTTGCTTTTCTTTTTAGCTCTCAACCTGACTCGTATTTACCTAATCGCGTTCGTAATCGGGACACTGATATTATTTACCCGCAAAAATTGGAAACGCTGGCTATGTATTTTAACAGGCTCAGTAACAATATTTCTGATTATTTTTTCGACTCTTTTTCTGATTTCGAGTAGAGGCAAAAGCTTTGGCCTGGAAGTCTTTGGCCTCCGAATTCAAAGCATAGTAACCCCAAACCTGGAAGAAAGTTCACTCAGCCGCATGCTCTTATTACCAAAAATATTCAATCAGATTGCCGAACATCCTTTTTTTGGCAGAGGCCTCGGTTCCACTGTTTCCGTCTTCAGCCCGGTCGAAAAGAAAATTATCACTACGACTAGCTACGACTGGGGGTATTTGGAAATTCTTGTGGAACTAGGCATAATCGGATTCAGTGTCTGGTTGGTTTTTCTTTATAATGTCGCCCTAAAATTAAAAAAATTGCCCGCTTCTCAGCGTGCCGGCTTTATTTCACTTCTCATAATTAACATTACTTCACCGGCTCTGTTTCATGTCTTCGGTCTTGTTCTCTTGACGCCACTCCTTGCCCTTGACGCGAATGCTTATTCAGAATTACCTGCCGAGCCGCCTCATACTCCCGAACCGCTCTAGTTTTCCATGGAAGTCGATAAAAAAAACTCGGCAGCCAGTTGCTGATCCCATTTCGACCGCAAACAATCTTCCTAAACAAAACTTCCGGAACAAAAATGCCCGTCTGCTTCTTTTCCAGCATAGTAAGCCACAGATCCCAATCCTGAAGACGTTTAATATTTTCATCAAACGGGAGGGCAGCCGTTCGCCTTATCAGGGTAGTCGTATCAATATAATTATTTTCTTTCAAACTGGCGGCATCAAACGGCCGGCTCTTCATTTTCTTCCAACCAAACTTGTATTGTGAATAGGCGTAGTTGGCTGTTGGATTCGATTCCAAAGCCGTCAGCATTTTCTCAAACATCTGTTCCATTCCGATCGTATCCGCGTCCCAAAAAATAATGTAATCGCCGCCAACCTCCGACAAACCGCGATTGCGCGCGGCGGCTGCTCCCCGATTTTCTTGCTGGAAAATTTTAATGGACAAATTTTGTGTCCAATCTTTTTTCAAAATTTTATCCATCGTCCCCCGAAAATTGTCAGTACTGCCATCGTCAACAATCACAATCTCGATTGGACGGTATGTTTGTTTATAAAGAGAAAACAACGATCGCTCAAGAGAATGAGCGTGATTATAAACCGGGATAATAACACTAATCAATGGTTTCATCGGAGTTTTTTAAATTTCAAGTTTGGAAATCTGCGTCTCCCAGCGAAATTCTTTCTGCACCCGCTCCCTGCCGTTACGGCCAAGTTCAGCCGCAAATTTTTCGTTACTGAGCAAAGACGCAATAGAACTTACCACTGCCTTACTCTGATAGACATCAACCACAATTCCCGTCCGCATATTTTCTACCGCCTCCTCCACTCCGCCGACGCGTCCGGCGATTATTGGAACGCCGCTGGCCGACGCTTCGAGAAAAACACTTCCCCAACTCTCCTCGGCTTCCTCATCCTGGTGGCTAAGAAGCACAAACAGATCGGCAAGCTGATAATATTTCGGAAGTTCATCGTTCGGCATAGCGCCAAGAAAACGGACGACATTCTGCAAATAATTTCGCTGTACCAGATCGACAATAGTTTGCTTTTTGGGGCCGTCGCCAATAAAAAGCCACACGATATTTGGTATTTCGCGGCAAACATCGCTAAGAAGCCTGATAATGTGCGGGTAGCCCTTGCCGTCCACCATGCGGCTGACGGTCAGCACAACCTTTTTACCCTGCAAGGCCAGCTGTTTTTTTAGCGCGACAAGCTGTTCATCAGGGATTTTTTGTAGAAACCTATCACTCGGACACGGATAGAAAACTGTGAGTGGAACAGGTTTGTCAATTTTTTGTTTAACTTTATTTTCGAGGAAACGGCTGTTAACGACCACCTTGCGAGCGTGACGCAAAACAAAGGAAAATAAGGCCTTTTTCCAATTGTTTCTAGTGCCAATCGCGACATCAGATCCGTGCAAAAAAATTACGTAAGGTATTTTTTTAATTTTCAGTATCATCCAGGCGAGATACCCACAAGGTAACACTTGGTGAATATGGATTACAAAAATTTTCTCCTTCCTCATTATGCTCAAAATTTGAAAAAACATCCTAAGCCAATGCGGCCAAAAAGGAAAATACGGATTATATCGATATGTTTTCCAGGAAAATTTCGAATCAAACTCTTTTGCTCCCGGCATTTCCGGAGCGTACAGGACATACTCATCGGGTTTTGTGTGCAGAAGAAAATTGTGAACGTATGAAGAAATACCGCCTACCTGAGGAGGGTACTCCAGCGTCACTATAAGTTTCTTCATACAATTTTTTTAAAGTTAAGCCTTTGCAGATAATTTTTCAAAAGCGCAGGATCAATTGCACCCGTTAGAAACAGCAATGCCCCGTATACCGCTGCACCAATCGGAATCGTTAAAATAATACTAAAATGCAGTGTAAGTAAATATACCAATACCGACATGACGATGGCAAGAGATAAAATATGCGCGGCGTTGCGTAAAAGTTTTTGGCCTGGCAAGACAATCACTCGGCGGATGAACATTAGACCAAGCAACCACAGCAAAATGTTACTAAAAAGCGCGACATACGCCGCGCCGATAATGCCAAATTTAGGAATTAAAATTAAATTCAGAATTACATTTACCACCAAAACAATCGCGATTAGACCGGTCTGAATTTTTTGATGATTGGTAGCATTCAACAGCGAGCCGGAGATGATAGTTAAATAGCTGAAAAACAAACTTACCAACAAAATTCTAAAAACTGGCACCGACGGCAGATACTGCACCCCATAAAGACGGACAATCACCGGACGAGCGACAGCTATGAGTCCGAGCGACAGGGGAAAAATAATAATAAATAAATATTTCCAGGCTCGAACAAACAACTCTCCGATCTTGCCGGGGTCAGTGACAGTAAAGCTGCTCATCGCCGGATAAACGCTCGCTGAAAGCGCCGCCGGAATAAATTGAAACGCAAAAGT
Organism: bacterium; assembly: GCA_021812425.1. GTDB lineage: Bacteria > Patescibacteriota > Patescibacteriia > Magasanikbacterales > GWA2-37-8 > JAKANM01. The sequence goes on along the minus strand of JAKANM010000002.1, from coordinate 11,049 downwards.
AACCTTATATGGAACGCTCCACCATCCAAGATCCTGCGGCGTCAGTAGCTTCGACATGATAAGCGAATCGCTATACGAATATAGTCTCCCCAACAAACCAGCCAAGGCGAAAGGCAACGCCAATAATAAAAACTGTTTGAAAATTTCCCGATCAACCATTGGGCGAATTCTGAAATGATAAACCCGTTTTACAAAAAAAGCGCCGTATAAGACAATAATGGCACTTGGGATAGTATAGGCGGCGATCAGCCAGATCAATGATCCGTGAAATAACAGAGCGGTCGTGCCGATTATCATTGTCAAGATCTGAGAAATAACGATGGCGACTGATTCGTAAACCAAATCTTTTTGCGCGCGGAAAATACTGAAAAAATTCGACTGCAGATTGTCAAAAAACATCGTCACGCCGGAGAGCAAAATCAGATTGCGAAGATCAAGAGGATACTTTAATATCACGACAAAAAAAACTACCAAAAAATATGCGATTATCCCAAACAAAATTTTGGAGGCTAGGACCGTGTTCATATAATCATTCACGCGATTTGAAAACTTAGCGGCTTCGCGCGTCAGTATCGGCCCCATCCCGAAATCGGCAACGACCGTAAATATCGTCGTAAAGGTAATGGCAAAAAAATAACTGCCAGTATTGCCGACGCCGATAATCCTGGCCACGATTGTAAAATAGACAAAAGAAACAATCTTTTGCATGATTGAGGCAATGGTCAGAAAGGAAGTATTTTGAGCGACTGAATATGACATAATGCTAATTTTACCCCGCTTAGTGTTAAATGACAAGGATTAAAAAACAGGCGTCACTCCTGCTTCCAATCCACTAGCTGGCGGATGAGAAACAAAAGTGATGAACGCCTGTTTTTAGCGCGAGCACCACCTAGAGACCTCTCGGACGTGGTCTTCGGATCATTAGCGATGATCCGATCGGATTTTCCATCCCTCAACTATAAGGTGAACAAAACAGCGTAGGCAGAAACTCTTACAGAGCGCGCTATCAAGCTCTATACCAACGAGACCGGTGGCCGGCTCAGCACGTGACTGCATAATGCATTTGTTGGCACAATGTTTTCCATACTTTCCAACTATTACATCAGCCACTCGAGTTCCGGGAATCAAACCAAACATGTGTCCTAACTCATGAATGGTCGTATTCTTGATGCGTTCCTCGGTATCGTTTGCGAGCCGAGTCTTAGAAAAATAATCCCTGACCGTAATGATCGCGCTATGCGCATGAGAGCCGAGGCCGTAGATCCTGGACGGATCCTTGCTGTCCCAGCGAAGATCACGATTGACGACAACGACATAATACGGCTTAGGGTCCGAGAGAGAACCTCGTTTGCACGAATCATCTTCTATTAGACTCGCCAGGAGATTGGAGTCAACCATGATTTTTGGCGGACTGCCAAACGATGCTTCAGACAGATAGGGTGACAGTATCCTCCCGGATTCGACGATCACGTCGGTTTGAATGACAGGTACCAGCTTAAGAACCGACAAGAGTTTCAAAAACGCTTCAATTGCGCTCACGACGTACGACATCTGCTTATCACTAACTGCCGCTTCTCGAATCACGTAAATTGGCTTTATCACGACCGACCTCGTTTGTTGTTAAAGAATCGCCTTACTGACCTTAACATGGTTATCTGAAGCCGGTCAAGAAAAAAACCGCCCGAGTTAGGCGGTTTATTTTTAGTATTTTTAGCGTTTTGACCACTGCGGTGCGCGACGAGCTTTCTTCAAACCAAACTTCTTGCGTTCCTTGACGCGAGCATCGCGGCTAAGTAGACCGAGTGACTTCAATGTCTTTTTGAAATCATCGTTCCAGATCACAAGCGCGCGCGCAATACCGTGCTGAACGGCGACTGACTGTCCCTTCATGCCGCCACCGACAACCTTGATCGAAAAATCAAGATCCTTTTCCTTGCCCAACGCCTTGAGTGGCGCGAGGACGGTCGTCTGCATGGTAAAATGTGAAAAATATTGCTCAAACGGCTTACCGTTCACGACAATCTTGCCAGTTCCTTTGTCGACTCGAACACGGGCGACCGCTTCTTTGCGGCGGCCAACGGCGCGATTTTGCTTTTCTTTAATGTTAAGTTTAGTCATACAGAATGGTTTATTTAAAATGGAGTCGATTCATCCGGCCGGCGCGTAATTTATTCTTTGGCAACATTTTCATTACCGCAAGACTAAGGATATCGCGCATGTCCTTCATCACCATCTTTACCGGGATTTCCTTCAAACCACCCGGATGCATACTGTGGTGGCGATAAATTTTTTGTTCGATTTTTTTGCCGGTAAATACCATCTTATCGACATTGGACACTTCTACCTTGTCGCCTTTATCAATATGAAGTTCATAAGTAGGCTTATGCTTACCCATGAGAAGAGAGGCAATTTGAGTAGCTAGACGTCCAGGAGCCTGACCAGTCGCGTCGATTTCTTGTTTATGATGTTTTGTTCGTGTCATATTAAACTAATTCAATAAGTACTTCCTCAGATCCGTCCCCTACCCGATTCTTCAGAACTACCGTTCTGGTGTAGCCGCCCTTGCGTTCGGCATAACGCGGACCAAGATTTTCAAGTAATTTATTAACGGCATTTTTGGTGTGGAGATGCTTAAGCAACCAACGGCGGGAGTTGAGATCGTTTGCTTTCGCCTTGGTAATCATCCTTTCAACTAATGATCGAGCCGCCTTGGCCTTAGCCTTGGTGGTCTTCATTTTTTCGTACAAAATCAAACTCTCAGCCAATCCGGTCAAAAGCGCTCGGCGTGGTCCGGTCTTGCGGTCAAGTGTAACTTTTCTTTTTTGATGTCGCATATTTTAAAAATTATTCGTCTCCCTTCTTCTTTTTTGTTTTGCGTTTCGGTTTTTCAGCCTTTGTTTCATCTTTGGCAGTTTCAACCTTCGAAGAAACAGCAACTTCTTCTACCGCAGATACGACTTCCTCGCTCTTCGTCTCGGCGCCACTTGCCGAACCGTTTGCTACGATCATAAAGTGATCCATCAGGATTTGTGTGGCCTGCGAAAGCGCCTCGCGCGGAGAAATAGTGCCATTCGTTTCAATCAGCATATTCAATTTCTCGTAGTTTGTGATGTCGCCAACGCGGGTATACTCAACATGGTAACCAACATCTTTGACAGGAGTGTAAACCGAATCAGTAAGAACGGTCCCCAGATCCTGGTGTTGGCGATCTTTCTCCTCGACTGGACGATAACCGCGGCCGCGGCCGACGGCAATTTCCATGTCTAAAGTACGATTTTTGGTAAGATTGCAGATTACTAAATCTTTGTTGATAATCTCGACATTGCTGTTTGGCTCGATGTCTCCGGCAGTAACCGGACCAGGTCCTTTCTTCGAAATGTTCAAAACTACCATTTCATCGGTAAAAATTTTAACCGCGAGCTGTTTCAAGTTAAGCATAATCTCGACAACGTCTTCTTTGACGCCTTCGATCGTGCTAAATTCATGCTGTACACCTTTGACCTTGAAATATTCGACAGCCGAACCAGGCAAAGAAGAAAGCAAAACGCGGCGCAAAGCATTGCCGAGAGTGGTGCCATAGCCGTGATAACACGGGGTAATGACTACCATAGCGGTATGCGGCTGAGCGCTGGCCTCGAATTCCACCTTGGAGGGTAACAGATAGTTCTCCATAAACGAAATAAGTGAGTTAAATAAAAATTTATTTTTATTTACGAGCGAATGAGTTTATATGTGGCAAAGCTCATATATAAAAATTCGTTAAAATTAACGAGAGTAAAACCCAATGATGGACTTCGCGTCAAAGTTGGGATTTTCAACCGTCGGATTATTTAAAACTTTTGCCGATAATTTTTTGGCATCAACCGCTAACCAAGCCGGCATTTCTTTCTTATTGATCGTTTCAGCAATATTTTCGAATAATTTACTCTTCTTGCTGGTAGCGTGCAATTCAACCGCTTCTCCGACGCGAACCCGATAAGACGGGATATCAAGAGATTTGCCGTTCACAAGCACATGACCGTGAGTCACAAGCTGGCGGGCTGCGGCGCGGGATGGCGCGAGGCCACTGCGGTAGACCACATTATCAAGACGAGATTCCAAATAACTAAGAAGGAATTTACTGGTATCGCCAGATTTCTTGGATGCTTCAGCAACGTAGTTAGCAAATTGGCGCTCTAGTATTCCGTAAATTCGTTTTACTTTTTGTTTTTCACGAAGCTGTTTGCCGAAACCAGAAAGCTTAACGCGTTTCTGATTTGGTCCATGCTGACCAGGTGGATAACTGCGTTTGGTGATCGGGCACTTAGCGCAATCACAAAGCTTCTCGCCGTACTTGCGGCATAATTTGTGTTTTGGTCTGATATCTCGAGCCATAGTATTAGAAATCCATTAAATATTAGACGCGTCGGCGTTTTGGCGGACGGCAACCGTTGTGCGGAATCGGAGTCAAATCGGTAATCTGTAAAACATTGAGGCCATTGGTGTGCAACGCGCGGATCGCGCTTTCTCGGCCACCGCCAATGCCTTTGATAAAGACGTTTACCTCTTTCACGCCGTAATCGGCAACTTTCTCCATCAAATCCTTTACTACCACGCTTGCCGCATAAGGAGTCGCCTTTTTTGGCCCCTTAAAACCGGTGCTTCCGGATGAGGACCAACCAAGAACAGCGCCGTTCGGATCGGTAATAGTAAGGATGGTATTGTTGTAGGTGGCCTGGATATAGGCGTTGCCCTTTGGCACCTGACGAACAACTTTTTTCTTTTTCGGCTTCACATCAACCGCCGGTTTGGCAGCTGTTGTACCGGTTGCGTTAGCAACTGGAGCGGTTTTTTTAGCTGGAATTTGATCAGTCATAAAATATAGTCTTTAGTTTAGGTCTTTAGGCCAGCCGGCTTCTTGCCGCTAACAGCCGTCTTTCTCACATTGCCGCGTACAGTGCGTGAGTTCGTTTTGGTGCGCTGTCCGCGAACCGGCAAGTGCTTCATATGACGAATGCCGCGGAAGCATTTGATATCTTTCATGGCTTTGACGTTGGACTGGATCTCGCGGCGGAGGTCACCTTCAATTTTGTAGGTTTTCTCCACAATCGAACGAATGATGTCCTGTTGCTCGTTGGTGAGATCCTTGGTGCGGATACCGCCGTCGATCTTCGCGGATTGTAAAACCTTTTTGGCAAGAGTCGGCCCGATGCCAAAAACGTATCGAAGTGAAATTTCGATCTTTTTCTCCTTTGGAATGTTTATACCCGAGATACGCATAATATTTAATCTAAAAATCTATGGAATTATTTAACCTTGGCGCTGTTTATGTTTTTTGCTTTCACAAATCACGCGCAAGGATCTGTTGCGGCGGACAATTTTGCATTTTTGACAAATTTTCTTTACCGAGGCTCGTACTTTCATACAAAATTTTATTTTTACAAAGAAAAAATATCAACCACTGCCGCGATATCGTCGCTCAATCTTTCATCGAGCTCCACCGCACCGGCTGATACAAATTCTATTTATTGATGAGTTTTTAATACCGCAAGGTAATCCGGCCTTTGGTCAAATCGTATGGAGTCATCTCTACCTTTACTCGATCTCCAATCGACAACCGAATTTTGTTTAAACGCATCTTACCTGACAAATGAGCGATGATGCTCTGACCGCTTTCCAGAGTTACCCGGAAGGTGGCGGCCGGCAACAGGTCTTCGACCTGGCCATCAAGTTCGATGATATCGTTTTTAGCCATTTAGGATTTACTTAGCTGGGCGATAGTATAGCCCAATGAATAAATAAAGTCAAGAGGGTTCGGATCTGTACACCCAATACTTATATAATAGGAAGTTCCAGGCCACCGCTAGCGCGATATTCAGTGTTCGCGCGTAGAGATAGTAAACACCAAATCGGTCATGAAGTAAATAGATCCAGATCACGGAAAAAAGGTAGTTAAACGCCGCCAAACTAAGAAATTTGACCATCTGCCGATGGGTCACTCCCCCGGCTTTGAACGACCAATGCTTGTTTAAAAAGAAAACACCGGCCATGATTACCGGCTGATTCATCACCACCGCGAACGTCGGAGAGAGATGAAAATACTCCTTCAATATATACAAACTGCCGATATCAGTAAACAACGCGCTAAGGCCGATGATAAAATACTTAGCAAATTCTTTGCGCATTGACCAGAGATGAACAATCACATTCCTTAACATAGTTATTCGAGGATCGCTTTGATACGGCGAACGCCGGCGCCAACCGCCTCTTCTTTGATAATTTTGAATCTGCCGAGCAGGCCGGTATGTTCGACATGGGGACCGCCGCAAACCTCACGGCTGAAGGTTGGTGATTCGGCCTCGGCAACCGCCGGTTTCTTCGGATCGCCAACGGTATAAACTTTTACTTTATCCTGATATTTATTTTCGAAAAGCCCGATCGCGCCTTTTGCTTTTGCGTCCTTGAAACTCATTTCCTCACATACCACTTTATAATCATTATCGATGGCGTCATTTACCAAATCCTGGACCTTCGCCAGTTCCTCAGCTGTCATTTTCTGCGGATGACTAAAATCAAAACGCATGCGTTCAGATGTGATATTACTCCCCTTCTGAGTAGCGTGAGAGCCAAGAACTTTGTGGAGCGCGGCATGCAATAGGTGCGTAGCTGTATGGTATTTTGTGGACATTTCACCGTGATCAGCCAACCCGCCCGCAAACTTTTGCTCGGCCCCGGCGCGAGATGTTTCCTGATGCTGTTTGAAGGCATTTTCAAATCCGGCTACATCCACCGAGAGACTGTTCTCGAGAGCGAGTTCCTGTGTCATTTCAAGCGGAAATCCATAGGTATCATAAAGTTTAAAAGCATGCCTGCCGGAAATTTCCTTGATCACCTGTCCGGTTTTCTCAAACGCCATCCTAAATCCTGCGACCAACTTTTCAAATTCTTTCAGTCCCTGCTCGATAGTATTTCTAAATTTACTTTCTTCACCCTCAATCTCTGTCAGCACAAAATCCTGATTCTTTTTCAGTTCAGGATAAACTTTCGTAAATATTTTAATCACTTTTTTCGCTACTTCACCGGCAAAATTATCCTTGATGCCAAGTTGGCGGCCATAACGCACGGCGCGGCGGATCAACCTGCGAACCAAATAACCTTGGTCAGTGTTTGACGGACCTATCCCCCGATCGTCGCCCATAATCATCGTCGCGGTACGGAGATGGTCGGCAATAATTCGCATCGCGCGAGTTACATTGCCACCCTCGACATATTCGTGGCCACTGAGCTCCTGAATTGTCTCGATCAACGGCCAAAGAGTGTCGATTTGGAATACATCGGCATAGCCGTTTAGAACCATCAGCGTACGCTCTAACCCCATGCCGGTATCGACGTTTTTTTGCGCGAGCTGAACATATATATATTCATCAGTAGGAACGGAAATTTCTTTTCCATGAGTATTATCAACAAAATCCATTCCTTTAATTTTGTTATATTCCATGAAAACATCATTCCAAATCTCCAACCAATCATCTTCATTATCCCTGGGATTACTGCCTTTCGGAGGAAGTTTAGTCGGACCAGCCCAATAAAACATCTCAGTATCAGGGCCGCACGGACCGGTCTGACCAGCCGGACCCCACCAGTTATTTTTCCTCGGCAAAGCGACAATGCGTTCCTCCGGCAGGCCAAGCGACTTCCAAATTCCAGCCGCTTTCTCGTCGCGCGGGATGTTGGTTTCTTTTTCACCTTCAAAAAACGAAACTGCCAATTTTTCTTTATCCAAATTTAAATATTCCGGCGAAGTCAAAAACTCCCAGCTCCATTTAATCGCATCTTCCTTAAAATAATCACCAAGCGACCAGTTCCCCATCATCTCGAAAAAGGTGTCATGGCGATTGTCGCCGACCTCATCGATATCCTGAGTACGAATGCATTTCTGTACATTTGCAAGACGCTTGCCGCCAGGATGTTTCTCTCCTAGAAGATATGGCACCAGTGGATGCATACCGGCCGTGGTAAACAAAACCGTCGGATCATTTTCCGGGATAACCGAAGCAGAAGGAATTATTGTGTGTTCCTTTGATTTGAAAAATTCGAGATATTTTTTTCTAAGTTCTTCTGAAGTCAGCATATATTATTTTATCACTCCCCCGCCTAAACATTCCCCATTTTTACCTGCCTTCGCCCCTTTGTGGCTTCGGCGAGGCAAGTAAAACACCGCGAATTGTCCTGGTGTTACTGCTCTTTGATCTGTACCAAATTTCACTATTACTCGACCGTCAACCATCATCACAACGCACTTTTGAAGCGGCTGCCGATGTCGCAATCGTACTTCACATTTTAATGGAAATTTCAGCGTTTGTCCACTTATCCAATTCACTTTTTCGATTTCAGACTCTTTCTTATACAGCATCGGGTCGTGCTCATGGCCGACAATCAGTTCGTTTGATTTTATGTTTTTATCAAGGACATAAAGCGGTTGATTGTCATTGGTCTTAACCCCGAGGTGGCGTTCGCCGATTGTATAAAATGACAAACCGTCATGGACGCCGATTACCTTGCCCTGAAACAATATATTTCCCGGTTTGAGCGCAATACGTTTCTGTAAAAATTCCTTTATCGGAACCTCGCCGATAAAACAGATCCCCATACTTTCTTCTTTGTCCGCGGTTGGCAAATCAAATTTCTCCGCTAACTTTCGAACCTCGGGCTTAGTGTATTCCCCTATTGGAAACATACTGTGCGCCAGTTGATTTCTATTTAGCTGATGCAAAAAGTAGGTTTGGTCCTTATTTTCGTCCCGTGAAACCAACAGCTTGCCATTTTTTGTCACAGCATAATGTCCCGTCGCCAGATAATCAAACTCTAGCTCTTTCGCTTTATCGAGCCAGCTTCCAAATTTTATAAACGAATTACACATCACGTCCGGGTTCGGCGTGCGTCCCTTCTCGTATTCAGAATACATATAAGACAATACTTTTTCTGAATATTCTTTTTTGAAATCAAGCTTCAAAATCGGAATGCCAAGTTTAGCGGCTACTCGGACCGCGTCGCGGTAATCATGCAGATAGCAATTCACGCCGTCCGGATTTTTCTCATCGTAATTTATCATGAACGCGCCCGTTACCTCGTACTTTTTCGACGCAACCAAAAGCGCGGCGGCAACCGATGAATCGACTCCTCCGGAAAGGGCGACAAGTACTTTAATTTTGTTTTTTCGAGAGTTCATATTCGAAATAAGTGAGTGAAATGAAAATTTATTTTCATTTCCGAACGAATGAGAATATATGCGGCGAAGCCCATATAACTGCTACAATCTATCATGAAAACCTAAATATTTCAAGATAAAAAAATCCCCCACCATTGCTGATGAGGGATCTGAAAGATATTATTCTTTAACCGTTTCTGCGAGCCTGCAAGCAGGAGCGGCAGTAAACTGGTTTGTCGCCAGATGGTTGGAAAGGCAACTGAGTGATGCCTGTTCCACAGCTAGCACACGTGAGATTCACGTCGTACATCTGACGAGGACCGGAGCTGCGCATGTTGCCACCGGCGCTTGGTCCGCGTGTTTGGCGGAAAGCTCGATTGCAGTCACTGCAGTACACTGGTCTGTCACCGGATGGTTGGAAAGGCAGCTGAGAGATGTGGGACCCGCATTTTGCACAGGTCAAATTCACATCATACATCTGTCTGTCAGTACCGAAAGCCATAGTGTTGTGTATTGTTTGTTCCCAAAATGTTTTTTGAGACTACTGATTAAATCGACCCCTCGTTTTTCGAGGTCCGCCCCGCCAATAAAGGCGTTAAACGAATTTTGGGAACGTTTTTATTGTTGCCCAACTGAAAAAGAGTATATCAAAATAATCACCTTTTGTCAACCCCTAATCCACCTTCACTACCTGGCCGGGTGGAATTTTCTTTGGACCTGAGACTGGCGCGATGCTAATTTCAGTTTTCGGCGAAGGAAGTACTTCGGGCGGTTTCGTTACAATAGGTGGCACCGTTGGCGGCGAAACCTTTGGCGGCTGGACCGGTTCTTTTCTCGGCTGAGGAGGCGGTACCTGGGGCCTCACAATCGGTTTGCTGTCTAACCTTGGTTTTGGCCGGTCCCCTACCCTCGGTTCGAATCTGGGTTTGCCGGAAAAAGTCTGTTTACTTTGTGAAGGCTTCGACTGAGACTGAGTCCTTGATTGAGGACTAATGGCGGGCGGCCTCGACGGCTGACTCGCAGGAACCGCTGCTGGTTTACTAGCGGCTTCGGTCATATCATCCATATCATCCGTTCCATCATCCGGACCCATACCGCTCCAACGCATGATCTTTTCTTCAATTTTATCGCGAGGAATTGCATAGCGCTCACGCGATACCCGTACAACTTTCTCAAAACTATCGGTGGTCTTCGCAATCGGGGCTAGGGTGGTCGCGCTAAAAGGTTTCGACGCGACGCCGTCAATCATTAATTTCAGATAAACTTGAAATTTTGGCAAATTTACCAAATCCTCCTCAATAAATGTTGGAATAAATTCTTTGGCAAGAATTTCCGCGTCAGACGAACCAACCCGGAACGTCACCATTGTCCCGACGTTACCAATAACGGCGGCCAACACCTTCTCGTCAAGTTGTTCCATGTATTGGTGCGCCATGATGAGATCGAGCCGGTACTTGCGCGCCTCTGACAATATTCCGGCAAAACTCTCAGTTGCAAAATTTTGAAATTCATCAACATAAAGAAAAAAATCTTTACGGTCTTTCTCCGGAGTATCGACTCGTTCCATCGCGGCGAGCTGAAGACGCGTAATGAGCATGCCGCCAAGAAGTCGCGAATTATCCTCGCCAATACGGCCTTTCGAAAGGTTCATCACAAAAATCTTTTTTTGATCCATGATCTCTCGAATATTGATCCTGGATTTTACCTGAGCGACGATGTTTCGGATGATCGATGCCGACAAAAATTGACCAATTTTGTTCTGAATCGGGGCGACTGCTTCTTGTTTGTAGCGATCGTTGTAACCCTCGAACTCGGTCTGCCAAAAAGCCTTTACCACCGGATCTTTGGAATTCGCGACCACT
>JAKANM010000029.1 GCA_021812425.1 bacterium | reverse complement strand
GTTACGGCCATACCATTTTTTATCGCTAGAAGGACTTCGTCCTTCTTTGCTTGGTTGATATATCTTGGCATATGCTAGATATGTTACCAAAGGTAACAAATGTGTCTAGTATATGGGGGACAGGCCAACCTGATACAAATATTTGACTAAAAGTGTCGGGGGGGGGTATTATAAGTACAATTTTAATTCAAAAAATATAATCATATGAGTTCAATGGAAAGTGGAGGAAGAGGAGATTTTGGAAAGGATTTTAAATTTCCGTCTGAAGAAAATAATAAAGAGGCAAACGCGTTGGAAGATGGGGCGAGACCGTTCGATGTCAAAACTATCGGTCCAGTCCAAGTTGATCATAGGTTAGGTGATCCAACAATACCTAAGGATAAGTTTACAATTACCGCGGATCATGAATTTGTTAAACTCCCTCCAGAAATTGCGTTGAAGTATGATAAAAATGTCTCCGAGTTGCCGGTTGGTGGCAAAGTTTTTAAAGGTGATAAGTTGGTAGAAGAGTATAAGGTGGAATACGCACAGATGCCCAACGGTTCGATACGTACAGCTCGCATGGAAAGTAATTTTGCTGATGGCAGCAAAGAGGAATTAATGCGCTCATTTGATAAGCAAGGCCGTGCAAAAAGCGAACAGGATGTTCTCGATGGTAAGTTACGTAGCGAAATTAAGTATACTTATGGTTCTGACGGAAGAAAGACCGAAGTTGTTAGAGTAAATTACGATGAAGATGGAAATGAAACTTACCGCGCTCAGAGCAAGATGGAAAATGGCGAGGTTGTTACACGAGTGAAACAAGCTGGAGAGGAGGATCATTTGGTTGATTTGGGTAAACAGAAAGAAGCCGATTTATATCATTTAGGGTATCTTGGCGGACAGAAGACTGTGGAAGGTATCAGTGGCGGTGGTCGCCTACTCAATAAGTAGGAGTGTTTTTGACATCTCAATTTTTCAATCTTCTCCTCAATCGGCGAAGCAAAAAAACAATCCCGCATTGCGGGATTGTTTTAGTGGTTCAGCGTGAAAGGTATTCCACACCAGAATTGCTACTTGCAAATAAGATAACAGAATTAAAGCCATTTGTAAATCCTGATGCTTATCCACAGCAGTATTATGCCAAATTAAGCAAGAATTTACTTCTTATACCACCGTCACTCCCATTTGTCTCGCCGTTCCTTCCACCATTTTGATAGCGGCTTCGACGGAGTTGCAATTCAGGTCCGGCAGTTTCTTTTCGGCGATTTCCTTCACTTGCGCTTTGGTAATTTTGCCGACTTTCTCCTGGAGGGGTTTGCCGGAACCCTTCTCAATCTTGGCGGCTTTTTTGATAAGTTCCGCGACCGGAGCGATCTTCATTATGAAGGAGAAACTGCGGTCTTCGTAGATCGAAATGATGACCGGCACTACTTCGCCTTTCTTGTCTTTGGTTTTGTCGTTGAACTCTTTACAGAAACCGGCGATATTTACACCGTGCTGGCCAAGAGCTGGACCGATTGGAGGCGCTGGATTGGCGGCGCCGCCCATGATTTGCAATTTGACTTGCGCCATTAGTTTTTTTGCCATATTCGAAATAAGTGAGAGAATTAAATTAAATGTTTTTAATTTAATTCCGAGCGAATGAGAATATATGATTTTAATCCTATAGAAAATTTTGTAATTCGTTTGTAGGCTGAGAAGCGCAGCCCGGTCAAACATTATTAAATCTTTTTAACTTGTAAAGCATCAAGCTCAACCGGCGTTTCGCGTCCAAACATTGAAACAAGCGCTTTGATGCGGCCGCGCTCGGCGTCAACCTGGATAATCTTACCTTCAAAATTTTTGAATGGACCGTCAACGATGCGAACTAGATCATTAACATCAACATCAATCTTGTGGGAAGGTTCGGCGGAGCCGCTGACGCGTTTCAGGAGAGTGTCGACTTCTTTCTGGTCAACCGGAGTAGGCGTCGTGCCGGAACCGACGAAGCCGGTGACGTTCGGGGTGTTGCGCACCACATACCAGGAATCATCGGTCACAACCATTTCGACAAGGATGTAGCCAGGGAAGATTTTTTCTTCGATGGTCGTGCGTTTGCCGTTTTTGATTTTAATTTTCTTTTCTTTCGGGACCAAGACATTGAAAATTTTCTCGCCCATGTTGAAAGATTCGACACGCTGTTCGATGTTGTGTTTGACGTTTTCCTCGTAGCCGCTGTAGGTGTGTAGCACGTACCAGCGTCGTCCTAGATTAAGTGTTTGTTTTGCCACATTAGTTGAGTTAGCGAGTAATGATTTTAGAAACACCAAAGTTAAAAATGTTGTCCAGAATGGCAAAAAATACCACTAGGAAAACGCTAAGGCCGATCACGACGAGGCTATAATTAATGGTCTGTTCCTTGGTTGGCCAGGTGACCTTTTTCATTTCGACGTATGAACCGATGATGTAGTTTTTTAGCGCTTGAAACATATTTTTTCTTTTTATAAAACAGCCTTTCGGCCGTTATGATGTCGATAGTATAGCAAAAGGCGGGGATTGTGTCAAGCCTGCGCAAAGACAGACGCGTTAGCGCCCTTTTACCTTGCTGTCGACCATTATTAATTTTTCAATTATGGATTTTTTCTTTTCATCTTTTTCTTCCTGAGGCAGGCTAGGGTTAGTCAAATTTTTTTCTAATGATCCCTTGAATTCATTGTTCAGAGCGTCAACCAGCTGGTCCACTTCCTCAATGTCGCGTTGATCATTTTCAGTAATTTCGAGGGCTTCCTCTTTGAGTCTTTTCTCGATTTCAGCTGGTATTTCTTCCGGTTTATATTTATTTTCCGCCGCTATTTCTTGCCTGATCTTTTTTTCTGAATATTCGTTAAATTTTGGGATAGGAAAATATTTTTTTACATTTTCCAGATCCTTGCCAGCATTTAGAAACATTATAGCGGCCGAATAGGAGTTTGCGTAGTCGCCTCTAAATCTGGGAATTTTTTCAAAAGCAGAGGGGCCTTTTCGTTCTTCACCTGATCTTTGGTTAAGCTTTTCCAGTTTTTTTGCCAGGTCGATTTTAATTTCGCCGGTGGTTTCCGTGGTAGATTTTTTCATGTAGATATAAATTTAGATATCTAAATTCTGAACGCTCTTGGCGTAGGTTTGAATGAATTTTTTACGCGGCTCGACCTCGTCTCCCATCAGGATTTCGAAAGTTTCATTGGCAAGTTCGGCATCTTCAACAGTGACGATCTTCATCACGCGTCCTTCCGGATTCATGGTAGTTTCCCAAAGCTGTTCAGGGTTCATTTCACCAAGACCTTTGTAGCGCTGGACATTTACCTTCATGCCGCCGATAATGATGGCTTCAGTTTCAGCTTGGCCATCACCCTCTTCTGTTATAGTTTCGGTAGGTAAAGTCGTTTCTTCGGTTTTCTTGCTTTTTTTGTCCGCGCGGTCGCCTTTTTCTTTTTTTAGTCTCTCGATAATTTTATCTCTCTCTTCGGCATCATAGGCGTAGTGCATTTCCTTGCCGACTTTGACGCTGTACAGAGGCGGTTGGGCGATGTAAATATGGCTGCCTTTAATAAGGTCGGGATAATATCGGTAGAAAAAGGTCAGGAGGAGCGTGCGGATGTGGGCGCCATCAACGTCGGCATCGGTCATGATGATGATGCGGTGATAGCGAAGTTTAGAAATATCAAATTGTTCGCCGATGTTCGTGCCCATGGCAATGATCAGTGATTTTAATTCGTTGTTGGCGAGGATTTTGTCGAGGCGCGCGCGCTCCACGTTTAGTACCTTACCGCGCAAGGGGAGGATGGCTTGGTGTTCTCGATCGCGGCCTTGCTTGGCGGATCCGCCGGCCGAGTCTCCTTCGACGATAAACAGTTCGGATTCTTCAGCGTGGCGGCTGGAGCAGTCGGCGAGTTTGCCTGGCAGTGTGAAACCTTCCAGAGCCCCTTTGCGCAGGATTGTGTCGCGGGCGATCTTGGCGGCGGCGCGGGCTTTGGCGGACAGGACGCATTTGCCAATGATGTTTTCGGCGTCTTTGGGGTGTTCCTCAAGGAACACCAGGAATGCGTCACCCAGCACCATCTCGACGGCGGTTTTGGCTTCAGTGTTGCCGAGCTTGCCTTTGGTCTGACCTTCGAATTGCGGTTCGCGGATCTTGATGGAGATGACGGTGGTTAGGCCTTCGCGCACATCCTCGCCGGATAGATTTGGGTCTTTTTCTTTGAGAAAAGTTTTGTTGCGGGCGTAGGTGTTGATGCTCCGCGTAAGAGCGGTGCGGAAACCGGCCACATGGGTGCCGCCGTCGGCGTTATAAATATTGTTGGTGAAAGCGTAAAGCGATTCGGAAAAATCATTGGTGTATTGCAGGGCGATTTCGACCCCGACTTTTTCGGCTTCTTTTTCAACGTAAAAAATATTTTCGTTTTTGACTTCGTTATTTTGATTTAGGAAGCGGACATAGGAAGCAACTCCGCCTTCGAAATAAAATTGGTAAGTCGGGTTTGGAAAATTGAGGCTGGTTTTATCCTTTGCCTTCTCCTCAGGTGAGCGTTGATCGGAAATGATCATGTGCACCTTTTTGGTGAGGTAGGTATGCTGGCGCAGGTGGTCGACGATCGTTTTCCATTCGAAATCAAGAGTTTCGAAAATTGTGTTATCCGGTTTGAAGGTGATGATGGTGCCGGTGTCCTTGGTTTTGCCGACTTCGCGGACTTTTTTTTGTGGCACGCCGATCTTGTATTCCTGCATCCAAATTTTGCCGTCGCGGTGGACTTCGGCTTTAGTATATATGGATAGAGCATTCACGACCGAGACGCCGACGCCGTGGAGACCGCCGGAAATTTTGTAGCCTTCGCCGCCAAATTTGCCGCCGGCATGTAGAATGGTCATGACGACTTCAAGGGCGCTGACTTTCTTCTGAGGATGGATATCGACCGGGATGCCGCGGCCGTTGTCGTATACTTCGACAGTATGATCGGGGAGCAGGGTGACGCGAATTTTATTGGCAAAGCCGGCCATGGCTTCGTCGATGGCATTGTCGACCACTTCCCAGATGAGGTGGTGGAGGCCGACCGGGCCGGTCGAGCCGATATACATACCCGGGCGGCGCCGTACCGCTTCGAGTCCCTCGAGGACGGTGATGCTCTCGGCGCTATAGCCGCCTTTGGTTTTTTCTGGTTTGGTTGCTTTTTGTTTTGCCGCTTCCGTTTCGATCCTCCCTTTTTCAACTTTACGAGTGGGCATACAATGTAATAGGTGAGTGCTAATTATAGACAATATTTTATCATAAAATGGGATATTGAGCAAGCCTTTTTCCGGCCTCGTGGCGCGACGACCTTTTGTTAGCATGATTACCACCCACCTGGCGGGTGCCTGCCGGCGGTATTTTGTATTTTTCGTATTTTTGCAGTATAATTGCTTCATGCAAAATATTTATTCAGGAAACAATCAGACTCCCGAAACTCCAAAAGCCGCCTCTACTCCAAAGGCAAACTTTCGTCGTTATGAAGACCCGACCGGAGAGTTTACTTCCGGAAATTTAAGTCGCGGCCTGTGGTGGGTCAAACACAAGGTTTTACTTTATCGTTTATTGGTTGGGGCGTTGATATTAATTAGCGCTATTTTTTTGATTTTTAGCCTTGCCAAATGGGGAATTTATTTGGTGGGGATACCGAATTCGAATCTGTTGGAGAAGCAAGCTGTTCAGTTTAGTAATTACAATCCTGCGATTCAGCATTTTAATCCGGTGCCGCTTCAGATTGTTTCGACTAATTTGTTTCAGAATGGTGGCAGTAAAGTTGATGCGGTTTCCGAGGTTGAAAACCCTAATGCTGGTTATATCGCCAACTTTGATTACTCATTTTTAATAAGTGGGACGAGTACCGCTCCGGCCAAAGCGATAGTGTTGGCGAAAAGCCGAACCATGGCGGCCGCCCTTGGCCTCACGGAGATCTCCGGATCGTCAGGCGCAGTTCTGCAGATAAAAAATTTGCAGTGGCAGAGGGTTTCTCCCCACGATATCCCCGATCCGAAGTCATGGCAGGATAGTCGGATAAATTTTTCCATCAGTAGCACAACTTTTGAAAATGCGTTATCAACGCCTGGTTTGTCAGGCAATCGTTTGGCTTTTGTATTGAAGAATGAAAGCGCTTATGGTTATAAACAGCCGCGATTTTATGTGGGGCTGTATAACCAGGACGCGTTGGTCGGCGTGATGCCACTTCAGACCGATGATTTTCATTCATTAGAGACAAAAAATATTGATTTAAGAAATTTTACGTCAAATTTGCAAGTTCAAAATATTCAGGTTTTTCCGTTGATTAATATTTACGACCAGAATGTTTATCTTCCTCCGGAGCGGTAGCCTTGCTTACGCACATCGGTAATGGTAGACTCGAACAATATGCGTATTCTAAATAAATTTTCCTCCCGCAGTTTTGATTGGGTTTTATTTTTATCGGTGTGTCTCACTATCGCGATGGGACTTGCCGCGATTTATAGCGTCGATCTGTCGCGCGGGCAACAGCTAATTTATTTTCGCAAACAGCTTTTTTCCGTCGGGGTGGGGATGACGTTGTTAATTTTTGCCAGTCTCACCCAGAGCACTTTTTTCCGTTCGTACGCTAAATTATTTTATGCGCTTTCTTTGGTGCTACTGGTCGGAGTGTTGATATTTGGTGTAAATATTCGAGGGACGCGCGGTTGGTATAATTTTAGCGGGCTTTCTTTCCAGCCGGTCGAGGCGGCGAAAGTAGGCATCATTTTCATGCTTGCCTATATTGTTTATCATTTTGGTCGGCGTTATGAGCGCGCGTTATTTTTTTTCGGCACCGGCATCGTGACTTTGGTCGTCATCGTCTTAATCATGCTACAACCTGACTTCGGATCAGCAGTGATTATCGGGACGATTTGGTTCGGGGTAATGGTGCTCACCGGCGCCAGGCGTTCATACCTCCTCGGCCTCACGCTCAGCGTGTTGATATTTTCCGTCATTGCTTGGTTCTTTTTGTTGCATCAGTATCAAAAAGAACGCGTTCTCACATTTTTGGATCCGAACCGTGATCCGCTTGGGCAGGGTTATAACAGCACTCAAGCAATAATTGCGATTGGCGCCGGTAAATTTACCGGTCGTGGCCTTGGATTTGGGTCTCAATCCCAGCTTCGTTTTTTGCCCGAAGCGCAAACCGACTTTATTTTTACCGTCATCGGTGAGGAACTCGGCCTGGCTGGCGTGATTGCGTTGCTTGTTTTGTATTCGGCTATTTTATATCGGCTGATTCGCGTCGTTCGCCGAACGGACGATGATTTTATAGCGGTCACAGTCTCCGGAATTGTGATTTTATTTTTCGTGCAATTTTTTGTGAATGTTGGAGCGAATGTCGGTCTTCTGCCTATTACCGGCGTGCCGTTGCCGTTTGTGAGTTATGGAGGGTCGTCTATTATCGTGAATTTATTTCTCGTCGGAGTAGCGGAGAGTATGGTGGAGAAGAGGTATTAGTAAAGAACTTCTTGACCATTCCGGTCATAACAGGTACAACTAATCTATTCTCAATCGACACATTCATTGTCCCGGCATTCCGCCAGGGTGATTCGTGCGTCAAAAAAGAAAGTTGGATTGGGTCATGAAACGATACTTGATGGCAGTACTTTTTCTCGTCGCCGGCGGTGTGTCCGGCAAATATGCGGGAAAATGGTATTATGCGAGGGGAGAAGCGCCAACAGTTTCTGTCCGTCCCCCCGTGACTCTCTCGGAGATGGTCAAGGCTGGACGTTACGACCTGGTGGATCCTGAAATTCTAGCCAGCAAGAAAACGGTTGATCCTAAGAATTTTGTTGCCGACGACCTCTTGTTGGTTCGGTTCGGCCACTCGGTAAGCACGGAAATGGTCATAAAATCCATGCTACGCGATGGTCTACGACCAGCGACTAACGAGGAGCTTCTTGCTTTTGGCGCGGCGAAACCTGAGGAACAGAAAAAATTTCCGATTGTCGCCCTGAGTTCGTTTGTGGATGATCCAAATGGCGAAAGTTTCGCGCTTTGCCTGGATCGGGATGGAAATCTCCGCATTTTAGTTCTCTACTCGTTTGATTATGAATGGCATGAGAGCTGCCGTTTCCTTGCTTCCCGCGTAAATTCGGCTAGAGGGTTCGTGAGGCCACCATGAAGTAGTTTTATCAGCCCCGTCACCGTACGGGGCTTTAGTATTTTTATGATTGACAGCCTGTCTCAATCGGTATATTCTATGATACTACCCCCTAGTAAATAAGACGCGGGGCGTTTTACATTTATATGCAGGAAAAAATAGTAATAAAAGGCGCGCGGGAACACAATTTGAAGAATATTTCGCTGGAATTGCCGCGAAACCAGATGATTGTCTTCACCGGCCTCTCCGGCTCAGGTAAATCTAGCCTGGCTTTTGATACGATTTTTGCCGAGGGCCAGCGTCGCTATATTGAGAGTTTATCTGCCTACGCCCGACAGTTTCTTGGCGGGATGCAGAAGCCGGACGTCGATGAGATCGAGGGTTTGTCTCCGGCAATTTCCATTGATCAGAAGGCGCACAGCGCCAACCCGCGCTCCACGGTCGCGACGATCACTGAAATTTATGATTACCTCCGCGTCCTGTTCGCGCGAGTCGGCCAGCCGTATTGTCCGATTGACGGCGTAAAAATTTCTAAGCTTACCACTGATGAGATGGTAGCGCAGATCAAAAAAACATTGGCCCATGAAAAAAAAGGAATGACAAAAAATGAAAATGAACTCATAATTTTTTCACCAATCGTTCGCGGGCGCAAAGGCGAGTATTATCAGATGCTTTATGATATTTATAATTCCGGTTATTTGGAAGTTCGAGTAGATGGAGAGGTGAAGAGTCTCCGCGAGCGAATAATTTTGGAAAAAAATAATAAACACACGCTCGAAGTGGTGGTGGATCGGATCCCGCTGGCCACCGCGGAAATAAAAACCAAAGAGTTTGAACAGCGCCTAGTGGAAGCGGTAAAGAATGCCGTCGATCTCGCCAACGGCCTCGCGACCGTAAAATTTCCAAGCGGCGAGGAACATATTTACAGCACCGAGTATTCCTGCCCGAACGACGGTTTTAGTTTTCCGGAAATCGAGCCGCGGCTTTTTAGTTTCAATAGTCCATACGGATATTGTGATGCCTGTACCGGACTCGGCACCAAGGAAATATTTAGCGAGGAAGAATGTCCGAAGTGCCACGGCAAGCGTCTCAGCGAAACGGCGCTCAGCGTGAAGGTTGCCGAAAAAAATATTTGGGACATTACTAATCTTTCCATTGCCGAAGCGAGAGAATTTTTCGCCTCCGTCTATATGGACCTCACGGAATCCCAGTTGGAGATTGCCGGGCCGGTCCTGAAAGAAATCAGCAATCGCCTGCAGTTTATGTTTGACGTTGGTTTGCACTATCTCAGTCTTGGCCGTAAAGCCGGCACACTTTCGGGCGGCGAAGCTCAGCGTATCAGGCTCGCGTCGCAGGTGGGGACGCGTCTCGTCGGCGCGCTTTATGTACTCGACGAGCCGACAATCGGTCTTCATCAAAAAGATAACAGTCAATTGGTAAAAACTTTACGGAATTTGTGCGATGTCGGCAATACTATCATCGTCGTCGAACATGATGAAGATACGATTTTCGCAAGCGACTGGATCGTCGATTTTGGTCCCGGCGCCGGTAAGCACGGCGGCGAAGTGGTGTATTCCGGGCCGCTTAAAAAATTATTAGAGGGAGGCAAAACAAAATCGGGTGAAAAATTTAAAGAATTTGGCGATGCCAAAAAATCCTTAACCGGTAAATATTTGCGCGGTGATGAAAGCGTGCCCCAACCAAAGGAGTATCGGAAAGTCGATCGCGCCACGCCGAAAATAAAAATAAAAGGGGCGACTGAGCATAGTTTGAAAA
>JAKANM010000028.1 GCA_021812425.1 bacterium | reverse complement strand
TCCGATCTGCGCGCATCCATGGATTGCATTTCATCGAAGATTTTATCTACGTCTTCGTCGCTGAAATGCCGTCCGCAACCGAATTTGTTGCTTTCCGGAAATGATGCCAGCGAGTAGATGTTCACGCCGACAAACATGGAGTTTTGTTCGCCAGGGAAAAAATGAGTATCATGCGTTGTCACAAACTGGCGATGTCCAGAGCAGGAGAAAAAACACAGGCTCGAAACTATTGCCAATATCGATGACTTGAGGTGAGGCGTCATTTTAGTCTCCTTTGACCTTTAGGGCCAAACGTTTTTTGAACAACCTATAGTAAGGTTAACAAAAAATATGTTAAAAAACAAACACGCCCCGAACTTGGGGCGAGAATGTGCGTGGAGACGGAAGGCGGCCACTGTGTCGGCCTATTCAAACACGCTCGTTTCACTCGCTTCACGAAAACCTTCGGGTTTTCGTGAACCTTCCTCGGCATGTAAGAAACTCCATTTCTTTCCATCTTCAGTTTGAATTCCCATCTTTCATATAATATTTTATCCTGTCATGCAGAATAATTTTATTCTGCGGTGTCTGTTTGAAAATATCCGAACGGAACTCTCTGGGCTCGGGCGAGGTGGAATTCCCCCCACACCCCCCTTCCGCCCGCCTCGCCTTGAACCGGAGCGGAAAGGACGATTTCAAGTTTTTCTTTGGCGGCAAATTCCTAAAGAGTTTTCTGGCAATCCGAAGCTTTCTGCTCTTCTGAGGCCTTCAGGTCTTGCGGCAAAGTAAATGGCTTTCGAGTTGGTTTAGCAACACCAAGATCAATGTACGATAAGTTTGAGTAGAACCAAGGAGAAAAACAAGGGCCCGGAGAATTGTCTGTACTGGTTTCAGTAAAAACAAACTTATTGTCAATAATCCCTACGCCACGAAATTCTTGATATTGAGCAAGTTTTTGATTGAGAAGAAGTGTATTCCCTTCGGGAATATTAAAATAGCCATTTTGCTGATATGTCTTATCTTTAGACAAATCATATACCCAAATACTATGTCCACTACTATCATCGGAAATATAATAAAACTGATTCTTATTTTGTGGGTTTCTAAAAACTTCTCTAACACCCCAAAAATCCCTTATAGCAAGCTTAAATTTAGCTTCTACAAGTTCATCACTTTGATTATTGGAATTTGTCGGAGGTGTGGCAGAAACCTGCTTCAATTGATCAACTTGACTTTTCAAAGAAACAATTTCATTGTTCAACACTTGCTGTCTCTGGTTCATCCACCAAAAAATTCCACCGCCGACAACTACAGCAGTCAAAATTACAGAAACCACTATTGGAATGAGTGGAGAATTATTTTTTGGAGAAGAACCAAACTGACTTATTGGCTGTTCCATAAAATTTTTATTAAAACTTTCTTAATTATTAAAAAATTGATGAAAAAATTTCTTTTGCCCTTCCAAAATATGGTTCGAGCCGATTTGTTTTCAGGTTCTTTGGCAGTTTGGAATGCTCTCGGCTTCAGAATTCATTTTGCCCGCCCGATTCATCCGAGCCGCGCTGTGCGCGGCGAGGAGCGAATTCCGTTCGAGCTAATTCAAGAATACACCGCCAGAAAGGATTTTGTGGGGGGAATGCAGAACAGACGGCGCTTCGCGCCGACCATATTTTTGGTTCTGAAACCCTTTTCGAAAAATTGCGGTACCTTTTGGTTAAAATCCGAACTTTTTTTGACGAAAATCCGGACTGCGAAATTTGATAAAAACTTTTCCGCTCGGGCGGGCAAAAAGGAAGGGGGTTGGGGGGAAGGAATTTTTGCCCGCCCTCGCTTTCGCCGTTTCTTTTTTCACCGCCACGATTTTTCGTACCAACGAAGTTAGCGAGCCATCTACCTATTAAAAATCGAGATCAATAAAGCAATAAATGAAATTACGACAGCAACAATCGCGATATACTTCTGAAAACCCTTTAAGTGTCTTAATGTTTCATTTTGATTTTCAAGAGCCTCCAGTTGAAAAACTTCAGGTGCGGTCATCAAGGTTCTACATTTTTCGCATATATAATATGCCGGAATGGCACCAACATCAATCCTTTGGCTTGCGTCTGTATGTTTTTTCCATTCATGATTACATTTATTTTGAATCATAGGATATTTTAATTCCGATACATTATATTATGAATATTTTGAATCAATCCCTGTGTCTCGTAGTTCCCTACTGTTAGCCAAGTCGGAACGCCTAGAACGCACATGCCGTTATTATTTTTTGAAAAAGCTATGCCCCCCGAATTACCACTGTCAATTTTTGCGGAAACAAAGTAATTTACATAAGGTAGCCCACCAAACGGCTCTTTAACGGAAGTATCATGAGCACTAATTATGCCATTAGTAACAGTCAGAAAAGATTGGTCAATTTTGATTGAACCTAAATCTGTTTGACTACCCGCAAAAGCTGGGAAACCAATCATTACAACGGGAGATCCCAGTGGCATACTTGTTGGACATTTATTGAGTGAAGATATTTTATAATTCAAATCCTTAATTGGTTTGACCGTAAATTTTGTAGTGTCAATTTTCTTTAATGGTACTGCATCAATATCAGTAAGGTTGTTCCATGCAAATTTTTCTTGAGTAGACATTGTATATAATCCACCCTCAAGAGACGCAAGACAAAAGTAGCCATCATAGATTGTGTAGTGAGGTTTTTCTATTACATGCTGGTTTGTCAAAACACTATATCCAAGGGTTGGTAGATTCCATAGTGTCCCACTCCCTTCTCCGCCCGCACAACTTATATTTACCATGCCGCCTAAGAGAGGGGCTATATCGGAAGACGAAATTATTATTTCCTTCGGTTTCGATGCCACTTGATTTACTTTTTGCTCAAATGCTTTTTGCTGATTTTTCGATTGCTCACTTTCATTTTTTAACTTTTCAATTTCCTGTTGTGCTACTTCGAGGGCTTTCCGTTGCATCTCTGCTGTTATTTGGGCGTCTTTTTCTTTTGCAATTTTTTCTGATTGATAACTTTGGTATTGTTTCACTCCAAAATATCCTCCACCCCCCAAAACTAAAATACCCATAATAATTGCGATAAGTATCGGTATGTGTATAAATCCATTTTTGTTCTTAAAATAGTTTTTCATTTTCAATGTGGATTATTACGATGCTCAACTTGAAATAATATTCTACTTATCTGATCTTTTGAGATAGAGCCGTTGGCTTTCCCTCCAATGCCGAAAACCGTAGCATTAACCTTACCTCCACCAGTAGATTTATTGATAATTGCCAGATCAAATTTGATCGGTTCGTGTCTTTTTAACATAAACATACGCGACCCATCTTTCGTATTGGCATTCGTAACTCCTGTGTTTATCTGTTGTAATGTTTGCGTTATATATTCTTGAATATCCATATCAATTTATTAAATCATCAACTTGAACTTCTAACGCTCTGGCGATTTTCAGCAAGGTTTCAATGGTCGGATTTGTAATTCCGCCAGTTTCAAGTTTAATGATTGCATTATAGGAAACATCCGCCACTTTTGAGAGGCGATCTTGCGACACGCCTTTGGCTTGTCTTAGTTTTTTTATGTTCTTGCCGATTTTATTCTCTTGTGCCATACTTATATTATAATACTACTATGATAAAATAGTATTATGCAAATCTATATTGAAATCATATTATTAGGATACATCTTTTCTTTGATTTATACAAGAGAGTTTCTGTTGTGTGCACACGGATGGGCGGGGCAAACACAACTTCCTTTCTAGCGGCGCATTTCGCAAAGCGAAATACGAAAAATCGTGGCGGTGAAAAAAGAAACGGCGAAAGCGAGGGCGGGCAAAAATTCCTTCCCCCTAACCCCCTTCCTTTTTGCCCGCCCGAGCGGAAAAGTTTTTATCAAATTTCGCAGTCCGGATTTTCGTCAAAAAAAGTTCGGATTTTAACCAAAAGGTACCGCCAATTTTCAGAATTCGGATTTTGGGCGATTGTTGCCTCGCCCCGCCAAAGGCGGGGCTCGGCTTCGGCAAGGATTTTTGAAGGGGTTTTTGAAATCCAAAAACAATTTCTGCCCGCTCAAACGGAAGTTCGCCGTGCGAAGCACAGATAAAATGAAATTTTATAAACCAATCTTTTTTCTTTCGCCTCTGGCGAGAGACAAAGCGATAATTTAATTTTGACTGCCCAAATATTATGACAAACGAAAATCAAACCAAAAAGTTTTTCATTTACGCCCGCAAGTCAACGGACAGCGAAGACAGGCAGATTCGCAGTATTGCCGACCAGTTAGCAGAATTACGAGAGCTGGCTAAAAAAGAAAACATTGAGGTTGTTGATACTTTGGTAGAAAAGCAAACTGCGAAAAAACCCGGCCGGCCTGTCTTCGCTGAAATGTTAAGGCGAATTGAAGCGGGCGAAGCAACGGGAATTTTAGCGTGGCACCCCGACCGCCTTGCTCGCAATTCCGTTGACGGCGGGCAAATTATTTACCTTGTGGACACCTGTATTATTAAAGAGCTAAAATTCCCGACTTTTTGGTTTGATCCGACACCGCAAGGAAAGTTTATGCTTTCAATCGCTTTCGGGCAGTCAAAATACTACATTGATAATCTTTCGGAAAATATAAAGCGAGGACATCGGCAAAAGTTGAAAAATGGTTTATGGCCTCAAATGGCCCCGCTTGGTTATCTTAACAACAAGGAAACAAAACAAATTTATGTGGACAAAGAAAAATCACCGCTTATCAAAAAGGCATTTGAGGCCTACGCAAGCGGAAAATATACGCTGAAAGAAATCCGAAAGATTATCAATGAACTCGGCTTGAAAGGGCGGCGAGATTCTTTGCTTTCCGTTTCTAATTTTCAGTATTTACTCCAAAATCCATTTTACTACGGATTAATAAGGTATAACGGAGAATTTTTTGAAGGAAAGCACGAACCGATTATTTCAAAAAAACTTTTTGATGAAGTCCAAGAAGTTATGAAACGAAAATCAAAACCGCAAAAGGTTGATGAAATGAAATTTTTTCTTTATCGCGGATTTTTCCATTGTGGTGAATGTGGCTTTACGATAACCGCCGATAGAAAAATCAAGCCAAGCGGCAAGCAGTATGTTTATTACTATTGCACCAAGAAAAATCCAAATCACATTTGCTCGCAAAATGTTTTTACGAGGGAAGAAAAGATTTCATCTCAAATCAACGAAGCCATACAAAAAGTTTCTTTGCCTGATGATTGGGCGGAGAAAATGCTTAACGAATTGGAAAAAGAGAAAAACGAAAAAGCCCAATCATCTCGCTTTTTTGCTCAAAAAATTCAAGACGAGATAAAGATGATTGACGAGAAGCTGGAAAAATTGATGAACGCTTATCTTGAAAGCGCGCTAAATCTCGCCGAATACCGGGAAGCTAAAAACAAACTCGTCAATCAAAAACAAACTTTGAAAGACAAACTGACGGCTTTTGAGCAAAAAAGCAATAATCGGTTCGAACTCGCCGCCAAATTCATAAACTCCGTAAAACAAGCCGAGATTATCGCTTTGCAAGAAAATCCCGAACAGGGTCGGGATTTTCTAAAAAAGATTGGTTCGAACTTCCGTTTGAGCGGGCAGAAATTGTTTTTGGATTTCAAAAATCCCTTCAAAATCCTTGCCGAAGCCGAGCCCCGCCTTTGGCGGGGCGAGGCAACAATCGCCCAAAATCCGAATTCTGAAAATTGGCGGAGGCGGAAGGATTCGAACCTTCGATACTCTTTCGAGTATAGCAGTTTTCGAGACTGCCCGATTCAACCGCTCTCGCACGCCTCCGTGTAAGCCCCGCTATACTATCGGAAAGACAACGATTTTACAAGTCGGGTATGGGCTAAATATGATTTTCGCTCTTTTTCAGAAAATTTTTCTATCGCGTACCGCAATATGGTGCGCGGCATGTATAAATAAAATAACTGGTCTTATCCTAGCCAATTATTTTAGATGTGGTGTGTTATCGACGATATTAGAATTATGTTTTAATTTTTTAAGATTTCTTTTTAAGAATTCCGCGGTAGCCTGGACAACCTGCTCTTTGACTTGTGGATCAGAGGCGGCAACCCATTTTGCAAAATTGTATAATTTTGTATTATCTACCTCGATCCATTTATTATTTTTAAATAAAAAAACTAGCAGAGTAGTCATAGCAATACGCTTATTACCATTCTGAAAAGGATGATTTTTAACCATTAAATAAAATAACATCGCAGCTTTTTCGGTCAACCCTTTATATAACACCTTGTTATTAAATTTTAGGAACGGGGTAACAATACAACTTTCTAGCTTGTTAGGAAAACGAGTGTTGAATTCAGGAATTGGCTCATCCCACTTCATGGTTTTTCGAGCCAAATCATAAGCTATATACTCTACCTCTTTCAAAGTAATATCTTTCATACCAATTATTCTTTCCCCAGCAAACGCAACGTTTCTCCATATTCATTCATTGTTCTATTGATAGCTGCGCTAATTGTCTTTTTGTCATTTGCTGACAGCCTATCATTTAAACCGGAAACATCCGCGGTGTTAATGATATAATTGCGGCCTTTTTTAACTGCCTTAATCTCACCTTTTCGTATTTTTTTGAATACAGCAATTCGACTAATTCCTAACAAATTAGCCAGTTCATTTGTTGTTATGAATGTACTATTTTCTTTTATCATATGGTATATATTATACATTATGTTAACCGTTTTGTCAATGGTTAACATAAATAAAATAATTGGCCTTATTTTAGCCAATTATCTTAGATGCGGAGAGGGTGAGATTCGAACTCACGGTACCTTTCGGTACGACAGTTTTCAAGACTGTTGCCTTAAACCGCTCGGCCACCTCTCCATAAATTTTGTTTGATTAGAATAGCATTAATTATGGGAAAAATCAAGTCTTGACCTCAAGATTAAAATAATCTATTATAACTTGTCTTAGTATATTTCTGAATATAGTTATGTCCAAATATATAATTATCTTAGGTGCAGTTGCCATTCTTGTTGTCGGTGGTGTGATTTGGATGCAAGAAGACCGACCGCCAGTAGCCGTTGATCAAAATACGCCTGAAATTTCCCAGCAAATTTTTGAGACCCCGAGTACAGCCGTGTCGGAAGCCACTACTTCACCAATTCAAGCGGCGACGTCAACAGTGACAACTTCATTAATTAAAACCAATACTATGCCCGTGGTAAAAATAAAAACTAACAAAGGCGATATCACAGTAGAACTATTTGCGAATGACGCGCCGAAGACCGTGGAAAATTTTCTTACGCTCGTCAAAAAAGGATTTTATGACGGCGTGATATTTCACCGTGTCATTAGCGGCTTTATGATTCAAGGCGGCGATCCCACCGGTACCGGCATGGGTGGGCCAGGCTATAAGTTTAATGATGAACTCAATGCTAACACACCGTCATATAACGAAGGGTATGTGCGCGGCATGGTGGCGATGGCTAATTCTGGCCCGAACACCAATGGCAGTCAATTTTTTATCATGCACCAAGATTACCCGTTGCCTCATGCCTATACCATTTTTGGTAAAGTTATTTCTGGCCTGGAAGTGGTAGATGCGATAGCGGCCGGCCCGGTTGATGCCTCCGATCGGCCGTTGAAAGAAGTAGTCATGAGTAAGGTAGTCGCGGAGTAGGTTTTTACTATAATTAGAAAGACCACCGTTTCGAGCGGTGGTCTTGTGTTTTTGCTCCTTTTTATTTTTGTTTTAGTTTCTTCAAGTGGACGTCATCCCAGCGTTCCAGGATGGCGCGTTGTGCTTTGATGCGTTCTCGTGTGATCAGCCGGGGGTCGGTCATGACCGCCGTGTCCAGCGCCGTTCGATCACTGCAGGAGTAGTTTTCCCGCGCGAGGAATCGTTTGGCGGCTTTGGTCACCACCGCGATTGCATTAGGTTTGATGACCGCGAACACTTGCTCGACTTCTTTCGCATCGACCGGTGGCCTCTTTACGATCCCTGCATCGTAATCCGTCACACAGGCCAGAGTGCAGTAGCAAAGTTCGGCTTCGCGTGCCAGCTTGGCTTCGGGCATGGACGTCATGCCAATGAGTTCCGCCAGCGCTTGATCAGCTTGCGCTTCAGCCTCGGTGGAGAAAGCCGGCCCATTCATCACCATCAGCGTGGCACCGTCTTTCACGGCGATGCCGAGTCTGCGTCCAGCCTTGACGAGGTCAGCTCGAAGATTGGGGCAAACTGGATGGCCAAAGGAAACATGGCCGGCGAGGCCGCTTCCAAAGAAAGTGTTTGTGCGACCGTCGGTCCGATCGATGTATTGGTCTACAGCGACCAGCGTCCCCGGTTTGATGTCCGAACGCCGGCTACCGACAGCCGAAATACCGACGACGGCTTCGACGTTGAGAGTTTTCATGGCGTACATGATGCCGCGGTAGTTTACTTCCGATGGTAAAAGAATGTGCCCCGTGAGATGGCGGGCGGTGCTGACCAGAGAAGTTTCACTATCAAGCGGGAATTCTAGGAAATCTAGGGCACCATACGGAGTGCACACCACGAAACCTTTTCCTTTGCCGGTCCCGAAGAGATTGCTTTCCTGATCAAGGCCGCTACCGAAAATCACTCCAAAGCGTCCGGATTTCATGATGCTTCCTTTTTATCGAAGAATTTTTTGACGCGAAATGCGTCGGTGCCACAACTCGCATAATTTAGCTGAAGTGGAACGTTTTGTCAATTATGAAAGGTCGCTTTTTATCAGCCACTTTCTCGCGGCCCAGGCCAGTCCGAGCAGTGTCAATCCTCCGCTCGTGCCGACGATCACTTTGTTTGTGGAGGAAGCGGTGGAAGATGAAATTGCATCAGGCAGGCGGCTATCCGAAACTGTAAGGTCGGAGGATGCGCGCGGGATGAGTCGGACGGTGGGGTTTGTTCGGATGATGATTCCCGTAACGTGAATTTTATCTCCTTCACGCAAGGAGTGTTTATCAATGTCAGAATTTTTTGGTAGAGCAATCTCGGCTTCGGCGCCATCGTCGAGATAAAAGAAAGAGCTTTTTATTTTGGTAATTTCGCCTTCCAGACTGACGAGCGTGCCGTAGTCGCCGTCGTCGATTTCCGATATGGTTTTTCGTTCAGGTTCCGAAATTGCGCCATTTTTTAATTTTGTGATCGCGCCGGTCAATTTAGTTTTAACGCGGATGGTATTTTGAAAACTTCCGGTTTCACCGAGCACCCGCACAGTGTCGCCGATATTGAGATTCGGGAACAATTTTTTGTTTGAATAGATTTCTATCCCTCCGCTCACGTCTCTCATGAAGAAATAATTTACGCCGGGCGCTCCAGGCAGTGATTCCACTTCTCCGGTCAGTAACACCAGCGAGCCGGGCGGGAGGTTGCGGGCGTCGGCCGCGGAAATTGCGTGATAAATTTTTCCAGACCCTTTGTTTCCAGCCGTATCCTCGTTCGAGGGATTTTTTTCCTTGGGCGCGGTTTCGATCTTTGGCAGCCACTCCCAGCCGTTTTCACCGCGCGTATATATTTGTCCCGGCAAACTTTTGTCGTAGGCGATGACGTCGACGGTTTGGCGCGAAGGCGCTTCCAGGAAAATTGTACTGCCTTCATTGTTCAATACCAGATGCGTGGCGGAGCGGAAAAATTTCAGAGTCATTCCGGGAGAGATTGTCGTGCTTGCCGGCAAGGTATACCAGTGGTCGTTCTCAGCGCCAATTCGCCAACCGCCGAGGTCAATCGTGTTGGTAGCGGAGGAACCGATGCTAATCCATTCTTCGCTATCGGCTTCCGGACGAGGCGCGATTCCGTTAAGAAAAATTCCGGCCTCACCGCCGGTATCGGGTTCAACTTTGATTAGAAATTTTTTTGAGCCGGTCGTTCCCTGTGTGCTCGTGGCGCTTGCTGTCACCGTAAAAATTCCCAGATTATTGAAAACATGTGAAACGCGGC
>JAKANM010000027.1 GCA_021812425.1 bacterium | reverse complement strand
TGTTTATACGCGTAATTATACCAGCGATTAAACCCTCTTAGACCTCTGGTGGTGTAAATTATCCTCATATTGGTCTCTGCCAGAGTCCAATATGTGCCTGAACTTATTCATAAACACGCATCAACAGAATACAAATAAAAAACTCCACATTAGGAGTGTTTGGTGTTTGTAGCCCGTAGGGGAAATCTCACTCGCTTCGCTCCCACGAAAACCTTCGGGTTTTCGTGAACTTTCCTCAGCATGAAAGAAACTTCGTTTCTTTCCATCTTCCGTTCGATTCCCAAGACAGAATACAAAAATAACAACACCCATAAAGGGTGTTGTTATTTTTGTAGCCCGTAGGGGAATCGAACCCCTATTCTCGCCTTGAGAAGGCGATGTCCTAACCGTTAGACGAACAGGCCGTTTTGTAAAGCCAGTATATTATTTTTGTGTAAAAAGTCAACGCTCTAACCCTTATCTCATCAGCCAATACTTATCCTGCCTAACCAAAAGTTTCTCGGCTTCGAGCGGTTCAGCCATAATTTCTTTCACGATTTTCTCCATCCGTGAGCCCTGCGAACCTTTCACGAGGACGACGTCGCCCTCACGCATTTTCTCCTGCAAAAATTTTCCGGCCTCGGAACTTTTCGCAAAGCTGGCTATTTTATTTTCATCGAGGCCAGCTTCACGAGCCGCTTCCGCGGTATGCTTCGAAGCTTCTCCGACCGTGATAAGGAAATCAAGACCGTGCTCAGCAACTCGAAAGCCAATCTCACGATGGGCGGATTCGGTCTCCTGACCGAGCTCAAGCATGTCACCAAGAACGGCGATGCGATGCGCTTTGGCGGGAAGCGAAGCAAGCGTCTCAATAGCGCTTCGCGCCGGCTCTGGACTGGAGTTGTAGGTGTCGTCAATAATCAAGGTTTTTTTGATGCCTAAAATCGGTCGCATATGACCGGGCATCGGCGCGCATTTTTTGAGCGCTTCCGCGCCTTCAACCAAATTAATACCGTTGATCAGACCGGCGGCTAACCCGGCTAGCGCCGCCGGGATCGCCGCCCGACTGATAAAACCGGGCAGAAAAACCGGCACACTACTGCCCTTGTAATTTACCTTAAAATTCAAACCAAACGGAATAAGGCTACCCGATTCGCTAATGACATTCACATCAGTCGCCCTGAGGTCCGCGCCTTCTTTGAATCCATAAGTAATTGTTTCGGCCCTGGTCACCCCCGCATTTTCCATGACGAGCGGACTGTCATAATTCAGGATCGCGAAACCGTCTCTTTTCAGGTGGGAAATAATAATGCGTTTTTCCTGCGCGATGCGTTTCAGTGTCTTAAAAAGTTCGGTATGCGCAAGTGAAATATAGGTGAGAATGCCGACCTTGCAGGGCGCGAGCTCTACCAAATATTGGATATCCCCCGGCTTATCGGCTCCCATTTCCAAAACCAAAATATCCGGATAACTGCTTCTAAACCAAATCAGGCTAAGCCCTCTGCTAATAACTTTTACCCAACCCAGCACCGAACGTCCGGGAGATTTAACCACCCCCAAAATTGTGAGCGGCACGCCAATTTCATTATTATAATTTTTATAGTTTGCCCTGACATTGAAACGGCTCGACAGGACGCAGAACACCGCTTCCTTAGTTGAACTCTTGCCGATTGATCCGGTGATGCCAAAAATATCGGGGTGGTATTTGTTTAGAACACCTTTGGCGAGTTTCCGTAAAATACTATTCAGTAAATTTAAAAGCATAAATATTATTGTTTATCTCCTTCAACACCATAATAATCCAAGGCAAATTTCATCACATCTCGAAACACCGGAAGCGCCGTCTGCTCGGCCCATTTTTTGTCCGGCTCTTCATATTTCACCACCAGTGAAAATTGCGGTTTTCCGGCCGGCGCGAATCCTGCGAAAGTATGATTGGTCCGCTCCAAACTATAAGCGCCTTTCTCGGGAATTTGCGCGGTACCGGTTTTGCCGGCGACATAATAATGATCAATTTGAGCGGTATGATAGTGATTCTCCACCACCGAAACCAGCATCCCCAGAAGTCGATGCGCCACCTCCGGCGAGACCGCCTGCTCGACCACTTTTGGCGTCGTTTTGTCGCGACTGCCGTCCGCGTATCGTTCCTCGTCAATTATAAAAGGCTTCATTACTTTACCATCATTTGCGATCGCGGAATAGGCTACGGCGATCTGAAGCGGGGTCACCGTCAGGCCCTGACCGAAGGAACCGTCCGCGCCGAAAATCTGACCATTTTTCTGAAGGGAAGAAATATCTCCGGCCGCTTCAGTGTTGAGTTGGATGCCGGTCTTATCACCGAAACCAAATTTTTTAACATAATCATAAAAACGATCATTGCCCACCTTAGTCTCAACCCAGGCCGCGCCGGTATTAATAGATTTCTCCAGCACCTGAGTCATCGTCTGTTCTCCATAACATTTTTGCTCGGCATTTCTAATCTTGTGGCCATTCAGTTCGATAACGCAGGGATCGACAAAAGTAGTATCGGGCGTGACGAGTCCGAGATCAAGTCCGGCGGCCATCGTGATCGGCTTAAAAACCGAACCCGGTTCATAAGGCGTGAAAATAGTCGTATTGTTAAACGCGCCGAGATCCCCTACCATGGAGTAATTATTGGGGTTGAAATCAGGCAGACTGCACATCGCCAAGACAGCGCCGGTCGACGGATTCATCAACACCAAGGCCGCGCTCCTCGCCTTATTTTCTTTCAAGCCTTCCTCAAGACGAGTACAGGCGTAATTTTGCAACGCGCGATCAATCGTAAGCAGGATGTTCGGACCGTTTTCCGCCTTTATACCCGTCCGATTTGCCACGGTTATCCAGCTACCGAGCGCGCTCTTTTCTCCAATCGTCAGACCGGGCCGACCGGACAATTTCTTATCATAATAACCTTCGAGGCCATATTTACCCGTTAGTTCCCCGCTATCATTTTCGGAGGTAAACCCGAGCACCGAGGCGGCAAGATTTTCTTCCGGGTAATAACGGTACATTTTTTTAGTCAGAAAAATTCCTGGCAAATTATTCGCCTTGATCAAAGCGCCGGTTTCTTCCGAAACTTTTTTATCAATAATCCGATACGTCCCGCCGCTTTCCGACAGCTTCTGCAAAAGTGAATTTTTTTGAGTCTCATCCATAGAGAGGATTGATGCCAGTTTATTGGTCGTCGACACTACCTCGACAGCCGGAATGTCCTTTGGCACGGCATAGACCAAATAAAAAGTTTGGTTAATCGCCGCGGGAAATTCGTGGCGATTCTTAGCATCAATAAAAAAAATCTCCCCGCGTTCCGGATGAATTTGGCGAGAGATTTCATGGGAATTGGAAGCAAAAAGCACGAAAAAATCGTGCTCAACAACTTGCAATATAAAAAGACGCGCTACTATCCAAATAGCGAGCGCAAGAAACCCGAGTGATAAGATTCTAAAACGCCTGGCGCTGAGGGCCTGCTCTTTTTTAAACATAAAATCTCGCCGGTATTATAGCCTTATTTTCGGCAAAAAACAATTAAGCTTTGCCGCCTTTGGCCAATCTCCTGGCTTCATTTTCGTCGAGAGCGATTTTTCGAATGCGAATATTTTCCGGGGTCACTTCTACCAATTCATCCTCTCCAATATATTCAAGAGCGTCTTCAAGGTTCATAATGCGCGGAGTATTGAAGTGTTCAGCGCCGCCATCTCCCTTTGAGCGCATATTTGAAAGCTGTTTAGTTTTACAGACGTTTACGCGGATGTCCTCGCCGCGCGAATTTTGACCGACCACCTGACCGGCATACACTTTCGAAGCCGGACCAAAAAATAACGTGCCGCGATCCTGGACATTCAAAAGGCCGTAAAGGTTGGTAACGCCGTCTTCATGCGCCACGAGTGAACCGAGCTTACGATCACCCCAGCCGCCCGGATCAGGCTGATAATCGGCAAAGATGGTGTTGATGATACCGAGACCGCGAGTGTCAGATAAGAACTCGGTGCGATAACCGAAAAGTCCGCGGGTCGGAATGATAAATTCAAGAAAAGTAATGCCATTTTCAGAATACATGTTTTGTAAGAGCCCGCGGCGTCCGCCCATTTTCTGAATTACGACTCCTGAATAAGTGTCTGGCACTTCAACAAAAACTTGCTCATGAGGAGTGAGAACTTTGCCATTGATTTCCTTGTTGATAACCTGAGGCTGAGAAACCTGAAACTCAAAACCTTCGCGGCGCATCCGCTCGATAAGGATAGCAAGATGCAGTTCTCCACGACCGGAGACAACCCATTTACCCTCATTTGAATCCGCCACTCTGAGAGCGACGTCAGTTTCTATTTCCTTGTACAATCGTTCACGAATTTGTCTGGAAGTTGAAAATTTACCTTCTTGTCCGGCAAACGGCGAATCATTGACCATGAAAGTCATTTTGACGGTCGGCTCTTCGATCGTAATCGTTGGCAAAGCCACCGGATTGCCGATGTCAGCGACGGTTTCACCGATGTTGACGTCAGGAATACCGGCGATCGTCACAATATCCCCCGCTTCTGCCTCGGGAATTTCAACCTTGGCCAAACCCTCAAAACTGGTGAGTGAAGTCAAGCGGTATTTTTTCATTTGCCCGGTGCGGTTGATATGCATAATTTCCTGTCCGGCTTTCAAGACACCGTTATGGATACGGCCGGTCGCAAGTCGTCCCTTGAAGTTGTCACCGCTGATGGTGACAGTCAACATTTGTAGCGGCTTGGTTTTGTCGCCGGTTGGTTTTGGAATATATTGCATTATCGCGTCAAACAGCGGGGTGATGTCGGTCATCGCGTCTAGATCCGGCTTCAGACCAGCCTTGCCGAGACGTGCGGCCGCGTAAATAACCGGAAAATTCGCGATCTCATCCGAAGCGCCAAGATCAAGAAATAATTCAAAAGTTTTGTCTAATGCAAATTGCGGACGAGCGTTTGGCTTGTCGATCTTATTAATTACTACGATTACCTTGAGACCAAGGGCAAGCGCCTTTTTTAAAACAAAACGGGTCTGAGGCATCGGGCCTTCCTGCGCGTCAACTAGAAGCAAACATCCATCAGCCATCGAAAGTACGCGTTCTACCTCCCCGCCAAAGTCGGCGTGACCAGGCGTATCAATAATATTTATCTTGGTGTCTGGCAAACGAACCGAGGCATTTTTTGAAAAAATAGTAATACCGCGTTCTTTTTCAAGATCGTTGCTGTCCATAATGGCGGTAGCGGCATCCTGTTCCTTGGAAAGTTTGGTTTTGGATTGACGCAATAAAGCATCCACGAGCGTGGTTTTGCCGTGGTCAACGTGGGCGATGATGGCGATATTTCGTAAATTCATACCATTTTTAATAAAAAATCTGCTATTTGAGCAGGAATTTTGAACCTCCAGAACTTGAACATTATACCAGCAAAATACGTCTTTGTCAAGCAGACAATGATAAATCGCTTAATCTAAAAAATCTCGAAGTGAACATTTTTTGTGTTCACGCCATTTTTCAGAAGAAGATTGCGGACATCTTTCACCATTTCCATACTACCGCAAAGATAATAATGACCGTTTTTATCGATAATCAAATACTCGGTGACGCGGCCTTTCAGACCTTTCCAGCCCTCGCTCCCGCGGCTCAATGTGACCCGAAAATTGAATTTGGTATTTTTCAGTTTTGCCGCTTCCAAACGTTCCTGCCAAAACAAATCCTCATCGTTCCTAACGCCGAACAATAAATCAATCGTCTCCCCTGCTCTGTAGTTCTCAGCCATAGCAATAATCGGCGCAAGACCAACGCCGGTCGCAATAAAATATTTTGGTAAAGGATTTTCATTGCAAACAAAAAAACCTCGCGCTTGGCTAGCAAAGACAACATCACCGATCTGAAGTTTGCCTAAATATTCAGACCCCTTACCGCCGGCGACCACCTTGATGCAAAATTCCAAATAATCGACCGACGGCGGCGAAGAAATAGAATAACTGCGCAAAACCATCGCGCCATTCCCCTGAATTTGGAATTGGACGAATTGCCCGGCTAGGTATTTGAAATCAGTCGGCTTTTCAAATCTTAATTCAATGACCGAAACGGCAATTTCTTTTTTGGCGATAAGTTTTAATTTGTAAAAAATTTGGTCAGCCATAGGTTTGACAATAGGCTAATTTTGCAATAAAATGATGTAATGACTTCAGTTGTTACGAGCACCATCGTAACACAGCAAAAACATTTTGACAATGAAAAAATCCGCGACTAAAAAATATCAAAAAAAATTAAAACTCGACCGCAGTCTTTACGACCAGGCCGATGTTAGTCGCGCCAAATTTTCCGCGCCGGCCGGTCTGAACAAAAAAATCGTTCGGGAAATTTCTCGGCAAAAAAATGAACCGGCCTGGATGCTGAAGAAACGCCTGCAGGGTCTTGAATTGTTCCTAAAATCTCCGCTCCCCGCTTGGGGACCTGACCTCACCGGACTTGATTTGGATTCGATCGTTTACTTTGTTCGACCGGATACGGACGAGGCTACCCGATGGTCCGACGTGCCGAATGAAATCAAAACGACTTTTTCGAGATTAGGAATTCCCGAAGCCGAGAAAAAAATGCTCGCCGGCGTAGGAGCGCAATACGATTCCGACATCGTCTACCACAAATTAAAATTAGAATGGGAAAAACAGGGCGTCATTTTCGAAAACATGGACACGGCCGTGCAAAAATATCCCGAACTGGTGAAAAAATATTTCATGACGCAGTGTATCCCCGTGAATGACCACAAATTCATCATGTTGCACGCGGCGGTATGGTCGGGCGGCACATTCATCTATGTTCCAAAAAATGTAAAAATTAAGCTACCTCTGCAAGCCTACTTTAGAATGAACGCGAAAAGCAGTGGACAATTTGAACATACCCTCATCATCGCCGATGAAGGATCAGAGGTTCATTATATCGAAGGTTGCTCCGCGCCCCGCTACAACCAAAACTCTATTCATGCGGGCGGTGTCGAAATTTTTGTGCACAAGGACGCGCGCGTTCGATATTCCTCGATCGAAAACTGGTCCAAAAATACCTACAACCTAAACACTAAGCGTTGCCTGGTGGACGAAAACGGAACGATCGAATGGGTTAGCGGCAACATGGGTTCGGGGACTACCATGCTCTATCCATGCTCTATTCTACGCGGTCGCGGAGCGCGATCAGACTCCCTGGGCGTGGCTTTTGCCGGCCCCGGACAAAATCAGGATACGGGCGCGAAGGCTATTCATACGGCTCCCAACACCACCTCAAACATCATTTCAAAATCAATCTCCGTTAACGGCGGCATCAATACTTTCCGCGGTCTTATCAAAATTATGCCGCAGGCGACGGGAGTTAAAGCGACTATGAGTTGCGACGCTCTAATCGTTGGAGAAAAATCTGTTGCCAACACCATACCGGAATTAAAAATTAAAAACGACCAAGTGAATGTCGCCCATGAAGCCAGGATCGGCAAAATCGGCGAAGAAGAAATTTTCTTTTTGCAATCACGCGGGCTTTCGGAACAGGAAGCGACCCGGCTCGTAATTTCAGGATTTATTGAACCGATTGTCAAAACTTTGCCTGTCGAATACGCGTTGGAATTAAATAAATTGATCGAGATGGAGATGGAAGACGCGGTTGGCTAAATATTTATATGAAAAAAATAAAATCTCAATTCCCTATTTTTAAAAACCAAAAAAAACTGGTTTATCTTGATAATGCCGCGACCACCCAAATTTGCTCTGACAGTCTGTCGGCGACGAACGAATACTACTCCAACTATCGCGCCAATGTTCACCGCGGAGCATATGAAATGGCTGAAAAGGCGACCACGGCCTATGAAAACGCCCGCGCGGAAATGGCCAAATTTATCAATGCCGAAAATGATGAAATAATTTTTACTTCCGGCACCACTCACGGACTGAATTTACTCGCTCAGTCTCTGTCCCCTCGCCTAACCCACCGCGACAACATCGTTTTGACCCGCCTCGAACACCATTCCAACCTCGTTCCCTGGCAGGAAATGTCGAAGCGTTATGGTTTTGAAATCCGATTTATTGAACTCACCGCCGATTTTCAAATTGATGTCGCGTCGGCCAAAAAACTGATTGATAAAAATACGAAAATCGTCAGCTTCGCGTTGGTTTCAAATGTCCTCGGGACAATCGCTCCGGCCGCCGAACTGATAAGATTAGCTGAAATGGCACACGCCACCACCATCGTCGATGCGGCCCAAGCCGCCGCGCATCTTCCGATTGATGTAAAAAAACTTAAGGTTGATTTTCTGGTCTTGTCTGGCCATAAAATGTACGGCCCGTCCGGCATTGGCATACTTTACGGTAAGAAAAAACTTCTGGAAGAATCTCTTGAACCGTTTTTCTATGGCGGCGAAATGGTAAGCGAAGTTACCTATGATAAGGCGGCCTGGAACGATGTTCCGAACCGCTTTGAAGCCGGCACGCCAAACATTGCCGGAGCAATCGGACTTGGCGCCGCCGCCAAATTTCTCATGAATCTGGGGTGGACAAATATAATCAAGCAGGAAAACGAACTGATTGAATACACCCTAAACAAACTAACCCCGCTAGTTTCGATATTTGGGCCTGTTCAGAATCGAACTGGTGTTTTCTCTTTCTCAATTCCAAAAATTCACCCCCATGACATTGGTGAAATTCTAAATAGAGATCAAGTAGCTATTCGGGTTGGATTTCACTGCGCCGAGCCTCTGCATCGCCTATACCAATTACCAGGAAGCGCGAGAATTTCGCTTGGAGTCTATAACACCAAATCCGACATCGACCTCGCGATTGCGGCGGTCAAAAAAACCCTGAAGATTTTTTCCGTATATGGGCTCCGCCACATATATTCTCATTCGCTCGGAAATGAAAATTAATTTTCATTTCACTCACTTATTTCGAATATGACCGACGCCTTATATCACGAATTGATTCTTGATCTCAACCGATTCCCGCTCAACAAAAAAAAGCTGGGAAAATTTGATTTCAGAAACCGAGCACATAATCCTCTTTGCGGCGACACGGTGGAAATATTTATTAAATTCGATGGCGATAAAATCGCCGATATCGCCTGGCAGGGCGAAGGCTGTGCGATCTCGACCGCTTCGGCATCACTATTAACTGATTTCCTAAAAAATAAAAATAAATCCGAGATCAAAAAATTAACCCAGGCAAAAGTCCTAAAACTACTTGGTCTAAAAAAGATTAATCCAACCAGACTGCGCTGCGCTCTCTTGGCTCTAAAATGTTTATGTCCCTAGAACTAAAAAATTTACAGATTTCAATCGACAATAAAATAATTATTGACGATCTCTCGCTGACCGTAAAGCCCGGCGAAGTTCACGTTATCATGGGGCCAAACGGTTCGGGAAAATCTACCTTGGCCAACGCTGTTTTTGGTCATCCTAAATATACTATCGGCGTGGGCAAGGTAATCGTCGACAAAAATGATGTTACGAAGAAATCGCCAGACAAAAAAGCGCAAGCCGGACTGTTCCTGTCGATGCAGTATGCGCCAGAGATCCCCGGCGTAACAGTAGCGCACTTTATCCGCGTCGCGACCGCGGCCATGACGCATGAAAACAAAAATCCGTTTGAATTTCATGAAGAACTTAAAAAAATGATGAAACAGCTGGGTATGGATACGAGTTTCGCTACCCGCTACCTCAACACCGGCTTTAGCGGCGGCGAAAAAAAGCGCACTGAAATTCTACAACTCCTGATGCTTAAGCCGACCTATGCGATACTTGACGAAACGGACTCCGGCCTGGACGTCGACGCGCTCCGAATTGTCGGCGCCGGCATCAATGCCTTTCACTCTTCCAAAACCGGCCTCATCTTAATCACCCACTACAATCGTCTACTTGAGTATGTTGTGCCTGATTTTGTCCACATCATGGTCAAAGGAAAAATCATAAAAAGCAGCGGCAAGGAATTGGCCAAAGAAATTGAAAAAGAAGGCTATAAAAAATTCTTATGACGATTTCAAAAACCGATGTAATTGAAGTGCTCAAAACGATTCAGGATCCTGAAGTCAAAATTGATATCTG
>JAKANM010000026.1 GCA_021812425.1 bacterium | reverse complement strand
CCGATTCATAAACTGGTACAATACCGTCAAGCCACATCGAGGACTTAACAACAAGACACCACTCGAACAATTAACTGACTACTTTTATCCAACTGAATTGTAAACAACGCTTTACTTACTAACAAATTATGCTATAATAATAAATATTAGTATCATGAAGTTTTGTCACAAGCCCTACGCTGAGTATAGTAATTTTGTCTATCACCTAAATTATGTCTGACGGTTTTAATTACCAATTTTACAAAACCACCTCCGAAGCCTGGGATGCGATGTACCAAGCAATTGTGGTTGCTAAGAAATCAATTTTTTGGGAGATTTATATTTTTGTCGACGATACGATTGGTAAAAAATTTATTGACGCGCTGGTCGCGAAAGCTAAAGCCGGCGTCGAAGTTAAACTTATTATCGACGCGATGGGAAGTTCTGAATTCTCGGCGAGCGCCGAAAAAATTTGCGCAGAAGCCGGGATCGAACTGCTTAAATTTAGTCCCACTAGCCCGTCATTCAGGCTGAGCAATTGGGTTGGCCGTCTGATGCGCCGCAACCATCGAAAGGTCCTTATCGTGGACGAGGAAGTGGTGTTTCTGGGCGGTGTGAATGTTAAGGCGGAATTTATGGCTTGGGATGATCTCTATGTGAAGTTGACCGGCAAACTTGCGCGTCCCTTATTGCGCGGTTTTGCGAAAAGTTATATTTCCTCCGGAGGCAAACGGCGCAATGTCCGTCGCTTGCTTCATCCGAAATTAGAAGAACTTATCCCGCTTTGGCGTGAAAAATTACACTTTATTGTTCACTCGCCGACCGGCGCGGTCACGCCCAGCAGTAAACGTTTTTTTTTGAAAGCGCTTGCGATGGCTAAGGAGACTGTCAATCTTTTGACCCCATATTACGTTCCGGATCGCAAATTTTTGAAAGCGCTTGAGCTTGCTAAGAAACGCGGTGTGAAGGTTAATATTTTTTTGCCGCTTCGGCCGGATGTGCGCCTGATGGAGCTGATTTCGCGAACCTACTTCGAACTTACTACCAGAGCCGGCGCCGACATTTATTTGCTCCAAAATATGCATCATGGCAAAGCTCTGATGGTGGATAAAAAGCTTGGCATGGTAGGAAGCATTAATTTGACCCCGCGATCGTTCACTCATCAGGAAGAAAGCGCCGTTTCATTTACCGATGGCAGAATGGTGGATGAGCTCAATGTGCTTTTTAATGATTTAAGATCCAAAGCCGAACTTCTAAATATTGAAAAATTTAGACAACGAAATTGGCTGCACCGCCTAAGAGAGTGGATAGCCAAAAAGCTGGAATACTTTGTTTAGGTTATAAAATATGTTATTATTATTTTAAGCTTAAGTTCTGTTCGGCCTTCATAGTTTATGAAGATAAAATCAGCTACAGTATTCATAATTGTCATTGTTTTTTCGATATTTTTGATCCTTCTCGATGGAATTATTAATTTTTTTTTGGTCGGAAGGAATGCTCAAGATGCGCGAATTATTAATTATACAGGATATATAGGAGGCAATACCCAGCGCTTGGTTAAACTTCAGCTGGCTGGTCATTATGCCGAAGTTGAGAAACTAACAAAGGATATTGATGAATTAATAATCGGATTGGTAAAAGGAAGCAAGGCGCTAAGACTGCAAGGCGCCGTCGATGGGGCATATATTACGCAGATGCAAAAAGTATCGGCGTCCTGGATAATTTTAAAACAAAAAATTGCCGCCGCGAAAAATAATCCGGCAATGGTGGAGGATTTGGTGCGGGAGAGTGAAAATTATTTTACTGTGACCGACAATGCGGTGCTGGCCGAGCAGAATTTTTCCGAAAGAAAGATTAATACCGCCGAGACAACCCAACTAATTTTTACCTTCAGCGAGCTGTCTGCTCTTTTCGTTATTGCGTATAGAACAAACAAGAGATTCGTAAAAGAAGATAAGTTGGTAGATGAATTGGCGATATTCAAGGCCGCGACCGACGGCGTCTCTGAACATATTATTTTTACCGATCCGGAAGGAGTGGTTATGTACGCGAACAAAGCCGTAGAATTAGTAACCGGTTATTCCGTAAAAGAGGTTGTGGGAAAGAAAGCCGGGCAGCTCTGGGGGAAACATATGGATAAAGGGTTTTATGACGAAATGTGGAAAACAATCAAAAAAGACAAAAGGGTGTTTTCCGGAATAGTTAAAAATATAAGGAAAAATGGGGAATCTTACGATGCCGCGATCGATATCTCACCTATTCTCGATAAAAGCGGAGAACCAATATTCTTTGTCGGTATTGAGAAGGATGTCACTAAGGACATCGCGCTCGACCGATCGAAGACTGAGTTCGTTTCACTGGCATCGCA
This sequence comes from bacterium, assembly GCA_021812425.1. Lineage (GTDB taxonomy): Bacteria > Patescibacteriota > Patescibacteriia > Magasanikbacterales > GWA2-37-8 > JAKANM01. The sequence continues at coordinate 8,177 of JAKANM010000026.1, read as the reverse complement.
CCAGCTAAGAACGCCGCTCACTGCTATCAGGTGGTATACGGAGCTTCTGCTTAACGGTGAAGCCGGCAAGCTGGCAAAAAAACAAGCGGAGTATTTGGGGGAAGTTTCCGGAGAAACTCGTAGAATGATCGAATTGGTAAATAGTTTGCTCGATGTGTCAAGGATGGAGCTTGGAACTTTTGAAATAAACTCAGAAATGGCTGACGTGTGCGGAATTTTAGAGAGTGTGATCAAGGATTTGAAACCCAGCCTGATTAAGAGTAAGATTGATTTGGAATATACCTGCGACAAGGAAATCCCGAAGTTGTTAGTTGATATAAAATTAACTAGCTTCATTTTTCAAAATATTCTCTCAAATGCAATAAAGTATTCACGAGAGCGCGGAGTTGTGAAGGTGGAAGTAAAATTACTGGAAAAGGACGTACGGGTAAGTGTCGCCGATAAGGGCCTCGGTATACCGGAAAAACAGAAAAAAGAAATATTTACGAAGTTTTTCCGCGCGGATAACGTCCGCATCAAAGACACTGAAGGTAGCGGCCTCGGGCTCTATCTGGTAAAGACTATACTTGGTTCAATAGGAGGAGAAGCTTGGTTTGAATCAAAGGAAAATGTCGGTTCAACCTTTTATGTTAGTATTCCTCTGACGGGTATGAAAGACAGGAAAGGCGAGAAATCTATTATTAAAGTTTAATTTTTTAAATCACGTAGATGATTTTATGGAAAAGAAAAAGATCTTAATCGTGGAGGATGACGTTGCGTTGCTTAATGTATTGGTGGAAAAATTCACCAAGGAAGGGTATAAAGTAGTGACTGCGAAGGATGGCGCAGTCGGATTGAAGACGGCTTTTTTGGAAAGGCCAGACATGATTCTGCTCGACATAATAATGCCAGTAATGGATGGAATGACGATGCTTCAGCGACTGCGCAAGGATGAGTGGGGGAAAAAGGCCGCGGTTATTCTCCTTACGAATCTTAATAGCGCCGAGAAAGTTTCGGATGCCCTCGAAAGCGGCGCGTTTGATTATTTGGTAAAAGCCGATTGGTTTCTGCAGGATATCGTTGATAAAGTCGGAAATAGGCTTAAAAAGAAATAAATTTTCGAATTATAAAAATAATTTTGTGAAAAAACTAATGGCATTTTTTCTAATGACCGGACTTCTGCTAGGAACGTTGCCGGCGTTAGCGTCTACTAATAAAAAAGCGGTTAAAAAGCCGCTGGTCTATTCGACGAAAAAAGCTGTTGTAAAAGTAAAATCAAAGAAAAAAGTCAAAGAGCGCGACGTGGTGACATCGACCTATATTCCTGGCGCTCCGAAAGGATATATGAGTATAATTCTAACCGCGCGAAATAAATATCTGAAGTCCTCCGCCCAAGCCAAAAGACACCACTCCGCCTCTGCGTTAAAGGCTGCTGAGGACGAATACAACGAAGCGTTACAGCATGCGAATGAATTGCTGGTTCCAGTTTCGACATCATCGGTCGGAGCATCCTCTAGCTCTCAACCTTAATATTTCTCACCGTGTCGGAAGCGTGGCCGAGATAAATCTTGACCGCTTTTTTATTTTTTAAAAAATTAGCGATTTTCTCCGGCCACTCAATCACAGTGATATTTTCTGCCGCGCCGGCATAGTCCTCAGCTCCAATTTGGATCAGCTCCTGTTCGTTTTTTAGACGGTAGGTGTCGATATGAACTAGTTTCTTGATTTTAGATTTTGTATTTTGTATTTTATAAATATTCATGAGCGTGAAAGTCGGGCTAGTGACATTCGTTTTAACGCCAAGACCTTCCGCCAACCCCTTCACGAATGTCGTTTTGCCGGCTCCAAGCTCCCCATAAAGACACAAAATCATGCCGCCGGATAATTTGTCGGCGAATTTTTTGGCGAAATCCCTAGTTTCTTGTTCGGAGTTGGTTACTATTTCCATAACAGATCAGTTATACATTTTTTTAGGATTTATGGCAAGAACGAACTTGCTAATAGCTTAATTTTTATGATATACTTTTGATGTAAATTTGGAATGATTATGTCATTATCTATCGATGAAATCAGGAAGATTGCTTCGCTCGCGCGGCTAAAATTAAATAACGAGGAAGAAAAACGCTATGCGGAAACTATCTCCGCTGTTTTAGATTACATGAAAATTTTAAATGAAGTTGACACGATTGGTGTCGAACCTACCTTCCAGGTGACCGGGCTCGAGGATGTATATCGAGAGGATATAGCCGAGAATTCCGGACGGCAGGCGAAGATATTGGCCGTGATGCCGGAGGTCGAGAATGGGGAACTGGTGGTGCCGGAGGTTTTTGAAGAATAATTTTTATGAACTTAAACGAACTGACAATCAAGGAAGCAACCGAGGGTTTAAAAAATAAAAAATTTACCTCGGTTGAACTTACGAAAGCTTGTCTTGACCGGATAAAAAAGCGAAATTCGGAAATCAATGCTTTTATTACTGTCGCGGATGAAGGCGCTCTCCGGGAAGCGAAAGCGGCGGATGAAATGATCGCTTCAGGCAAAGCGGGGGCCCTTACCGGTGTCCCATTTTCCGTGAAAGACGCGATTTGCACCGAGGGGGTTCGTTCGACCGGATCGGCTAAAATTTTGGATAACTATCTTCCGCCTCACGAAGCTACTGTCATTCGCAAAATTCGCGCCGGCGGGGGAGTGCTGGTCGGTAAAAATAACTGCGACGCTTTCGGACATGGCGCAAGCAATGAGAATAGCATGTACGGTCCGGTTCGAAATCCGCGCGACCTCTCCAAGGTGGCCGGCGGTTCATCGGGCGGTTCGGCGGCGGCCGTGGCCGACGATATGTGTATCTACTCGATCGCGGAGGACACCGGCGGTTCGATTCGCCAGCCGGCCAGTTTCTGCGGAGTGGTGGGGCTTAGGCCTAGCTACGGGAGAAACTCGCGCTATGGAATCATGCCGATGGCGTCTTCGCTCGATACTGTCGGACCGATTACCAAGACTGTCGAGGATGCGGCCCTGGTCATGAACGCTATTGCGGGGCAGGACAAGATGGATGCGACCACTGTCCCTGAGCCGGTTCCTGATTATCTTAAGGCGTTGGGCGGAAATTTGAAGGGTGTGCGTATTGGTTTGCCGAAGGAATATTTTGACGCGCCTGGTATTGAGAGTGAGGTCAAAGCGCGGACTTTGGAAGTTGTGGAAAAATTAAAAAAACTTGGTTGTCTGATAACCGAGGTTAGCTTGCCGCATACTAAATACTCGATTGCCGCGTATTACATTATTGTGCCGTGCGAGGACAGCTCAAATCTTGGCCGTCTCGACGGCGTTCGTTATGGAGTCAGGGCCAAGGCGGCTTGCCTAGACGATCTTTACGCCGAATCGCGCGAGCGGGGATTTCCGGAGGAAGTTAAGAGGCGTATTCTCATCGGAACATACGCTCTTTCGGCAGGGTATTATGACGCTTATTACAAAAAGGCTCAGCAGGTTAGAACATTGATTCGCCGTGATTTTGATGAAGTATTCAAAAAAGTAGATGCGTTAATTACTCCGACTTCACCTTTCACCGCCTTCGGAATCGGAGAAAAAATCGACGATCCGTTGTTGATGTATCTCGCCGACGTGATGGTTGGTCCAGCCGCTCTTGCCGGAATGCCGGCGCTGTCGGTTCCGGCCGGAGAAGACAAAAATAATTTGCCGATTGGAGTGCAGGTGATCGGATCGCGCCTCGCCGAGGGCAAGGTTCTAAAAATTGGTCAATTCATCGCTATCTAAATATCGAAACTCATATGCCAAAAAAAAATGCGAAATCGCAATCGGGAACAGTTGGAGCAGTCAGTCCGCTTTCGGTGCCGAGGCATATTGAAACCGCCGGCGCTGTTGTAAATTATCGCGACAGCTGGAGAATATTTCGCGTCGTTACCGAGATGGTGGAAGGATACCAATTTTTAGGTGAACTTAAAAAAGAAGTGATTGTTTTCGGTTCGGCGCGGATTCCAGCCAATAATAAATATTTTAAGATTGCCGAGGATCTTGGACGCCTGCTCGGCAAAAATGGTTTTACGACCGTGACCGGAGGCGGTCCCGGCATCATGGAAGCCGCCAACAAGGGCGCGTTCGAGGTGGGCGGCGAGTCGGTAGGCCTAAACATCCAATTACCGATGGAACAGCGGATAAATCCCTACGTCCGAAAATCAGTTGCTTTTTATTATTTCTTCACGCGCAAGGTGATGCTTACTTCGCCCGGCAACGCATTCGTTTTTTTCCCTGGCGGTTATGGGACGCTGGACGAATTTTTTGAGGTGGTGGATTATATGGAGATGGGATTCATGAACAAATCGCCGATTGTTCTCGTTGGACGTGAATATTGGGAACCGTTAGTAAATTTTTTGCGCACCCGCGCCATGGATGAGGTTCATTCGATTTCCGACAGTGAAATGGAAAATTGGCATATTGTCGAGACCGCTGAGGAAGCGTTCAGATTTATCAAAGATGTTCCTGATCGGGCCAACGTTTGCGACAACGATCCGAGTAATCCGCTTTGCAAGGAAGGTACTACAGATTGGCGAATTTTCCGGATTATGGCGGAGTTGGTTGAGGGTTTTGAATTTTTGACCACGCTTGAACGCGACGTTACAATTCTCGGTACCAAGAGCTGTCTGCCTGGTTCTAAATATTATAATTCCGCTTATGAAGTCGGTAAATTGCTTGGTCAAAATAAACATACTATCATCACCGGAGGCGGTCCCGGCATCATGGAAGCCGCCAACAAGGGCGCGTTCGAGTCCGGCGCGCGAAGTGTTGGAATTACGATGAAGTTCCGCGGTCGCGAACGCATCAATAACTTTGTCACCCATTCCAAGGAATTTTTCTTTCCTTTTATCCGCAAACTTATCATCACCGCCCCATCCGAAGCTTTCGTATTTTTTCCAGGCGGATTTGGGACTTTGCATCAGTTGTTTGAGCTTTTGACATTACAGGAAACAAAAAAAATGGAGTTGATTCCGATTATGTTGTATGGCAAGGAATACTGGAAACAACTTGTTGAAATTATTCATAATCTGAATGTAAATTTTAAAACCATCTCCGCTCCTGATGAGTTACTGCTTAAGATTGTTGACAAACCCGAGGAGGTGGCCGCTCAGATGAAGAAGTAACCGAATTTGATATGATTCCATTTTTTCAGATTGACTATTTCCAAATTGGTCCGATTGCGATTCATGTGTGGGGGGCTTTCGTCGCCACCGGGATTATTGCGGCGACACTTCTCATGACTCGACTCGCAAAAAAATATTTGCTGTCGGAGGAGGTTTTGCTGGACGCGGAAATTTGGATGCTGGTCTCGGCGTTTTTTTTCGCGCGCGTTTTTCATGTTGTTTTTTATAATTTAGATTACTACCTGCAAACTCCAAGTGAAATCGTGAAATTTTGGCACGGTGGCTTGTCCTCGACGGGCGGTTTTTTTGGCGCGTTGTTCGCGTTATATTTATTTATCAAATTCCGTCACTTCAAAGCCAAGGAGTTCCTGCCTTATTTTGATATAATGGCGGTGAGTTTGTGGCTGGGGTTTGGAATCGGTCGGCTGGGCTGCTTCGTGACTGATATGCACCCAGGGCGACTAACAAATTTTTTTCTCGCGGAACGATTTCCCTTCGGAACGCGGTATAATCTAGGCCTTCTCGAATCATTGGTTGATTTTGGCATATTCGCAATTTTTATTTGGCTTTTTCCAAAATTGATAAAAAAGCGTTGGGGTTTGGTGGCGCTTTATTCAACTTTGTCATACGCGGTAGCTAGATTTTTACTTGATTTTCTGCGCGCTTCGGACTTGCCGATGAGCGACGCTCGCTATGCTTATTTGACGCCGGCGCAGTGGGGGGTGCTGATGGTTTTTCTAGGATTGACGGCGCTCGCCATTTTTGATAGGATTCGACAGCTGAAAAAGAACTAAGGAGAGTTCGCCTAGTTGGTCTATGGCGCGTGCTTGGAAAGCACGTTTACCGCAAGGTATCGAGGGTTCGAATCCCTCACTCTCCGCTCACAAAATAACCCGTCTTGTATAGGGTTATTTTGTGAGCGGTGCCTTTTGGTTAAAATCCGAACTTTTTTTGCCGAAAATCCTGATTTTGACTTTTAGACCCGCCCCAGCGTTTCCGCCCGCCGAATTTCGGCAAGCAAAGCAAAACAATTTTCTTTCAATTTTTTTATTTTGCGCCCGCCCGATTTTTTCTTCTAAAAGGAAAAGCGGAATTCCCCCCAAACCCCCTTTCCGCCCGCCTCGCCCAAAAACGGAAGCGAAAAGGCAAACCGCCAAAGAACCTGAAAAAATGTCGGCTCGAACTTTATTTTGGCCAGAAGCGGACTTTTCTTTAATGTATTGTGAAGATTAAGATTTTTTGATATCATAATATTGAAATCATATCATAACTTGATGATATCAAACTTTTGAAACTATGGCAACTATTGGCGAGAATATCAAAAAATACCGCAATAAACTTGAGATAACTCAAGACGATTTAGTGCGTAAATCGGGTGTAAAACATACTACTCTTACAAAAATCGAAGGCGATTTTGTGCAGAAGCCAAGCGTCCAAATTATCGCCAAAATCGCTAAGGCCCTTGGAATTTCCGTTGAGGATTTATTGAAATAAAAATTATGGCTGTAAAAATAACTTATTTTATTCACGGAACAACGACTGACAACGAAAAAGAAATTTCGTCTGGGTGGTTTGATGTTGGACTTTCAGAGTTAGGCGTTAAGCAATCCACTGAATTAAAAGATAAAATCAAGGACAAAAAATTTGATGTTGTATTTTGTTCCGATTTGAAAAGAGCTGTTGATTCGGCGAAATTAACTTTTGAAGAAATTGTGCCGATTATACCGGACAAAAGATTAAGGGAATGTAATTACGGAAGATACAACGCTCAACCCTCAGCAGTTGTTGAGCCAATGCAGGAAAATCATATTACCGAGCAATTTCCCGAAGGCGAAAGTTATGAAGATGTGAAAAATAGAATTGCCGGTTTTCTTGAATTTCTAAAACAGAGTTATGACAGAAAATCTGTTGCGATAGTGGCACACAAGGCCCCGCAACTTGCGTTAGATGTTTTGTTGAAAAATAAAACTTGGGAACAAGCTTTTGCCGAAGATTGGCGAAAGAAGAAAGCGTGGCAACCCGGCTGGGATTATATTTTGGAATAAATTTATGGCAATTTGTATTTTTGGCGACAGTATAACATGGGGTGCGAGTGATTCTGAAAGGGGCGGGTGGGTAGAACGCCTCAAGGTTTATTTTGGCGAAAAATATGACATTGATGTTTATAATCTTGGTATTTCCGGAAATGCCACAGAAAATTTATTGGCGAGAATTGAGAATGAATCAAAAGTTCGAGAACCAAACATAATTGTTTTTGCAATTGGGGTAAATGATGCTCAATTTATCCATTCAACTAACAGTAATCGGATTTCTGAAGATGATTTTAGAAGCAACATCGAAAAACTTTACGGAATCGCAAAAAAAATTACCGCCAAAATAATTTTTGTCGGACTAACTCCGGTCGATGAATCAAAAACGAAACCAATTCCTTGGAATACCGATAAAACATATACAAATGAAAAAATAAAGGAATTTGACCGAATCATTGAAGATTTTTGCTCAAAAAATAATTTGAAATTTATTCCAATCAATGATTTACTAAATAATGATGATTTGATTGACGGATTGCACCCGAATACACAAGGACATATTAAAATGTTTGAAAGGATAAAGCCGGAAATTGAATTTGCCGCCAAAGAGGAAAATCAGTTATGATTTTCCTTGCGGGCTACCGCCCGCAAAAAACTTGAAATCGTCCTTTTCGCTTCCGCTTTTGGGCGAGGCGGGCGGAAAGGGGGTGTGGGCGGAATTCCGCCCGCCGAGCCCGTTAATGAAATCGGTTCGGATATTTTCAAATACATACCGCCAATGGAAACTTCAGCGTTTGAAAGGATTGCTCCGCGCGGCGCCCCTCACGTTTGATGAAGTTTCTATCTGCGGTGAGATACTCACCTTTGCGCGAACCCACTTCGACAACCCAACGACCTAACGCGCCTCGGGCGCTCGCTCCGCTCGCGCGCATCCCGCGCCGTTTCCTTTGCATTTTTGTGCGGCTCCTCCCCCGACCCCTCCGCCGAAAGGCGAAAAATGATGGAAAAGGAAAAGGCG
>JAKANM010000025.1 GCA_021812425.1 bacterium | reverse complement strand
GAAACTTATCGAATGTTCAATGAATTGCTTAACTTAATCCAAAAAGAAGTTGTTTACACGATTTTCAAAATGAGTATTGGCATCGAGCTAGCGCCGAGTATCATGGAGTCCGGAAATCTGCAGTTGCAAGGGGCTGCCAAAACAACGGAAGTGGGGAACGGTGTTGAATCTGCCAAATCAAAATTAAAAACTTTAACTTCAGACGGTAAAGAGGTCGGACGCAACGATCCTTGTCCGTGCGGATCAGGCAAAAAATTCAAAAAGTGCCATGGCGCTTGAAATCTAATATCAAGTAGTTTACGCACCGCTAATCACTTGCCAAAAATAACTAAATAAGTTAAGATGAGGCAACATTTTGATACTAATTCTTCTATGTCCAAGAAGTTTAAACCAACGGGGGGAACAATAACTAAGGCCAGCGTACGTTCGAAATTTTATGCGATTGTCGCTCTCGCGGTTTTTGGTCTCTTAGTAATTTTGCCAGGATCTGCCAACCGCGGTATTGATTGGGTAAATAAAAAAGCCAACCTCGGCATTCCTCGTTTGCCGGACAAAGGGTTCAATCTCGGCCTTGATCTGCAAGGTGGAGCGCATTTGATTTATGAAGCCAAAACCGGACAAATTTCTTCAGGTGATGTTGCGAGCTCGGTCGAGGGTGTGCGGGACGTGATCGAAAGGCGCGTTCGCGGCGGTCTCGGTGTTGCTGAGCCTATGGTCCAGACCACCAGGGTTGCGAATAGCTATCGCATCATTGTGGAGTTGCCAGGGGTGACTGACGTCAATCAGGCCATCAAGATGATCGGGGAAACACCAATTTTGGAATTTAAGGAAGTAAATGATAAGCCGGCGCGCGATTTGACCGTAGCGGAAAAAAAGGATTTGGACGCGTACAATGAATCTTTGAAAAAGAAAGCCAAGGACGCCTATCATGATCTTTCGGTCGGAGTGCCGTTCCAGGTTGTGGTCAGTCAATATTCTGACGATCCGACCAGTACTAGGAAAAATGGCGGTGATCTTGGTTTTATTACCGAGAAGGATTATCCGAAGCTATACGCCTGGGCGAAGACTGTTAAGGACGGAACATTAAACAATATCGCCATTAACGATGGCCTTGGATATAATATTTTAAAAAGAATCGGCGAGAAAGTCGGTGAACCGGAAGTAAGCGCCTCTCATCTGCTGATCTGTTATCAGGGCGCGCAGGGCTGTGTTTCCACTTCCACCAAAGAACAGGCTCTCGCAAAAATTAACGGCCTGAAGACGCAAATTAACACGGAGAATTTTAGTAATTTTGCAAAATTATATTCAACCGAACCTGGCGCCGCGACGAGCGGCGGCGACCTCGGCTTCTTCAAGAAAGGACAAATGGTTCCGGAATTTGAAAATGCCGTTTGGAATTCCGCGACCAACACCATTGTTGGACCGGTTGAAACGCAGTTTGGTTATCACCTTATATATAGAAAAGTGGCGCGTACTCAAAAGGTTTATGACGTGTCGCGGGTATTCCTCCGTTTTAGACAGAAAACAGATATCGTTCCGCCGACTGGGGGTTGGAAATTGACCGGTCTCTCCGGCAAACAGTTGAAACGCGCTGAAGTTACTACTGACAACCAGACCGGACAGGTGCAGGTAAGCCTCCAGTTTAATGACGAAGGCACCAAGCTTTTTTCTGAAATTACCGGACGCAATGTTGGAAAACAAGTCGCAATCTATCTCGACGGCGAGCCGATCAGCGTCCCGCGCGTCAATGAAGCAATCAATGGCGGCAGTGCTGTCATCAACGGCAGTTTCAGCATTACCGAAGCCAAACTACTCTCGCAGAGACTGAATTCTGGCGCTCTACCGGTACCAGTGGAACTTCTCAGCCAACAAAAAGTCGACGCCACTCTTGGTGCTGACTCTCTCCAGAAGAGTTTTAAGGCTGGTTTGGCCGGACTTCTGCTCGTCATGATTTTCATGGTTATTTACTATCGTTTGCCCGGCATACTTTCCGTATTTTCACTTTTGCTTTACACGATTTTGAACCTGACAATCTTCAAGTTGCTCGGAGTAACGCTGACGCTTTCAGGTATTGCCGGTTTCATTTTATCGATCGGCATGGCGGTCGATGCCAATGTTTTGGTGTTTGAGCGTTTGAAGGAAGAATTGCACGCCGGTAAATCTCTGAAAGCCGCGATGGAGGAATCGTTCCTGCGCGCCTGGCCTTCGATCAGAGACGGCCATGTTACGACACTGATCAGTTCGATTGTTCTAGTTTGGTTTGGCAGCGGTTTTGTGCAGGGCTTCGCGGTCGTGCTCGGTACTGGTGTGCTTGTCAGCCTCTTCACCGCCGTCACGATCACCCGCACTATCATGCGCCTTGTGCTTGGGTTATTTGGTGAAGGAACGCGTTTATTTTTCCTCGGTCGTAAATCAGCTTCAAAGTAAATGTATATGAATATCCCATTCGTAAAATACGCAAAAGTTTGGTACACGATCAGCGCTCTGACGGTTGTGGTCGCGGTATTCGCGATTGCCACTTGGGGGCTAAAGTTGGGTATTGATTTTACCGGTGGCAGTCTTCTCGAAATATCTTTTTCGAAAAATCGTCCAACGGTTGAAGCGGTACAAAGGTCACTTGAAGATTCCGGTTTGAAACAGTATGTTGTTCAGGGTTCCGGCACTGATCGTTATTTTATCCGTACGAGTTTTTTGTCGGAAGATCAGCACCAGGCGCTTAATAAAAAATTTCAGGCTGACTTTGGCCAAAACGGTAATGTCGTCCATGAAGAAAGTTTCGAGACCATCGGCTCTGCCGTCAGCGATCAGCTTCGTTCGCGTGCGATCGGCGCTATCATTTGGGTCAATATCGCGATTATTATTTATGTTGCCTATGCCTTCCGCGGTGTTTCTCGGCCGGTTGCGAGCTGGAAATACGGCGCTCTCGCCATCGTAGCTTTGATCCATGATATTTTGTTGGTGTTGGGTGTGTTCGCGTTCCTTGGCCGTTTTATGGGAGTCGAGATTGAGACCGATTTCGTTTTGGCTTTGCTCACGGTACTTGGTTTCTCGGTTACGGATACGATCGTGGTTTATGATCGTATTCGAGAAAATATCATTCATCACACGGCTGAAAATTTTGCTGAAACCGTTAACGTTGCTTTAAATGAAACTTTGATGCGTTCCATGAACACTACCCTGACGGTACTGTTGCCGCTGTTCGCTTTGTATTTTCTTGGCGGCGAGACTATCCATAATTTTGCTTTGGCACTGATTATCGGTATGGCCAGCGGAGCTTATTCTTCGATATTTATCGCGAGTCCGCTCTTGGTTTTGGTGGACCGTTGGCAGAAGCGCAAGCGAGAAAGGGCTCTAGTCTAAAAAAACAACAAATAACAAACGCCCGCAAATGCGGGTGTTTTTTATTTATTTAGCTTTGTGTGTTATACTCATATCATATATGGGCTACGCCACATATAAACTCATTCGTTCGGAAATATTTAGCTTGCTAAATATTTCACTCACTCATTTCGTTTATGAATGATACAATTGTTCGTCATTTGGTGGCTTTTATAGCCACTTTGGTGGTTGGTCTAGCGTATTATGCCGGCTATATTTCTGGAGGGTATGGCTGGTGGTGGACCGTGTTCGCGATCCTGATTGTTTATGGAATCATGTATCAGATCGTCAACGCCGATGGTTCCGGGAAACATTAGTGTATGGAATTTTTTGGAGTAGTTATAGATTTTTCATTCTGGCAGTGGTTTATTGATTTAGCGAACACCGATCAGGCGCTCGTTATTTTCGCGCTAGGCGGTTGGGTTTTTATTGCCTATTATTTTTTGAAAGCCGGAGCTGATCTGTGGGTCGAATATCGTATTTCTACTAAATATGCCAAAAACTGGCAGTGGGTATTGCTCGCGGTGGATGTGCCGCAAATGTTTGTGCAAACGCCAAAGGCGGTTGAACAGATTTTTGCGCATTTGACCGGCTCGTTAGTACACCTTAATGTTGGGGACAAATTTTGGACCGGCAAAACCCAAAAGGGCTTTAGCCTCGAAATTATCAGCATTGAGGGTTATATTCAGTTCTTAATTCGCACCGAAGCTGAATTTCGCGATTTGGTTGAAGCGTCGGTCTATGCTCAGTATCCTGAAGCGGAAATTACTGAGGTTGAAGATTATATCGTCAACATTCCGGACAAATTTCCAAATGATGATTACGACGTGACGGGTATTGAATTTAAATTAGCGAATGACAATGCTTATCCGATCCGCACCTACCAAGAATTCGAATATAGTCTGAGCAAGGAAGCGGTGTTCAGTGATCCAATGGCCGCCATCCTCGAAAATTTTACCAGGATCGGACACGGCGAAAATTTTTGGTTGCAGATTTTAGTTGAGCCGGTTGGCAACGAATGGAAAGAAAAGGGGATCGGACTCGCCAAAAGGTTATTAAAAGGAGAGCCTGAAAGTTCGGGATCCTGGCTTGAAGGTATTGCGGGCGCTTTGACTGGTTTCTTAAATTTTTTCGCGACCGAGATGGGTAATATAATTCAGTGGAATTTCGAACCCAAGGATCCGAAGGACAAAAAAGAAGAACGCAAAGGCGGGGACGTCACGCCCGGGATGAGAAAGACGGTGGAGGCGATTGAGGAAAAAATTTCAAAAATAGGTTTCAAAAATAAACTGCGCGTGCTTTATGCGGCTAGAAAGGAAGTCTACAATCCCGGCCGGTGCATTAGCGGTTTAGTCGGCGCGATGAACCAATTTCATATTCAGGATCGTAATGCGATCGTGCCGGCGGCATCGACCCAGGCTCATTACGATTCGAACCACAAAAAAAGTAATTTACTGAAGACTAGTTTTGTTAAAGCTTATAAGGCCAGGAAGATGAAGTGGAAGAAAATTGACGGTTATATCATGAATACTGAGGAACTTGCAACGCTGTGGCATTTCCCATTGCCGTTTGTGAAGACGCCGCTTTTGCATAAAGCCGGCTACAAACGCGGTGAAGCGCCGTCTGGTCTGCCGATTGAAGCTTTCGAAAGCCCTCTTAAACCAAAATTATCCGATAATATCACATCCGATAAGCTGGCCGATAACAAGCCTGAGGGATTGCTATTTGGTTGAAAATGTGATATACAACTACACGGATTAACCCATTAAAGGAGAAGGCACGATGTTGCCTAAGGACAACTTCAAAATTCTGGGTGGGGAAGAAACCAGACGCCTGGAGGAGGAGTTTGGTCAAATTCTCGCTCGACTCAAAGTCGGTAAAGATGAGCGCAGAGTCCTGGAGGCGTTCCTCTCTCCGCTCAAACACAAGAATGCCTTCACTCATTTTCATTACCAGCATAGTTTGCGGGTTGCGATCCTGCTGGAAGTAATCGCCGGCGCTGTTGGCTTTGAGAAGAAGGCATTGGTTTATGCTGGCGTCCTGCATGATGTGGGAAAGGCTCTTATCCCCGTCGAAAATCTGAATGTCGGGAAACATTGGACGGAGCGCGACGCCGCGATAATGCGGGAACACGTGCTGTTTGGCTACCGGTTGCTGAAAGGCCGTTTTGACTTCACGGCCGAAGTTATCCTTTTGCACCATCGTTTTCAGAAAAACAGGTACCCGCGGAAAATGCCGCCGGAAAGTCGAAACTACTCTCAGGAGACCAGGCGGATTATCAAGAATCATGCCCGAATTCTGGCTTTGGCCGATTGCTACGACGCCTCGCATCGTGAGCGTAATTCAGACGGAGAGATGGAAGTCCTGAGTGGGGCTGAAATCAGAACCCAAATGTATAGCCTGAACCCGGACCTGGTCGGACTGATCGAGTGGCTATACGAGAAAAAAATCTTTGTAATTTAGTACTGCCGTTTCGGCCTCCGACATCACGTCGGAGGCCATTGTTTTAATCAGTGAAATGTTTATTTATTACATTTTCTACTTCAGCGGCATTTTTTGTTTCCATTAATTTAATTCGCAGTTCTTTTGCTCCGTCGAAACCGTTAGCATAGGCCTTGAAGTGTTTTTTCATGATGTCGAAGCTCTTGTGTTCCACGAGAATTTTTTCAAAAAGTTTAGTATGTTCGACAAGGGCGCGGAGTTTGTCTTCGATTGATGGCGTGAAGCCGGGTTTGAAAAACCACGGGTTGCCAAAAAGACCGCGTCCAATCATGATGCCGTCGACGCCGGTTTCCGCAATTTTTTTGAGCCCGTCCTCATGGCTTGAAACGTCGCCATTACCAAGAATTAGAGTTTTATTTTTTGATTTGTCGTGAGCGTCTCTGATTTGCACCGCTTCGGCGATATGTTCCCAGCGCGCCGGGACATCCGACATTTCTTTTCGGGTGCGAGCGTGAATTGTAATCGCGGCTGGTTCTTTTTCGAGCAGGGCCGGGAGCCATTCTGAAAGATTATTTTTGTTGTAGCCGATCCGTGTTTTGATTGAAACCGGAATTTTGCCAGCACCGCGGATAGTCTCCTGAATAATTTCCTGAGCCAGTTTCGGATTTTTCATGAGCGCCGCGCCCGCGCCTTGTTTTTCAACATTTCGATCCGGACAGCCCATGTTGATGTCGATACCATCGAAACCGAGTTCCTGCAAAAATAATGCGGTTTTATAAAAATTTTCAGGTTTTGATCCGAAAATTTGCGCGACGATCGGCCGTTCTGATTTATCGAATTTCAGGTCAATTAAAATATTTTTTCGTCCTTCCGACATTAAGCCGTCGGTAGAAACAAATTCAGTCCACATTACATCCGGTTTCCCGTACTTGGTCAGCATTTTTCGAAAAGCGGCATCAGTAACATTAGCCATCGGTGCGATGGCGAAGATCGGTTTTTTTAATTTTTTCCAAAATCCTTTAGTCATTTTATTTATATAATTAGGGAAGCCAGCACGGGTGGTGCTGGCTGTATCCCTTTAGACGCGTGGCTAGGTTGATGCCAGCCGCCGATTTGGTTCACGGCGGATGAGTCTTGATCCGTAGGAAGAAAGTTGCTCGACCAGTTTGTTGAAGGTTGACATTGTTTGCTGGTTGAGTCTTTCGGTCCAGACGTCCCTGTGCTCGGCGGGAGCGTTAGGGTACATCGTGTCGAACAGCTTGTCGACCCGGCGCCAGGTGTCGTAAAGGTGGTAGGTCTTTTTCTTACAGTCTGCACTGCTCAGGTTGGTTTTCTTTTCGAGCTCCCGAGCTTTTTCCATGGTCGGCGCGTCGTTTCGAAGAACGCACCATCTGAGTACGTCCCAAAGAGTAGTTGGGACTCGCATGGTTTCGGCACCGCCGTCCGGTTTGGCCATTCTGAGTATGTAGTAACTCTCACAGGGCCTACCCTGAATCTCATTAATGATTCTATCGAGGCAGTCCTGAGGCAGATCTTGCTGCGCTGCCACAATTTTCAAAACCTCTTGTCGCAGCCGGTTCTTGTCCGCTTCAATGGACTCTTGAAATTCCGTCGGCTTGATTTGACGAGTGGGTTTGTGTGGCTGCTGTTGATTCCATTCGTGGATGATAATCGCGGCTATTACAGCGAGAACTCCGGCTACTAGGATCATCAGGACCTCTCTTTTTGATGTTTACGGCGGTTGTTTAAAGGGCTAACCAAGCGATATGCTTTGGCGACAATAGGATAGCACAAAAAATGACTTTTGTCAATGTATAGGCTAGAATTGGCTAAATTTGCGTTCAGCGCAAATTATGGTATTTAGAAGAAGGCAAGCTACTGTGATAGGTCCGATGCCTCCTGGAGTAGGTGTGATAAAACCGGCGACATTCTTTACTTCATCGAAATTTACGTCGCCCATTAGTTTTCCTTTTTCAAAAACAAAGCCGGTGTCGATGACAATCGTGCCTGGTTTCACCATGTCGCCGCGTAAAATATCTTTTTTTCCGACGCCGGTAATGATGATGTCGGCGCTAAGGCACTTATCTTTGATGTTCGTGGTTCGGCTGTTGCAGGTGGTTACGCTCGCGCCTTCGTTGACCATCATGATGGCGAGCGGTTTGCCGACGAGGGCACCCATGCCGATGATGGTAATATTTTTGCCGGGGAGATTTATTTTTAATTCCTGGAGAATTTCCAAAGCGGCGGCGGGAGTCGGCGGCATGATAAAACCACTTTGCGTTACCAGGCGGCCGAGATTTTCGTTCGTGAGGCAGTCGACATCAAAATCAGGGTCGATTGTATTTAAAATTTCCGGCGTGTACAGATTTTCGGGCAACGGCAATTGGATCAGCAGGCCGGAGGAACATTTTTGAAATGTTTTGATGGTCTTAACTAAGTCATTTTTGGAAACATCCGATGAGATGGTATGTAAATGAAAATCAATACCGACGCGTAGGGCGGCTTCTTGTTTGCGATGGACGTAGGTTTCAGAAGCGCGGTTTTCGCCGACCAAAATAACGTCGAGGCGAACTTTTTTGCCTTTCTTTTTCAGCTTCGCGACGCGCGCCTTTACCTCACTTTCGATTTTTTCGGCGATTGCTTTGCCGTTGATGATAGTAGACATAGGGCTATCCTAACATAAATTTTGACCTTGGTAAAGGGTTATTCCCCTTCATAGCGTCTATATGCTATAATAAATACATCTTATTATTAACCTCAAATCGTATGGGAGAAAATCAAGGTGGTTGCTGCAAAAGCGGCGCCATGGAGCAGGGTCATGATGTGTGCAAAGGGCACGCCTGCCATTGGAACAACAAATGCGGGTGCATGCACCACAAAGCAGTGCCGATGTTATTGGTGTTGCTTGGCTTAACTTTTTTACTTGGCAATCTTGGGGTAATATCGGCTGAGTTTGTCGATGTTGCCTGGCCGGTTTTAGTAATTTTGCTTGGCCTCCAAAAGATGATGGGTCTGAGGTGTAAATGCTGGGACAAGATGGGTAAGTGTGAAGAAAAAATGTAATTTGGAATCTTAGAAATTTATTGACTGCCGCCGGCCCTCAGCCGGCGGTTTTTTTAATAAAAAACCCGTCGCTCGCGAGCGACGGGTTTGTGTTCCGAGACTAGGATTCGAACCTAGATAATGAGATTCAGAGTCTCATGTCCTGCCATTAGACGATCTCGGAGTTAGTTATTTATTGATTTTCCGGTTTCGATTGCATCAAGCTTGGCTTTATCGATCGATTTCACCAGGCTCCATTTCCAGCGGTGATTAGTGAATACCAATGGATTAGAAATGTAGTATTTTTTGTTATCGCGAACCAGGTAAATACGGTTCGAACCAGTCGCTTTTGCAAGCATTTTTGGCGCGGTAAAAATGACTCTGGCCGGCCCGTCGGCCTTTTTGGTTTGGTGATTGAAATCGTGGAGAGTGGAAAGAATAATACCATATTTATAGCGGAAGTCAATGCCATCCGGTAGCTCAGAATCATTCACCACGAATTCTCCGCGAGAGTCATCATAGCCGACAATCGCCATCACATGGTACGAGGATCCGCCGCGCCGAAAGCGGTGTCGTGGATTATTTAGATCATAACCATAATGCAATGAAATTACCGGGCGGCCGGCTGCCAATTCGGCTTTGATTTCCTCCAGGGTCGGATTGTCTCTCAGGGTGGCGTCAAACGAGGTGTAATCGTTGATAAGCCGAACGATTTCACTGCCGGATGTGTCTGAGTTATAACCAAAAATCCGGTCTTCAATTTTAAAAAGAGGAGACATCACTGCCTTGGCTTCGATTTTTTTGACGATCTTTTTTGGTTGTTTTAGATAGTAACTTTCGACCGCCACGACACTCGCTTCCTCGCAAGCTCCGCTCCAGGGCGGTACCCAAACGCCATCCGGAATTTCCCAATAAAAAGGTACCGGTAAACTAATTTTTACGGGCAAGGAAGTGGCTTCTGCTAGAGCCGAAAGAGGTGAAAATAAAAAAAATAATCCTATGGCAATAATTTTTTTCATATTTATACTACTACTCCGCCAAAATCTGTCGCCAGTTTTGTCATTTCCAGGTCGTTTGTTTCTAATTTGTTCTCCCGGACGACTGTGTAAGACAATCGGATTTTTTCGGCAAAGGTCGTCTCAAGACATTGTTCGACGACGACCTTATTTTTTGCAGATTCAAGTTTTTCTTTGTGAAGCTCAAAAGGAACAGACATTGTCAGAACGTCTCCGCTTATATCTACCAGCGAACACATGCTGAGGATGAAGCCGAGTGAAGGTATGTCGGTCGACGCTTTTTCTACAACCTCGGACCAGCGGCCGCGAATTTGATCAAGCGTGGTGCTAATAGATTTGGCTGCAATTTTTTTGGTTGGTGGTTCTTTTGCGGCGACGGGCTTTTCCGGAAGATTTTCTTTGGTGATTGGTATTTCGTTGTTTTGTTTTAGCAAATTTGAATTGTGGGACGCGAGTCCGGCCGCCTCAACCGCGAGAAGTTCCAGCGGCAGTTGCGGCAGAGGCGCGAATTTTAATTCCCCGCGGCGCTTCAGAGCTAGATCTATAAGGGTGAGCAGTTTGTCCGCTTGGAGCGCATTCGCGAGTGCGCGAAATTCTTTCATTGTCTCGGCGCTAAATTCAGTATCAGTCGCTTTTTTGTCGGGGTTCATGAGGATGAGTAGCATGGTGCGCAAAGTTTCGATCAAATCATAAGCAAACTGATCGAGGTTTACTCCTTCTTCCGCTTGTTCGTTGATGAGCGTAATCGCGGCGCCGGGATTGTTGTCCAAAATTGATTTTAGATAATTGATGATAGTATCAGCTGAGGAGAGCGGCAAAACGAT